>NZ_JBEOVH010000031.1:0-110447 GCF_040295385.1 Streptomyces sp. NPDC002825
CGCCGGCAAGGGCGCCGTTCCGTTGTGCCCACCCGTTCCGCCCTGGGGGCACCTCCCGGACGAAGTCTGGGGGAGGAACGCATGCCCACAACGGGCCTGGGGGCCGCTCCGTTGCGGGTGGGCACCGCCCCGGCGGAACGCCTGCCCACAACGGGCCTGGGCGCCGCTCCGTTGCGGGTGGGCACCGCCCCTTGCGGAACGCATGCCCACAACGGGGCGGGGTGGCGTCAGCGGGTGCCGTAGGCCGGGTGGGGGGGCTCCGCGGTGGCCAGGAGCTTCAGGGTCGCTTCGCCCGCCTCCGTCGGGGTCCAGCGGGCGCCCTTGTCCGCCGTCGGCCCCGGCCGCCAGCCCTCCATGACCGTGATCCGCCCCGCCTCGGCCTCGAAGACGCGCCCCGTGACCCCCGCCGAGGCCGCCGAGCCCAGCCAGACGACGAGAGGGGAGACGTTCTCCGGAGCCATCGCGTCGAAGGCTCCGGCCCCCGGCGCGGCCATCGTCTCGGCGAAGGTCTGCTCCGTCATCCGGGTCCGGGCCGCAGGCGCGATCGCGTTGACCTGGACTCCGTAGCGGGACATCTCGGCCGCGGCCACGAGGGTGAGGCCGACGATGCCGGCCTTGGCGGCCGCGTAGTTGCCCTGGCCGACGCTGCCGAGGAGGCCGGCACCCGAGCTGGTGTTGATCACACGGGCGTCGGGCGTACGGCCCGCCTTGGCCTCCGCCCGCCAGTACGCCGCCGCGTGCTTCAGTGGCAGGAAGTGGCCCTTGAGGTGGACCCGCATGACGGCGTCCCAGTCGTCCTCGTCGAGGTTGACCAGCATGCGGTCCCGCAGGAAGCCGGCGTTGTTGACGAGGGTGTCGAGACGGCCGAAGGCGTCAAGCGCCGTGGCGACGAGTGAGGCCGCGCCGTCCGTGGTCGCGATGTCGCCGCCGTGGGCGACGGCCTCGCCACCGGCTGCCTTGATCTCGTCGACGACCTCGTCAGCCGGTCCCGCGCCGCCACCCGTGCCGTCGAGGCCGACGCCGAGGTCGTTGACGACGACCCTGGCGCCCTCGGCGGCGAAGGCGAGCGCGTGCGCGCGGCCGAGCCCTCGCCCGGCGCCGGTGACGATGACGACGCGTCCGTTGCACAGTCCAGTCATGGTGCGTGCCTTTCGGTGAGTGAGTGAGTGGGGGGTTCAGTGGTTGACCGTGGCCGCGTCCAGGAAGGCCGGGCGTTCCCCGCCTCCGTGCACGAGCAGGCTGGCGCCGCTGATGTACGCGGCCCGTTCTGAGGCGAGGAAGACGCAGGCGTCGCCGATGTCGGAGGGCTCGGCGAGCCGCCCGAGCGGCACGGTGCGGCCGACCGAGGCGATGCCGTCCTCATCCCCGTAGTGCAGATGGGAGAGTTCGGTGCGCACCATGCCGGGCACCAGCGTGTTGACCCGCACCAGCGGTGCCCATTCCACCGCCATGGAGCGGGCGAGGTTGTCCAGGCCGGCCTTGGCGGCTCCGTACGCGGCGCTGCCCGGTGAGGGGCGGGTGCCGCTGACGCTGCCGATCATGACGATGGACCCGCCGCCGGGCTGATGGCGCATCACCTCGTACGCGCCGAGGGAGGCGGTCAGCGGGGCGACGAGGTTCAGTTCGAGGACGCGGGCCTGTTGCTCGGCGCTCCCCTCGCCGAGCATCCGGAACGGAGTTCCCCCCGCGTTGTTGACCAGGACGTCCAGCCTGCCGTGGTCGTCGCGGACGCGCGTGAAGAAGTCCGCGACGGCGGCCGGGTCGCGCAGGTCGACGGGGAGGAAGCGGGCCGTGCGCCCGCCCGCCTCGACGGGCTTCTCGGGGGCCCGTCGCGCGCAGGTCACGACCTCCGCGCCGGCTTCGAGCAGGGATCTGGTGATCCCGGCGCCGACGCCTCGTGTGCCGCCGGTGACGACGGCGACGGATCCCGTCAGATCGATGGTGACTGGCAAGGGACACCTCCCGCAGCGCGCGAACCGCTGCTATCTTCCACCTAACAAACGTTTGGTGGAAAGGTAGCTGATCTGCTCATGGGTGTCTCCACCTCCGCCCCGGACAAGGGCATCGCCGTCGTCACCGTCGACTTCCCCCCGGTCAACGCCCTCCCCGTACAAGGCTGGTACGACCTCGCCGCCGCGGTCCGCGCCGCCGGAGCCGATCCGGAGGTGCGCTGCGTCGTCCTCACCGCGGAGGGCCGCGGCTTCAACGCCGGCGTCGACATCAAGGAGATCCAGCGCACGGCCGGGCACGAGGCCCTCCTGGGCGCCAACCGCGGCTGTTACGAGGCCTTCGCCGCGGTCTACGACTGCGAGGTGCCGGTGGTCGCCGCCGTGCACGGCTTCTGCCTCGGCGGCGGCATCGGCCTGGTCGGCAACGCCGACGCGATCGTCGCCTCCGAGGACGCGACCTTCGGCCTGCCCGAGCTGGACCGGGGCGCGCTCGGCGCGGCCACCCATCTGGCCCGGCTGGTCCCGCAGCAGCTGATGCGGGCCCTGTACTACACCTCGCGCACCGTCACGGCCGAGGAACTGCACCGGCACGGCTCGGTCTGGCGGGTCGTCCCGCGCGAGGAACTGCTCGACGCGGCGCTGGAACTCGCGCGGGAGATCGCCGCCAAGGACGGACAGCTGATCCGGCTCGCCAAGGCCGCGATCAACGGCATCGACCCGGTGGACGTCCACCGCAGCTACCGCTTCGAGCAGGGCTTCACCTTCGAGGCCAACCTCAGCGGCGTCGCCGACCGGGTGCGCGACACCTTCGGCAAGGACGACGCCGACGACGCCATCGACACGGACGAGGAGCAGCAGTCGTGAGCAGGGACAAGACGATGACCGCCGAGGAGGTCGTGGGCCGGCTCCGCAGCGGGATGACGATCGGCATCGGCGGCTGGGGCTCGCGCCGCAAGCCGATGGCCCTGGTACGGGCGCTGCTGCGGTCGGACCTCACCGATCTGACCGTGGTCTCGTACGGCGGCCCGGACGTGGGGCTGCTCGCCGCCGCGGGGAAGATACGCAAGCTGGTCGCGGCCTTCGCCACGCTCGACTCCGTACCCCTGGAGCCGCACTTCGGCGCGGCCCGGCAGCGCGGTGACTTCGAGCTGGTGGAGCTGGACGAGGCCATGGTGATGTGGGGCCTGACCGCCGCCGTGCACCGGCTGCCGTTCATGCCCATCCGGGCCGGGCTCGCCTCGGACGTGATGACCGTCAACCCCTCGCTGCGGACCGTGACCTCCCCGTACGACGACCGCGAGGAGCTCGTCGCCGTGCCCGCGCTGCACCTGGACGCCGCCCTGGTCCACCTCAACCGTGCCGACGTGCACGGCAACGGCCAGTACCTGGGCCCCGACCCGTACTTCGACGACCTGTTCTGCGAGGCCGCCGACGCCGCGTACGTCTCCTGCGAGCGGATCGTGGAGACCTCGGAGCTGCTCAAGGACGCGGGGCCGCAGTCGCTGCTGCTCAAGCGGGCGTTCGTCGACGGTGTCGTGGAGACCCCGAACGGCGCGCACTTCACCTCCTGCGCCCCCGACTACGACCGGGACGAGGCCTTCCAGCGCGCCTATGTGAAGGCCGCCCGGGACCCGGAGGCATGGCGGGAGTTCAGTGCCCGGTTCCTGTCCGGCGACGAGGACGCCTACCAGGCCGCGGTCGCGGCGTTCCAGAAGGAGGAAGCGTGAGCGGCACCGACACCACGCCGAAGGCCGCGCCCGCCACACGGGCCGAGTACTGCGTCGTCGCCTGCGCCGAGGCCTGGCGGGACGCGGGCGAGGTCCTGGCCAGCCCGATGGGGACGGTCCCGATGATCGGCGCCCGCCTCGCGAAGCTCACCTTCTCCCCCGAGCTGCTGCTGACCGACGGGGAGGCACTGCTCATCGCCGACGTCCCGGCGGTCGGCGCCGCGCCCCGGGTGGTGGAGGGCTGGCTGCCGTACCGCCAGCACCTGGCCATGGTCGCCACCGGGCGCCGGCACGTGATGATGGGCGCGAGCCAGCTCGACCGGCACGGCAACCAGAACATCAGCTGCATCGGAGACTGGGCGCGGCCGAAGCGCCAGCTCCTCGGCGTGCGCGGCGCACCGGTCAACACCCTGAACAACCCGACCAGTTACTGGGTCCCGAAGCACTCGACGCGCGTCTTCGTCGAGCGGGTCGACATGGTGTCCGGCGTCGGTTACGACCGGGCGGCCGCGGCCGGCCCCTCGGCGACCCGCTACCACCGCCTCCCGGACGTCATCAGCGACCTCGGCGTCTTCGACTTCGAGACCCCGGACCGCAGCATGCGGCTGCGTTCGCTGCACCCCGGCGTCACGGTCGAGGAGGTACGCGAGGCCACCGGCTTCGCGCTGACCGTCCCCGAGGAGGTGCCGTACACCCGCGAGCCGACCGCCGAGGAACTGCGGCTGATCCGTGAGGAGATCGACCCGAAGGGGCTGCGCGACCGGGAGGTCCCCTCATGAGCGACGTCACGCTCCCCACCCGGCTCACCGAGCTCGTCGGGGTGCGCCACCCCGTCGTGCAGACCGGCATGGGGTGGGTGGCCGGTCCCCGCCTGGTCTCGGCCACCGCCGACGCGGGGGCGCTCGGCATCCTGGCCTCGGCGACGATGACCGTCGACCAGCTCCGCTCGGCGGTGCGCGAGGTGAAGTCCCGTACGGACGCGCCCTTCGGCGTGAACCTGCGCGCGGACGCCGGGGACGCGGCCGAGCGGGTGCGGATCATCATCGACGAGGGCGTGAGGGTCGCCTCCTTCGCGCTCGCCCCGTCGCGCGAGCTCATCGCCCGCCTCAAGGACGCGGGGGTCGTCGTGATTCCGTCCATCGGGGCCAGGCGCCATGCCGAGAAGGTCGCGGCCTGGGGCGCCGACGCGGTGATCGTGCAGGGCGGGGAGGGCGGCGGCCACACCGGCAGCGTCGCCACCACCGTCCTGCTCCCGCAGGTCGTGGACGCCGTGGACATCCCGGTCGTCGCGGCCGGCGGCTTCCACGACGGCCGCGGCCTGGTCGCCGCGCTCGCCTACGGCGCGGCCGGTATCGCCATGGGCACGCGCTTCCTGCTCACCTCCGACAGCACGGTCCCCGACGCGGTGAAGGCCCGCTACCTCGCCGCGGCGGTCACGGACGTCACCGTCACCACGAAGGTGGACGGACTGCCGCACCGCATGCTGCGTACGGAGCTGGTCGACGCCCTGGAGCGCTCGGGGCGGGCCGCCTCGCTGCTGCGGGCGGTCCGGCACGCGGCGGCGTTCCGGCGCGAGTCCGGCATGAGCTGGCCGCAGATGGTCCGGGACGGCCTGGCGATGAAGCACGGCAAGGACCTGACGTGGAGCCAGATCCTGCTGGCCGCCAACACCCCGATGCTGCTCAAGGCCTCCATGGTCGAGGGCCGGACCGACCTGGGCGTGATGGCCTCCGGCCAGGTCGCCGGTCTGATCGAGGACCTGCCGTCCTGCGCCGAGCTCGTCGAGCGCCTGATGGCCGAGGCGCGGGCCGCGCTTCACGCCCTGCCCGCCACGGACTGAACCGTCCCCCACACGCACATGTCCGCCGGGGTACCTTCACCCCGGCGGACATGTGTCTCGACCCGGACTCCTCCGCACCGACCCGAACGGAACCGCCATGCCGATCCAGCGGCTGAACCACGCCGTCCTCTTCGTCTCCGACCTGGGGCGCAGCCTCGCCTTCTACCGCGACGTCCTGGAGTTCCGGCCGCTGCCGCAGGCGTTCCCCGGGGCGGCCTTCCTCCAGGCGGCGGGCTCCGCCAACGACCACGACCTCGGTCTGTTCCAGTCCCCCGGGCGCGGCCCCGGGCACGCCACGGGTGGGGTCGGTCTGTACCACCTGGCCTGGGAGGTGGACACGCTTGCCGAGCTTCGGCGGATGCGGGCCCGCCTGGCGTTGGCGGGGGCCCTGACCGGGGCGAGCAACCACGCCTCCACGAAGGCGCTGTACGGCCGGGACCCGGACGGCATCGAGTTCGAGGTGTGCTGGCTGGTCCCCGACGCGGCGGTGGCCGAGGAGCTGTCGACGATGACCTCGCCCACCCTCCCGCTGGACATCGAGGCGGAGATCGAGGTGTACGGCGCGGAGACCCCGGGAGGCCCCCGCACCGATCAGGCGGTCTGGCAGCAGCTCTTCGGGAACGGCGTCACAGACGCTCGATGATCGTCACGTTCGCCCGACCGCCACCCTCGCACATGGCCCCCTCCCGAACGGCCCCCTCGCACCGCTCGGCCCCGGGGGCCTCCCGGGCTTCGGAAGCCCGCGCCGGCCTCCGGCCGGACGGTCCGAGGGCCGCGGCCGTCGTTCGTCACAGACGCTCGATGATCGTCACGTTCGCCTGACCGCCACCCTCGCACATGGTCTGCAGGCCGTAGCGGCCGCCGGTGCGCTCCAGTTCGTGCAGGAGGGTGGTGGTCAGCTTGGTGCCGGTCGCGCCGAGCGGGTGGCCGAGGGCGATGGCGCCGCCGTTGACGTTGACCTTCTCCGGGTCGGCGCCGGTCTCCTTCAGCCAGGCCAGGACGACCGAGGCGAAGGCCTCGTTGATCTCGACCAGGTCGATGTCGTCGAGCGTCATCCCGGCCTTCTTCAGCGCGTACGCCGTCGCAGGGATAGGGGCGGACAGCATGCGGATCGGGTCCTCGCCCCGGACGGACAGGTGGTGGACGCGGGCGCGCGGCGTCAGTCCGTGCTCGCGTACGGCGCGCTCGGAGGCGATCAGCATCGCCGAGGCCCCGTCGGAGACCTGCGAGGAGACCGCGGCGGTCAGCCGGCCGCCCTCGACCAGCGGCTTCAGCCCGGCCATCTTCTCCAGGGTGGTGTCGCGGCGCGGGCCCTCGTCGGTGGTGACGTCCCCGTACGGCACGATCTCGCGGTCGAAGCGGCCCTCGTCGATGGCGCGGGCGGCCCGCTGGTGCGAGCGCAGGGCGAACTCCTCCATGTCCCTGCGGGAGATGTCCCACTTGGCGGCGATGAGCTCGGCGCCGTGGAACTGGTTGACCGGCCGGTCGCCGTAGCGGGCGCGCCAGCCCACGGAGCCGGCGTACGGGCCCTCGGTGAGCCCGAGCGGGTCGGCGGCCTGGCGGCTGGCGAAGGCGATGGGGATCATCGACATGTTCTGCACGCCGCCCGCGACCACCAGGTCCTGGGTGCCGGACAGGACGCCCTGCGCGGCGAAGTGCAGGGCCTGCTGGGAGGAGCCGCACTGCCGGTCCACGGTCGTGCCGGGCACCTCCTCGGGCAGTCCGGCGGCCAGCCAGCAGGTGCGGGCTATGTCGCCGGCCTGCGGGCCGACGGTGTCCAGGCAGCCGAAGACGACGTCCTCGACGGCGGCCGGGTCGGCGCCCGAGCGCTCCATGAGCGCCTTCAGGACGTGTGCTCCGAGGTCGGCGGGGTGGACGGCGGACAGTCCGCCGTTCCGCCGGCCGACCGGGGTGCGGATCGCTTCGACGATGTAGGCCTCGGCCATGACGGCTCCTTCTTCTCTGTCCACGATGTCATGTCGTTCACGGGATGGCGGGGGCGATGCCCTCGAGGACCATCGAGAGGTACTGGCGGGCGATCTCCTCGGGGCTGTGCTGTCCGCCCGGCCGGTACCAGGACGCGGCGACCCAGACGGTGTCGCGCACGAAGCGGTAGGTGAGCCGGACGTCGAGGTCGGTGCGGAAGACCCCGGCGGCGACGCCGCGCTCCAGGGTCCTGAGCCAGGCCTCCTCGAACCTGCGCTGGGAGCCCGCGAGGTAGCCGAAGCGCGGCTGCTCCCGCAGGTGCCCGGACTCCTTCTGGTAGATGGCGACGGCGGCGCGGTGCCGGTCGATCTCCCGGAACGATTCGGTGACGAGGGCCTCCAGGGTCTCCCGGGGGCCGAGCAGGGCGGCGAGCACGGTGTCGTACCGGGCCCACAGCTCGTCCAGGAAGGCGCGGAGGATCTCGTCGAGCATCGACTCCTTGGAGTCGAAGTGGTAGTAGAGGCTGCCCGCGAGCAGGCCGGCGGCGTCGGCGATGCGGCGGACGGTGGTGGCGTCGTACCCCTGCGCGGCGAAGACCTCGGCCGCGGTGTCCAGGATCTCGCGGCGCCGCTCCGGCGCCGGTCTCACGGGTGCTGGCTGCTGACGGAGAGGACCTCGCCCGTCAGGTACGAGGAGTAGCCGCTGGCCAGGAAGACGATCGCGTTGGCCACCTCCCAGGGCTCGGCGTGGCGGCCGAAGGCCTCGCGGGAGGTGAGCTCTTCGAGGAGTTCGGGGGTGGTGACCTTCACCAGGTGCGGGTGCATGGCCAGGCTCGGGGAGACGGCGTTGACCCGTACCCCGTACGCGGCGGCCTCCAGGGCGGCGCAGCGGGTGAGGGCCATGACGCCGGCCTTGGCGGCGGCGTAGTGGGCCTGCCCCTTCTGGGCGCGCCAGCCGATCACCGAGGCGTTGTTGACGACGGCTCCCCCGGCGCCCGCGGCCTTCATCCGGCGCAGTGCGGCGCGGGTGCAGCGGAAGGTGCCGTTGAGGGTGACGTCGAGGACCTTGTCCCACTGCTCGTCGGTCATGTCGACGAGGTCGGCGGTTCCGCCGAGTCCGGCGTTGTTGACGACGACGTCGAGGCGCCCGTGGCGCTCGACGGCGAGGTCGAACAGTGCGGCGACCTGGGTCTCGTCGGTGACGTCGCAGGGCAGGGCGGCGACGCGGTCCGCGCCGAACTCGGCGGCGAGTTCGGCCTCGGACTCCTTGAGTCTGCGGGCGTGGGCGTCGGAGATGACCACCCGCGCCCCCTCTTCCAGGAGCCGGCGGGCGGTGGCGCCGCCGATGCCGGCGCCCGCGGCGGCGGTGACGACGGCGTCGCGGCCGGCGAGCAGACCGTGGCCCGGCACGTAGGGGGGCGGGGTGCCGGTCATGGGCGGACCTCCTTGGGCAGGCCGAGGACGCGCTCGGCGATGATGTTCCGCTGGATCTCGTTGGAGCCGGCGTAGATGGTGTCGGAGCGGGAGAAGAGGTAGAGCCGCTGCCAGTCGGTGAGGTCGTACGGTTCGCCGTCGGCCAGCATTCCCCCGGCCCCGCAGACGTCCATGGCGAGTTCGCCGAGCTCGCGGTGCCAGGTGGCCCAGAAGATCTTCCCGATGGAGGCCTCGGGGCCCGGGGCTCCGGCGGCGACGCCGTCGAGCATGCGCAGGGCGTTGAACCGTATGGTCTCCAGGCCGATCCAGGCGCGGGCGATGCGGTCGCGGATGAGCGGGTCGGCGGCCGCGCCGTTGCGCCGGGCGAGCGCGATGAGGGCTTCCAGTTCGCGGCGGAAGCCGACCTGCTGGCCGAGGGTGGACACGCCCCGCTCGAAGCCGAGGGTGGCCATGGCGACCCGCCAGCCGTCGCCGGGGGCGCCGACGACGTGGGAGGCGTGGGTGCGGGCCCCGTCGAAGAAGACCTCGTTGAACTCCGAGGTCCCGGTCAGCTGGACGATCGGCCTGATCTCGACTCCGGGCTGGTCCAGGGGGACGAGCAGGTAGGACAGGCCGTGGTGGCGGGTGGAGCCGGGTTCGGTGCGGGCGACGACGAAGCACCAGTCGGCCTCGTGCGCGAGTGAGGTCCACACCTTCTGCCCGGTGACCACCCACTCCTCGCCGTCGCGCTCGGCGCGGGTGCGGACGTTGGCCAGGTCGGAGCCGGCGTCGGGCTCGGAGTAGCCCTGGCACCACTGCTCCTCGACGCTGACGACCTTCGGGAGGAAGCGCTCGCGCTGTTCGGGTGTGCCGAAGGCGATGAGCGTGGGTCCCAGGAGCTGTTCGCCGATGTGGCTGACGCGGGCGGGGGCGTCGGCGAGCGCGTACTCCTCGTGGAAGGCGACCTGCTGTTCCAGGCTCGCGCCGCGTCCGCCGTACTCCTTGGGCCAGCCGACGCAGGTCCACCCGGCGGCGGCCATGTGCCGCTCCCAGGCGAGGCGTTCGGCGTGCGCCTCGTGCTCCCGTCCGGGGCCGCCGCGCCCGCGCAGGGCGGCGAACTCGCCCGTGAGGTTGGCGCGCAGCCAGCCGCGGACCTCTCTGCGGAACTCCTCGACGTTGCTCATGGCCGTACGTTAACCTACCAAACACTTGTTAGGGAAGGAGGGCGGATGTCCGCTGCCCGCACCGCATCCAAGGACCCGGTCCGCTACGAACGCCTCGGCCCGGTGGCCGTGGTCACCATGGACCGGCCCGATTACCGCAACGCCCAGAACTCCGCGATGACGTACGCCCTCGACCGCGCCTTCTACCGCGCGGCCGACGACGACGAGGTGAAGGTCGTCGTGCTCGCCGGAGCGGGGAGGCACTTCTCCGCCGGCCATGACATCGGCACCCCCGGGCGGGACGCCCATCTGCCGTTCGACCGGCGCGCCGGGCTCTGGTGGGACCACTCGGACAAGCAGGGCGCGGAGAGCCGCTTCGCCCGCGAGTCCGAGGTCTACCTGGGCATGTGCCGCCGCTGGCGCGAACTGCCCAAGCCGATGATCGCCTCGGTGCAGGGCGCCTGCGTCGCGGGCGGCCTGATGCTCGCCTGGGTGTGCGACCTCATCGTCGCCGCCGAGGACGCGTTCTTCGCCGACCCGGTCGTCCGCATGGGCATCCCCGGTGTCGAGTACTTCGCCCACCCGTGGGTGATGCCCCCGCGCGTCGCCAAGGAGTTCCTCTACACCGGCGACCGGATGGACGCCCGGCGCGCCTACGAGGTCGGCATGGTCAACCGGGTCGTCCCGACCGGGGAACTCACGGAGAAGACCCTGGAGTTGGCGCACCGCATCGCCGAGATGCCCCGCATGGGACTGGCCCTCACCAAGCGCGCCGTCAACCAGGCCGAGGACCTCCAGGGCCTGCACACCGGCATGGACTCGGTCTTCGGCCTCCACCACCTCGCGCACGCGCACAACGCCGAGACGGCGCCCGACGCGCTGGCCGGCATGGACATACGGAAGATGAAGGCGGCGGGAGCCTGATGGACCTCGACTTCTCCGCGGCGGAGGACGCCTTCCGGGCCGAGGCCCGCGCCTGGCTCACCGCCCACGTGCCCGACACCCCCCTGCCCTCCCTGGAGACGGAGGAGGGCTTCGCCGCCCACCGCGAGTGGGAGGGTACCCTCTCCGCCGACCGCTGGTCGGTCGTCTCCTGGCCCGAGGAGTACGGCGGCCGGGGCGCCTCCCTCCTGAAGTGGCTGGTCTTCGAGGAGGAGTACTTCGCGGCCGGCGCCCCCGGCCGGGTCAGCCAGAACGGCATCAACCTCCTCGCCCCCACCCTCTTCGAGCACGGCACCGCCGAGCAGCGCGCCCGCATCCTGCCCTCCATGGCGCGCGGCGAGGTCATCTGGGCCCAGGCCTGGTCCGAGCCCGAGTCCGGCTCCGACCTCGCCTCGCTGCGCTCCACGGCCGAACGGACCGACGGCGGCTGGCTCCTGCGCGGCCAGAAGACCTGGTCGTCCCGGGCGGCCTTCGCCGACCGCGCCTTCGGCCTGTTCCGCAGCGACCCCGACGCACCGAAGCCGCACCAGGGCCTGACGTACCTGATGTTCCCCCTGGACGCCGACGGGGTGACCGTACGGCCCATCGGGCGGCTCGACGGCAAGCCCGCCTTCGCGGAACTCTTCCTCGACGAGGTGTTCGTGCCCGACGAGGACGTCATCGGCGCACCGGGGCAGGGCTGGCGGGTCGCGATGAGCACCGCGGGCAACGAGCGGGGGCTCACCCTGCGCAGCCCAGGCCGGTTCACGGCCGCCGCCGAGCGTCTCGCCGGGCTGTGGCGGGAGACCGCCGACCCGTCCGACACCGCCCTGCGCGACCGGGTCGCCGACGCCGTCATCGGGGCGCGCGCCTACCGGCTGTTCGCGTACGCGGGCGTCTCACGCATCGCCGCCGGAGGGGCGATCGGCGCCGAGTCCAGCCTCAACAAGGTCTTCTGGTCCGAGCTCGACATCGCGCTCCACGAGACCGCCCTCGACCTGCTCGGGCCGTTCGGCGAACTGTCCGACCGGGCCGCGGAAGCGCCCGCGCACGGCGGCTGGGCCGAGGGGCACACCTTCTCCCTCGCCGGACCCGTCTACGCCGGCACCAACGAGATCCAGCGCGACATCATCGCCGAGCGGCTGCTCGGCCTCCCGAAGGGACGCCGGTGATGCGGTTCCTCCTCGACGACGAGCAGCGGGAGTTCGCCCGCTCCCTCGACGGCATGCTCACCGCGGCCGACACCCCGGCGGCCGCCCGCGCCTGGGCCGACGGGAACACCGGGCCGGGCCGGGCGCTGTGGTCCCGGCTCGCGGAGGCGGGTGTCTTCGCCCTCGCCGTGCCGGAGCGGCACGACGGTCTCGGCCCGCTGCCCGTCGAACTGGCCGTCGCCTTCACCGAGCTGGGCCGCCACGCCGTGCCCGGTCCGCTGGTCGAGACGGTCGCGGCGGCGGCGTTCCTCGACCGGCTCGACGACACCGCGACCGCCGCCCTGCTGCCGCAGATCGCCTCCGGGAAGGCGCTCGTCTCCCTGTGCGTGCCGGCCGCGGGCAGCCCCTACGCCCTGGACGCGGACACCGCCGACGCCGTCCTCGTCGTCGAGGGCGACACCGTGCGCCGGGCGGAGACCGCCGGTCCCGTCCAGCCCTCCGCCGACCCCGCGCGCCGCCTCGCCCGGCCGCTCGGCGGCACCGTCCTGGCACAGGGCCCGGCCGTGACCGCCGCCGCCGCGCACGCCCGCGAGGTCGCCGCCCTCGCCACCGCCGCCCAGTCCCTCGGCCTCGGACTCGCCCTCCTCGACCGGACCGTGGAGTACGTGAAGCAGCGCACCCAGTTCGGGGTCGCCATCGGCTCCTTCCAGGCGGTCAAGCACCGCCTCGCGGACACGCTCATCGCCCTGGAGTTCGCCCGCCCCCTGCTCCACTCGGCCGCCCTGGCCCTCGCGGAAGGGGCGGACCACGCCGGCGCCGAGGTCGCGGCGGCGAAGGTCACGGCGGGCGAGGCCGCGTACGCCGCCGCCCGCACCGCCCTCCAGCTCCACGGCGCCGTCGGCTACACCGAGGAACTGGACCTCGCCCTGTGGATCCGCAAGGCCCGTCCCCTCCGCGACGCCTGGGGCACCCCCGCGGCCTGCCGGGCGCGCGTGCTCGCCTCCTGAACCGGGGCCCGCTGCCCGTGGCCGGCCGGCGGGCCCGTCAGCCCCGTACCGCTCGTCCCTCCCCACCATCCCTACCGCACCCGGGAGTCAGCGTGTCCCCCGCACCGTCCCCGCACGTCCCCGAGAGACCTTCCGACCCCGCGCTCCTTCGCAGGGTGGCGCTGTCGAGTCTGCTCGGCACCGTCATCGAGTACTACGACTTCCTGCTGTACGGCACGATGGCCGCGCTCGTCTTCGGCGAGCTGTTCTTCCCCGCGTCCGACCCCACCGTCGGCACGATCGCCGCCTTCGGGACGCTCGCCGCCGGCTATGTGGCCCGCCCGCTCGGCGGCGCCGTCTTCGGGCACTTCGGCGACCGGCTCGGCCGCAAGTCCATGCTCGTCCTCACCATGGCCCTCATGGGCGTGGCGAGCTTCCTCATCGGCGTCCTCCCGACGTACGGGACGATCGGCGTCGCGGCTCCCGTCCTCCTGGTGCTGTTCCGCGTCGTCCAGGGCATCGCCATCGGCGGCGAGTGGGCCGGCGCGACGCTCATGGTCGTCGAGCACGCCGAGCCCGGGCGCCGGGGCCTGTGGAGCGGTGTGATGCAGATGGGCTCCCCCATCGGCTTCCTGCTCTCCACGGTCGCCGTCACCCTCGCCTCGCTGCTCCCCCACGGCTCCTTCCTGGCCTGGGGCTGGCGCGTCCCGTTCCTGTTCAGCGCGGTGCTCCTCGGCATCGGTCTGTACGTGCGCGTCAGCATCACGGAGAGCCCGCTGTTCCGGCGGGCGGCGCAGCGTCGTGACGCCGGTGAGGCGCCGGGCGTTCCGCTGGCGCAGGTGCTGCGGCGGCCGCGCAACCTGGTCCTCGCGTGTGCCGTGGGCATCGGACCGTTCGCCCTGACGGCGCTGATCAGCACGTTCATGCTCACGTACGCCACGGCCATCGGATACGCCACCGCCGAGGTGATGACCGGGCTGCTCTTCACCTCGGTCACCGGCCTCGTGTCCATCCCGCTGTTCTCCGCTCTCTCCGACCGCGTCGGCCGCCGGGCCGTGGTCCTCGGCGGCGCGGCCGGCGTCGTGCTGCTCGCCTTCCCCGTCTACGCCCTGGTCGACGCGCGCTCGACCACGCTGCTGATCCTCGGCATGGTCGTCGGCCAGGTGGTGCAGTCCGCGATGTACGCGCCCCTGGGGCCGCTGCTCTCGGAGATGTTCGGCACCCGCGTCCGCTACACCGGAGCCTCGCTCGGGTATCAGCTGGCCGCTTTGATCGGCGGCGGATTCACCCCCCTGTTCGCCGGCAGTCTGCTGTCCGCCTCGGACGACGTCCGCAGCACGCCGCTCGTGGTCATCGCCGTCGTCTGCGGTCTCGTGACCGCGCTCGCCGTCTGGCGCACCGCCGAGACCCGGGGCCGGGACCTGTCGGCGGAGGACCCTGCGGCGCCGGAGGAGCGGCCCCGTACCCGTACGACTTCGAGAGGAGCAGAGGCATGAGGCCGACGGAGGAACAGGAGGAACTGCGCTCCGCCGTAAGGTCCGTCCTCGGACGGCACCCGGGGAAGGCTGCCTGGCGCCCGCTGACCGAACAGATCGGCATCGCGGGACTCGCCGTGCCCGAGGAGTACGGCGGTGCGGGGTACGGGGCCGGAGAGGTCTACGTCGTGGTGGAGGAGCTGGGGCGGGAGCTGAGCCCCGTCCCGTACCTCGGCTCCGCGGTGCTCACCGTGCAGGCGCTGCTCGCCTCGGACGACAGGGAGGCCTGCGCACGGCTGCTGCCGGACCTGGCCTCGGGTGAGGCGGTGGGCGCCCTGGCATGGGCGGAGGGCGGCTCCTGGGATCCGACGGCCGTACGGGCCGAGGCCATCGCGGGGCCCGGCGGTACGTGGCGGATCACCGGGACCAAGGAGCACGTCCTCGACGGCACCGAGGCCGGGCCGCTGCTCGTGGCGGCCCGTACGAGGGCGGGAGTCTCGCTCTTCGAGGTCTTCGGGGACGGAACGGGTGTGGCTCGTGCGGCGACGGTGACGATGGACTCCACCCGGGCGCAGGCGCGGGTGGTGCTCGCGGAGGCGGAGGGCCGGCTCGTGGGAGGGGAGGGCGAGGGCGAGCGGGTGCTCGCGCACGTGCTCGACCTGGCCTGTACGGCGCTCGCAGCCGAACAGGTCGGCGCCGCCGCGCGCTGCCTCGAACTCACGCTGGCCTACGCCAGGGAACGGGTCCAGTTCGGCCGGGCCATCGGCTCCTTCCAGGCGGTCAAGCACCGCCTCGCGGACGCGTACGTCCTGGTGGAGTCGGCGCGCTCGGCCGCGCTCGGCGCCTCCTTCGCCGCCGCCGCGGGCGACCCGGAGCTGTCCCGCCACGCGGCCGCCGCCAAGTCCGCCTGCTCGGAGGCGTTCTCTGCGGTGGCGGGCGAGATGATCCAGCTGCACGGCGGCATCGGCATCACCTGGGAGCACGACGCCCACCGCTACTTCAAGCGGGCGCACGGCTCGTCCCAGCTCTTCGGCCCGCCGTCCTGGCACCGCGCCCGCCTGGCGGCCGACTTGGGACTGGTCAAGGCCTGAGCACCTCACTGGAGGAGGTGGGGTCCCCCTCCGGGGAACATCCGGCAGTCACCCGCCGCGTACGGTGTCGATGTGGGCGAGCACCGCCCCCGCGCCGTCCTCCGCCGCGATCCCGCGGGCGAGTTCGGCCGCGCGGCGGCGGAGGGACGGTTCGGACAGGCAGGCCGCGATCGCGTCGCCGAGGGCTTCGGCGGTGAGGTCCTGGAACGGCACGGCCCGCGGGGCGACCCCGAGGGCCTGCAGCCGGGCCGCCCAGAACGGCTGGTCGTACATGACGGGGACGGGCACGGCGGGGACCCCGGCCCGCAGCCCGGCCCCGGTGGTGCCCGCTCCCGCGTGGTGGACGACGGCGGCGGTGCGCGGGAACAGCCAGTCGTGCGGTACGTCGCCGACGGCCAGGATGTCGGGGCCGTACCCCGCGCTCAGTTCGGCCCATCCCGCCTGCACCACCGCCCGCACTCCCGCCCGCTTCACCGCCGCGGCCGCCAGTTCGCCGAGCCGTTCGCCCTCCCCCGGCGCCATGCTGCCGAACCCGAGGAACACCGGGGGCGGACCGGCCTTGAGGAAGTCGACCAGCTCGGCCGGGGGCTGCCAGTGCTCCGGCCGCGCGGGCCACCAGTAGCCCGTGACCTCGACCCCGGACGGCCAGTCGCCGGGGCGCGGCACCACCAGCGGGCTGTAGCCGTGGAAGGCGGGGCGGAGGTCCGCCGCGGACGAGGGCGTGTCGGCGGGGAGTCCGAGGCGGTCGCGCAGCCGGGCCACGGCGCCGGCGAAGGCCCCTTCGGCGCGCCTCAGTACGTCCCGGCCGGCAGCGAGGTTGCCCTCCGGGCCGCCGTCCTCGGTGCCCCGCGCGTGGGGCAGCGGGAACTCCCGGGTGGCGAAGGACGGGACGAGGTAGGTGCCGATGACGGGGATGCCGGAGGCCTCCCCGGCCGTCCGGCTCAGCGGAGCCGGGCCGTGGGCCGTGAGCAGCAGGTCGGCTCCGCCCGCCACGGCATCCGCGACCCCGTCGGCGAGCCCGTCCGCGTACGCCCTGGTCAGCGCCTGCGCCTCCTCCCGCGAAGCCGCCCGCGACCAGCCGCGGAGGAGCTCCTGCGGGTCTCCCGGCATGAGCCGGTGTTCGAGGCCGCAGCCGCCGACGAGCGCGGCGAAGGACGCGTGGGCGGCCACGGCGACCTCGTGGCCCGCGTCGAGCAGGCGGCGGCCCAGCCCGGTGAAGGGCGCGACGTCTCCGCGGGAACCGGCGGTGATGATCAGAATGCGCATGGCGCGATTCAACACCCGGCCGGTGTCGACGGGAACGCCGGTCAGCCGAGCTCGTCCAAGGTGAGGTCCGCCTTCCCGCGGCACAGCCGACCGGGCACACGCCGGAGGACCTGGTGCGCCGGCTCCACTCCACTGCGGCCGAGCTGCCGACGGCGCTGGCCAGGACCGCCGAGCCGTCGGCCTGAGGCGGCGGGCGCTCACCCCGAGGACGACGGTCGCTCCGTGACGACCGCCGAGCCGTCACGTGAAGGCCGACGGTCGCTCCGTGACGACAGAACTCCGGCCCGCCGAGGCGCTTCGGCGGGCCGGAGTCGGTCGGGGGGACGGATCAGGCGAGCGGGCGGCACAGCAGGGCGTCGGGGACGCCGCCGTGGGTCCACTTCCAGGTGTAGGCGACGCCGGCGAGGTACTCGTCGTCGCGGCACTGGCCCTTGTAGTAGCCCGGCGCCCAGTCACTGGCGGTCGAGCCGCCGGTCGCGGGCCGGTTGTCGCCGTGGTCGAACCAGAGGACCCGGCCGGTGGTGGGCAGGGCGGTGGCCGCGGGGGCACACAGGAGGGCGGCCATGGCGTTGCCGTTCACGCTGTAGCCGACGGCGAAGGAACGGTCGGGGCACTGGAGCTTGTTGTAGCCGTTCGCCCAGTCGCCTCCGGTCACGAACCGCTCGTCGGTGACGACGGTCCAGGAGCCGCTCGCCTTGGCCGGCTGGCCGGCGTCGGTGCACAGACCGCGGCCGCTGCTGCGGGCGAGGCCGGTCACGCGCTGGCTGTCCGGGCAGTTGCCCTTCCGGTTGCCCGGGGACCAGTCCGGCTTGGCGAGCATGGTGGCGGAGACGTCGTAGTCGGCGTGGTCCAGGTTGAGCATGTTCCAGCGCGGGGCGTCGCCGACCCTCCCGGTCCTGCCCGGGGCGCCGACGAGCTTGTTCCAGTCGGTGGCGCGCCAGTCGCCGGCGTCCATGACGCCGAGGCGGGTGCCGTTCGCGCTGTAGCTGACCATGGCCCAGTTGTCCTGCGGGATGCCGTTCGCGTCGGTCCAGCCGACCAGGGGCCAGATGGCGAAGTCGGAGTCGTTCCGCACCAGGATGTCGGTGAAGTTGGTGAACCAGGCGCGTTCCCTTGCGTCGATGTCGCCCCGCCCGGCGGCGCCGAACTCGCTGATCCACACGGGTGCGGTGAAGTGCTGGCCCGACCGGGTGACGAACAGGGCCTCGTCGTCGACGACCTGGGCGAGCTGCGCCGGGGTGAGCTCCTCGTAGCGGAGGTCGTGCGTCTCGCCGGTGCCGGTGGCGCCGGTGTGGTTCGGGCCCGTGTAACCGTAGAAGTGGGCCGCGTAGACGAGCTTGTCGGAGCGGATCAGGGTGTTGGACAGGGTGGCGACCGGGGTGAGCATCGGGCGGCCGTGAGGGGTCAGGTCGGTGGGGATGCCCTGCCAGTTGATGCCCTCCATGACGACGAGCATGTCCGGGTTGGCCTGGAGGATCCTGTTGCCGGCCTCTTCCATGGCCTTGTTGAGGTCGTGCTCGTCGCCCCAGCCCCAGTTGGGGTCGTCCCAGGTGTCGCGGCGGACCTCGTTGCGCAGGTCGGCTCCGACGACCCGCTTGTCGGCCTGGTAGCGCTTGGCGAGGAAGACCCAGTCGTCGATCCACTGCTGGGTGGACTGGCCGCTGTTCCAGCGCTCGTTGCCGTCCAGGCCGCAGCAGAAGCGGTAGCTGGTGGTGTGGTTGTTGAGGATGACGGCGAAGCCGTCCGCGGTCAGGGCGGCGACGACGGCGTCGAGCACCTGGAGCGGGGTCTTGCCCTTGAGCTGCGGGTTGGCGGCGACGGCCGCGTCCGGGACGACGGTCGTGTCGTGGACCAGCGCGTTCGCGAAGGGCAGCCGGATGCTGTTGAGGCCGAGCGTGTGGAAGTCGGCCAGGATGTCGGCGATCGGCTTCCGGTCGAGGCCGAGCGGAATGTTGTGCGACATCTGCCGGGCCTGGTGGTTGGCGACGTCGCCGACGTCGCCGCTGCCCTGCCAGGTGCCCTGCGCACCGGCCCAGTTCCCGGACTTGAGCTTGAACCGGTCGCCGTCGGCGTCGACGACGTACCGGTCCCGGGTCGACAGCGGGGCGGTCCAGGAGGCGGCGAGCTCGGCGCCGGTGAGGACGGGAGGCGGCGGCGTCCCGGTGTCGGCCACGGCCGCGTGCGGGGTGAGGGTGCCGAGGAGGAGCGCGGAGGTGGTGACGAGGAGTGCGGTGGCGCGTCGAAGCGGGGTGAAGCGGGATGCCACGGAGGCTCCTTACGGGTCGGGGTGATGTACCTGCCTTGTGCGTGGTGCGGGAGGTGCGGGGTGCGGATTGGTGCGGGGTGCGGGGACGGTGCGGGCGTGCGGGTGGCGCGGCGTGCGGATTGGCGCGGCGTGTGGGGACGGTGCGGGCGTGCGGGTGGCGCGGCGTGCGGATTGGCGCGGCGTGCGGGTGGCGGTGCGGCATGCGAGGCGGTGCGGGCGCCGGGTTGGCGCGGCGTGCAAGGACGGTGCGGCATGCGAGGCGGTGCGGGTGGCGCGGCGTGCGGGAGCGGTGCGTCGTGCCGCTCGGCCCCCGTCTCCGTCGCGAGGAGGAGGGCGGGGCGTCGTACGGTCGGCTGCGGGACGTTCAGCCGGCGCCGGTCGGGGCGGTGGCCGCGTACTGCGGGAAGAGGGCCTGGATGGCCACGGCGGCGCCGCCCCTGGCCCACTCCTGCCAGGGCAGCGGCCGCAGCGACAGCGGGCAGCGTCCGGCGGCCCCGAAGGTGTGTGCGGCGTACGCGTCCTGGATGGGGCGGCTGAGCAGGTCGTAGGCGTCGACGCCCTCACCGCTGACGACGACGCGTTCCGGGCCGACGAGGCTGACGAGCGCGGAGATGCCGATCCCGATGGCGTGTCCGGCCCGGTCGAAGGCCTCGCGGGCGGCCGGGTGGCCCTCGCGGGCCAGATCGGCGGCCTCGCCGAAGGTGAGGTGCGGGTTCGTGGTGGCCTGGCGGACCGCCGCGAGGATCGCGTCGGTGGAGGCGATCGCCTCGACGCAGCCGCGTGCGCCGCAGCGGCAGCGCGGGCCGGCCGGGTCGACGCGGACGTGTCCGACCTCGCCCGCGACACCGTACGCGCCCCTGAGCAGCTGCCCGTTGACGACGAGTGCGGAGCCGACGCCGGCACCGATGGTGACGAGCGCGAAGTACTCGGTGCCGATGCCTTCGCCGAACCAGTGCTCCGCGACGGTCAGCGCCCTGACGTCGTTCTCGACGGTGACGGCCAGACCGGTGGCGGCGGTGAGCAGTTCGGCGAGCGGGACGTCGCGCCAGCCGAGGAGCCCCGAGTGGCGGAGCCGGCCGGTGTCCCGGTCCACGTCACCGTTCACCGCGACGCCGAGGTGACGCGTACGGGCCCTGAACGGGGCTTCGGAGTCGAGGAGTTCGCCGACGAGCTCGGCCGTGAGCGCGGCGGCGGCCTCGGGGGTGCATTCGCCGAGCGGGCGGGCGGCTGTGGCGCGGATCCCGGCCCGTAGATCGCACAGGGCGCCGAAGACCTGACCGGAGCTGATCTTCAGGCCGACGAAGTACTCCCGGTCGGGGGCGACCGCGAGCGGGTTGACCGGCCGGCCGGCACCGGGTGCGGTGCGCTCCGGCGGGAGTTCGTACAGATACCCGTCGTCGATGAGCGGCCTGGCGGCCTTGGTGACGGCGGTCGAGGAGAGGCCGGTCCGCCGGGCCAGTTCCACCCGACTGAGGGGGCCCTCCGCGAGGAGCAGGGCGAGGACCGCGGTCTCGGCGGGTGCGGAGACGAGAGGCCGCGAGCGAAGTCGTGACACGCGAGTAACATAGAGCAAATAAATAACTTCCTCCAGTATTGATTTGACGCCCCCTCACCTCATCGCGCCGGCCCTCCGAAACGACCACGTCCCCCACCGTCCCGGCCTCGCCCCCACCCCCGGGGCCGCGTCACCTTCGTCACCCGCTGACGACACCCCGGAGCGCCCGACCCGACTCCCCGGTTCGGGTTCTCCTTCGTCGCCCCGGCGCCACGGCGGCCTCAGCAGAGGTGCACGGACACCCCGCACAGGCCCAGCCCTTGAAGAACGGCGGTGCGCCAGACACGCAAAGGCCCGTCCAGAACGCGCTCCTCCCCCTCGCCGTAGTACAACCAGTCCTGATCCTCGACGGCGGCACGTTCGGCCGGGGTGAAGGTGAGCGCACGCTCGACGAGCGGAAGGCTGTCGCGGACCTCCGCGGCGGAGAGCAGGAAGGTGCCGCACCAGCCCGGCAAGAGCGCCGCACGGGTCGGACCGATGGCGTGGAACAGGGACGAGACCGCGTACTCCTTGCTGTGCACGGAGACGAACATGCTCTCCTCGCTCTGCCCCTCCCACACGGTGTCCAGCACGTCGAAAGAGGGATCCACCGTCCCGCCGCAGACATCATCGACATGGCGGCCGGGTGCCGTGAGCTCGCGGAACGACTCGATGGCATCGGGATCGGCTCGCACGTCACCACCCTCGCCGCCGAAGGAGTACCAGGTCCGGTAGTCGGGGAGCGGCTCTCGCAGCCACTGCCGCCAGCGCCTTTCGGCCTCCGGGTGGCCGCGGTCCGCCCGCATCGCCGGCAGCAGGTGCGAGGAGAGGCCGGCGATGCCTTCGTCGGTGTGACTGCTGATCGCCCACGCGCTCGTGAATCCCATGCCGGGGAAGCTACCGCCCACCGCTGACAGGCTGCCCCGCTCGCAGCCGGGTCGCCTGGCCATGACGACGACGCCGGGGCTCGCGTGTTCGTCCGCCATGTCGACTATCTGTCGGCCGCCCGGTCGTAGGAGTCACGGGCCACGTCGAGATCTGCCGGACGGCCGGTTCGCCGCGCACACATCCTGCGCCGGCCCAGGAGAGGCGACGGCCCGCCGTGGGGATCTTGTGCGGATCGGCGGCAGGTCCTGCACCGAACGGTCGCCTGAGGGACCGCGGAGGCCTACCCGCCCCGGCGGTGCGATGCGGGCGGATCGGGAGTAATTGCCCCGCCCGAAGGGGGCGTTGCACGCATTTCCGGCAGGTTTGCGTTTCGCTCGGGCGTTCTGGAAGCCTCCGTTCAGCCCGTCTGACGCTTCATCAACCGGAGGCACCCACCCATGCCCTCAAGGCGAATACGCCGCGCCTGGCTCACCGCAGCCGCCGCGGCCTCGCTCGTGTTCACCGGCCTCGTGGCCCCGGCCCAGGCCGAGGTCGTTCCGCAGGGCGGCTCGGACCCCACGGTCCAGGAGCCGCTCGCGGCCGAGGCCGCGCCCTCCTCCTTCTCCGCCACCGCCTGGACCTCGCCCGGCGGCGCGGCCTCGCCCGGTGACTTCACCATGTCGCCCGGCGCGCTGAACGCCGAGACCACCTCCCGCGTCGCCCGCCTCGACGCGGTCCTCCCCAAGTCGGGTGTGCAGAACCTCCTGGCCGGGGCGAACCGCACCGTCACGCCGTGGTGCTCCCGCGACCCGTTCGGCACCGCCGCGGATCCGGACATCAAGTACTGCCTCCAGAGCGACGACTCCACCTCGCAGGAGTGGGTCCCGCAGGGTTTCTCGGGCGTATCCGACGCCCAGGACGACGAGCTGTGGGGCACGGCCGGGAACATCCAGCTGTTCGCCTCGTACGACGGCTGGGACCCGGGCCGCGAGACCGACCCGGACCCGGCCACCGGCGACTGCACCACGGCCGAGCTGGAGGCCAACGACGCCTGCAACCAGAAGGGCGTCCGCATCACCTTCGTGCAGAGCCGCGTCAACCCGGCGACCGGCAGCCCCGAGGTCAAGTACCGGCACGTCCTGCTGGGCTGGACGTACATCAACTCGGCCGACCACGTCTCCTTCGACGGGCTGCACGCCTCCGAGTACCCGATCCAGAAGGGCGTCCACGCCGGCGGGATCGTCTGGTACGGCAACTACCTCTACGTCGCCGACACCCGCAACGGCCTGCGCGTCTTCGACATGCGCTACATCATGGACCTGGACCCGGACGGCGACCCCACCACGCACGACGCGATGGGCAGCGACACCGACGGTGTGCAGACCACGGCGAACACCGAGGACAAGACGAAGGTCGGCCGGCACGACAACGTCTGGTACAGCTTCGGCTACCGCTACGTGATGCCGCAGGTCGCCGCGTGGAAGTTCAAGGCGACCCAGAGCAACCCCTCCGGTTCGTACGCCTGCGTCTCCACCGGCGCCCCCAAGGCCTCCTACATCTCCCTGGACCGCAGCACCACCCCGGACCGTCTGCTCATGGGTGAGTACTGCCGTCCGCAGACCGGCTACCCGTCCACCGGCCGCATCGCGTCCTTCCCCGTCGCAGACCTGGAGGGACGCTCCTCCGACGTCACTGCGGAGGGCTGGGCCAACTACCTGCCGCTGACCAACGGCGGCGCCCAGGGCGCGGCCGCGTACAACGGCAAGCTGTACGTGAACGAGTCGAAGGGCACCGACGAGCCGGGCAACCTCTGGCGCTACAGCTGGAGCAACGGCCAGCTGGTCACGAACGGCGCGGCCGTGAAGACCGCCCGGGGCGCCGAGGACCTCTACATCGAGCGGGGCACGGGCCGTCTGTGGTCCCTCTCCGAGCACCGCCCGGGATCCGCGTCCGACTGCACGGCCAACCGTGACGCGGCCGATCCGGTGGGCACGGACTACTGCCAGCGGGTGCTGTACGGGCACAAGCTGAGCTGGCTCGACGGCCAGCCGTAGCCCGGACCGGCATCGCCGTACCCGGATGGAGAGCCGTTCCATCCGGGTACGGATACGGCCAAGGCGAGCGGCACGCTCCCCGCAGCCCCTGAATGCCTGAAGGGGCGGGCCCGACGAGCCCTCTGTCGCGCAAGGATCGCGCTGCCGTCACCGTGCTGTCACATCGCCATCGTCGCCCGATCACAGTCGGCGACCGGACGATGGCCTGAAACCATGCCGATCAACTCTCCCCTCCCCCACCTGCGTTGATCGCGCCGTCCGCTCCTCACATACTGCGCTGACCGGCGGCGGGCGCTTCGTGCCGCCCGGCCGGAATCGACCATTCGACCTCATCCCGAGCTCCTGGGGGAGACTTGCGCGCACCTGTGCAGCGAGCACGCGCCTTCACCGTCGCAGCGGCCACCTCGGTGGCCCTCGTCGCAGGCCTGACCAGCCCCGCGACGGCGATCACCGCGACCGCGACGGTCGCACCGGACACCCACGGCACCACGCCGTCCATCGGCGGCACCCAGCGGATCCCGCTCGTCACCGGCGACCGCGTCCTCGTGGACGCCAAGGGCCGGATGGTGGGCTTCGAGTCCGCCGAGGGCCGCGAGCGCATACCCGTTCAGATAGAGCGCACCGGGGACCACACGCTCGTGGTGCCCGGCGACGCCCGGCGTCTGATCGCCACCGGCCGCCTCGACCAGCGGCTCTTCGACCTCGACGTGCTCACCGACCCGCGGCTCCGCAAGAGCCACCGCACCGGGCTCAAGCTGATCGTGCAGTACGAAGGGAGTGCCGCAGCCGCCCGCGCCGAGGTGCGTACGGCCGGCGACACCCAACTGCGGCGCACCTTCCCGACGATCGGCGCCGACGCCATCCGTACGTCCCCGGACGACGTGGCCCGGCTGTGGGAGGCGCTGACCGACCGGCAGAGCAGCGGCCTGCGCGCCGCCGCCTCCGGCATCGACAAGGTGTGGCTCGACGGGGTGCGGGGCGCGAGCCTGGACCGCAGCGTCCGGCAGATCGGCGCCGACCGGGCGTGGGCGTCCGGGTTCGACGGCACGGGCGTGAAGATCGCCGTGCTCGACACCGGCGTCGACAAGACCCATGACGACCTGAGGACGCAGGTCGTCGGCGAGAAGAACTTCTCCGCCTCCGCCGACGCCGTGGACCGCGTCGGGCACGGCACGCACGTCGCGTCGATCGCCGTCGGTACCGGCGCCAAGTCCGGCGGCCGGTACAAGGGCGTGGCCCCCGGCGCCAAGGTGATCAGCGGGAAGGTCCTCGACGACGAGGGGTACGGGGACGATTCGGCGATCACCGCCGGCATGGAGTGGGCCGCCGCCGAAGGCGCGGACGTCGTCAACCTCAGCCTCGGCGGCCCCGACAGCCCCGGCGTCGACCCACTGGAGGCGACGGTCGACCGGCTGTCGGCCGAGAAGGGGATCCTGTTCGCCGTCGCGGCGGGCAACGAGGGCGAGTCCGGTGCGTCGTCCGTGGGCTCGCCGGGCAGCGCGGACGCCGCGCTGACCGTCGGCGCCGTCGACCAGGACGACCGACTGGCCCCGTTCTCCAGCACCGGCCCGCGGGTCGGCGACGGAGCCGTCAAGCCGGACGTGACCGCGCCGGGCGTCGCCATCACCGCGGCCGCCGCCCCCGGCAGCCTCATCGACACGCGGCCCGGCACGCCGCACCCCGCGCCGGGTTACCTCCAAATCGACGGCACCTCCATGGCCACCCCGCATGTCGCGGGTGCGGCGGCGATCCTGAAGCAGCGCCACCCCGGCTGGAGGTCCGCCGAGCTCAAGGGCGCGCTGACCGGCTCCGCCGAGGACGGCGGCTACACCGCCTTCCAGCAGGGCGCGGGCCGGATCCGGGTCGACAGGGCGCTCGCCCAGAGCGTCGTCGCCGAGCCGGTGTCGCTGAACTACGGCACCGCCCTGTGGCCGCACACGGACGACAAGCCCGTGACCAAGAAGGTCTCCTACCGCAACCTCGGGACCACCGACGTCACCCTCGGCCTTTCGGTGTCCGCCCTGGACCCCGCGGGCAAGCCGGCCCCGGCCGGGTTCTTCACGCTCGGCGCCTCGCAGGTGACCGTGCCCGCGGGCGGCACGGCCGAGGTGGACCTCGTCGCCGACACCCGGATCGGCGAGGCCGACGGCGCCTACTCGGGCTACGTCACCGCCACCGCCGCGGGCCGGTCCGTCCGCACGGCCGCGGTGGCCGTCCGGGAAGTGGAGTCGTACGACCTCACGGTCCGGGCGCTCGGGCGCGACGGCGCCGACGCCCCGAACTTCTCCACCACCCTGACCGGCGTCGGCGGGGCCGCCGCGAACGTCCAGGCCCGCATCGACAACGAGCCGGGTGCCCACACGATCCGGGTGCCCAAGGGCTCGTACACGCTCAACACCGCCGTCTACGAGGACCCGTCGGACTACACGGCGGGCACCGACTGGATCGCCCGGCCGAAGCTGGACGTCTTGGCCGACACCACGGTCACGGCCGACGCGCGCACCACCAGGCCGGTGGACATCACCGTGCCCGGCCTCGACAGGGCGGACTACGCGGGGACGTACTACGAGGTCGCCACCGACATCGGCAAGGTCGGCAACGGCTGGGTCCTGCGGGGCTTCACCGGCTTCCGCACCGCCCACATGGGTCCTGCCGTCACCGACGGATCCCTCCTGCAGACCTGGGACGCGCACTTCCTCAAGGACGCGGGCAGCCAGTACGCGGTGGCCTTCGGCGGCAAGGCGAGCGCGGTCGCGACCGGATACACCAAGCACGTGAAGGCGAGCGAGCTGGCCACACTGCAGGTCGGTCTCGGCTCCTCCGCGCCCGGGAAGACCACGCTCGCCTCCCCGTACGCCCATCTGCCGGGCGCGCCGGAGGGCAACGGCTTCTCCGCCCCGCAGCCGGCGCCGGGCACGCGTACCTTCTACGTCTCCACCGCCGACGGCGCCACCTGGCTCACCCGGTTCAACCAGCTGGGCGAGCCGGACCAGTGGGGCTACCCGGCCTTCGAGGGCGCGTACGAGATGGTCCGGCCGAAGCGCTACGAGGCCGGCAGGACGTACCGGGAGAGCTTCAACACGGGTGTCTTCGGGCCGCTCCTGGGTGAGGGCATGGGGGTCTTCCGTACGGCCCCGGACCCGGTGACGGGCGAGCAGCAGCTCGTGGGCGCCGTGCCGCTGTTCGCGGACGGCCGGGGTCACCTGCCGACTCTCCCGTACGTCTCGGCCACGACCGCGCTCTATCGCGACGGGGTGAAGGTCGCCGAGAACGACGATCCGCTGAGCGGCTCGAAGCCCTTCACGGTCGACGCCGCCGACGCCGAGTACCGTCTGACCACCTCCGCGGTGCGCCCGGCTAAGGTCGCCGGGGTCTCCACGCGGATCGAGACGGGCTTCACGTTCCGCTCGAAGCAGGTCGCGGCGACGACGCCGCTGCCGGTGTCCACGGTCCGCTTCGGCGCACCCGTCGACCTCGCCTCGCGGATCCCGGCACGCACCACGGTCCTGGTCCCCGTGACCGTGCAGGGTGCCGCGGCCGGGGGGAACCTGAAGTCACTCGCGGTGTCGGTGAGTTACGACGACGGGAAGAGCTGGCAGCCGACGAAGGTCGTGGGCGGCCTGCTCTCCGTGAGGAGCCCGGCGAAGGACAGCGGTGTCTCCTTCGCCGCCGAGATCACGGACCGGCAGGGCAACACGTCGACGCTGACCGTCCACAACGCGTGGCTCGGCAAGTGACCCGCTCCGCCTGACGCGGCGTCACCGCCTTCGGGTGGTGACGCCGCTCCGGCGTGCGCGTCAGGCCCGCCGCAGTGCGGAGCGGCCCGCGAAGCGCGCCGCGTCGCCCAGCTCCTCCTCGATCCGGATCAGCTGGTTGTACTTCGCCGTGCGGTCGGAGCGGGAGAGCGAGCCGGTCTTGATCTGGCCGCAGCCGGTCGCCACCGCCAGATCCGCGATGGTGGTGTCCTCCGTCTCGCCCGAGCGGTGCGACATGACGGCCGTCCAGCCCGCCGCGTGGGCCGTGGCGACGGTGGCCAGCGCCTCGGTCAGGGTTCCGATCTGGTTGACCTTGACGAGGACCGAGTTGCCGACGCCGGTGCGGATGCCCTCGCGGAGCAGCGTCTCGTTGGTGCAGAACACGTCGTCGCCGGTGAGCTGGCAGCGGTCGCCGACACGGGCGGTCAGCTCGCGCCAGCCGTCCAGGTCGTTCTCCGCCATCGGGTCCTCGACGGAGACGATCGGGTAGGCGTCGATGAGCTTGGCCAGGTAGTCGGCGTTCTCGGAGGGGGTGCGGCGCACCCCCTCGCCCGCGTAGTCGTACACCCCGTCGCGGAAGAACTCGGACGAGGCCGGGTCCATGATGAGGCCGATGTCCGTGCCGGGCCGGTAGCCCGTGCGCTCGATGGCGGACATCACGAAGTCGAGCGCCTCCTCGGCGGTGCGCAGCGCGGGCGCGAAGCCGCCTTCGTCGCCGACGGCCGTGGAGTGCCCGGCGGCCAGCAGATCGCGGCGCAGGGTGTGGAAGACCTCGCTGCCCATGCGGACGGCCTCGGCGAAGGTGTCCGCGCCCACGGGCGCGATCATGAACTCCTGGAAGTCCAGCGGATTGTCGGCGTGGGCGCCGCCGTTGACGATGTTCATCATCGGTAGCGGCAGGAGGTGGGCCTCGGGCCCGCCCAGGTGACGGTAGAGGGGCAGGCGGTGGGCCGCCGCGGCGGCCTTGGCGGCGGCGAGGGAGACGCCGAGGACGGCGTTGGCGCCGAGCCGTGACTTCGTGGGCGTTCCGTCGAGGGCGACGAGCGCGGCGTCGAGTCCCGCCTGGTCCGTCGCGTCCCGGCCGCGGACGGCCGCCGCGATCTCCCCGTCGACGTGGGCCACCGCGCGGTCGACGCCCTTGCCGTGCCAGCGCGCGGAGTCCCCGTCGCGCAGCTCCACGGCCTCCCGGGCGCCGGTGGAGGCGCCGGAGGGGACGGCCGCGCGCCCCAGGGACCCGTCCGTCAGGACGACGTCGACCTCGACGGTGGGGTTGCCGCGGCTGTCGATGATCCGGCGGGCGGTGACGGTCTCGATGGCGGCGTCGACGGTTCCGGCTTCCTTGGTGGACATGGTGGTTCCTCCGCGTGGTGGTGTGCCGTGGCCCCGGCTGCGACGGCGCTGGCGCTGAGCCCGGCAGAGAGAGACTCTACAGCAATGCTGTTCAGTTTCTCTGTTCAGTTTGGCTGTACACTCTTGCTGTGCAGGTCAGCCGCACGGCGCGGCCGGCGCGCGGGGTAAAGTGCCGTATGCCCACCCCGGAAGCCGCCGCCATCGCCACCGAACTGCGCACCGCGATGGGCAAGCTCACCCGACGCGTCAAGGACGAGGACCGCATCCCCCTCGGCCAGGCCGCCGTGCTCGGCGCGCTCGACCGGAACGGCGCCATGACCACCAGCGACCTCGCCGCCGATCAGCGCGTGCGCCCCCAGTCGATGGCCCGGGCGGTGGGGCTGCTCATGGAGCAGAACCTGGTCACGCGCCGGGCGCACCCCACCGACGGCCGCAAGTCACTGGTCGAGCTGTCGGACGCGGGCCGGTCCGCGCTGGAGGCGGAGCGCGGCCGCAGGGCCGGCTGGCTCGCGCAGGCCATCGAGGCCGAACTCACTGATGAGGAGCGGGCGTTGCTCGCCCGGAGCGCCGCCCTGCTCGAGCGGCTCGCGGCACGCTAGGGCTTGTTCGGCTCCGGTCCGCGGGACGGGCCGCCGAGCACCCGGACGGCCTCCACGATCAGGTTCCAGAACCCGTCCGTGTCGACCTCCATGCCGACCTCGGTGGCGGCGGGCAGGCCCGTCACGCCGTGCAGGTCCACCACCGTCGCGCCCCGTGTGTGGGTGCCGTTCAGCTCGACCGTCACGGCCGCCCGTACCAGGGTGACGAGCGACGGGTCGATCAGGTGGGCGACGGTGAGCGGGTCGTGCAGTGGGGGCGCGTCGAAGCCGTACACCTCGCGGTAGGTGGCCGCGAAGTAGGTGAGGAGGTCGACGCAGAGCCCGCTCAGCGGGGTGCCGAGCGCGGCGATCCGGGCGACGACCTCGGGGGTGGCACGGACCTGGTGGGTCGCGTTGAGGCCGAACATCGTCACCGGCAGTCCGCTGCGGAAGACGATGTCCGCGGCCTCCGGATCGCACAGGATGTTGAACTCGGCCGCGGGCGTGGTGTTGCCGCGGCCCGTCGAGCCGCCCATGAGCACGATCCGCTCGATCCGCCCGGCGAGCTCGGGGTGGGCGAGCAGCAGCACCGCGATGTTGGTGAGCGGTCCGGTCGGCACGAGCGTGACCGGTGCCGGGTGGGCGAGGAGGGTGTCGCGGAGGAGGGTGAGGGCGTCGCGCGGGTCCTGCGGGACGTCCGGCTCGCCCGCGGCGAAACCGGGTCCGTCGAGTCCGGAGTCGCCGTGGATGTTCTCGGCGATCCGGGGCGGCCCGTGCAGCGGCCGGTCGCGGCCCGCCGCGACCGGCACGTCCTTGATCCCGGCCACCGAGCAGACCCGGCGCGCGTTCAGCGTGGTCTTCTCCAGCGTCTGGTTGCCCGCGACGGTGGTGATCGCCAGGAGGTCGATCGCGGGGTGCGCGGCGGCCAGGAGGATGTTGAAGGCGTCGTCGTGACCGGGATCGCAGTCGAGAATCACGGGAACCGGCATGACCTCACCGTCCCACATCCGGCGCGGTGCGCGAAGGACGCCGCTTCAGGAACCGGTCACGGACTGCGCGTGGCGGAACAGACCGAGGGGGTCGTAGCGCCGTTTGACCTCGGCCAGGCGGGCGTGGTTGGCGCCGTAGTACGCGTGCTGCCAGTTCTGGAGGTCGGGGTCTGGGAAGTTCACGTACGCGGCGTCCGTCCGCAGGCGGTGGCGGAGGGTCCGGTGGGCGGTACAGGTCTGGGCCAGGAGCTCGGCCACGGCGGCGGGCGGGGTGCCGGGCGGCCAGTGGGTGCCGATGTCGATGACGTAGGTGGCGCCGCGGTGGGGGTAGGCGGTCTCGTCGGGCCGCGGGGCGTCACCGGCGCCGCCCATGGCGAAGAGCGTCACGTACCCCGTCGCCCTCGCCGGTCCCGGGCGCCACGCGCGGGTCCATGCGGCGATGTCGGTGACCGTGTCGGGGCTCAGCCACCGGTCGGGGACGAGGGACTTGGAGGCGTAGCAGTCCTTCGCGCCGGGGTTCTCCATGAGGCGGTCCTGCGCGGACCAGAAGCCGAGTTCCTCGACGAAGGTACGGGTGGGCCGCAGCGCGAGGAGGGGTGCGAGGAGCCGGCGGAGGGTGGTCTCGGGGCCGATGCGCTGGCCGAGCACCCACAGGCTGAGGGTGCCGTCGCCCGCGTGCTTGAAGCCGACGCGGACGTCGAAGTCCCCGGTCCGGTCGCCGGTGAGGATCTCCTGCACCTCCTCCACGACGTCCACGGCCCGCGTCAGTCCGAAGGTGAGGTCGAAGACGGTGGCGCGCAGCGATCCGACGGGGACGGCGTCGAAGGTGAAGGCGGTGTTGATGCCGAAGTTGCCGCCGGCTCCGCCCCGGCACGCCCAGAACAGGTCCGCGTTCTCGTTCCCTGCGGCGCGCACGAGGGTGCCGTCGGCCAGGACCACCCGGGTCTCCGTCAGCCGGTCGCAGGTCAGGCCCCATTTGCGGTCGTTGAAGCCGAGTCCGCCGCCGAGGGTGAGGCCGGCGACGCCCACGCCGGGGCAGCGTCCGCCCGGGAAGTACAGTCCGGCGTCGCGGGCGGCGTAGACGTCGGAGTTGGTGGCGCCGCCTCCCAGGCGCAGCCGGCGGGCGCCGGGCGTCACCTGGTTCATGGCGCGCAGGCTGATGACGAGTCCGGTGGTCGTCGAGTGGCCGGCGTAGTTGTGGCCGCCCGAGCGGGGAGCGAAGGGCACGCCGTGCTTCGCGGACCAGCGCAGGGCGGCTCGTACGTCGCCCTCGGTGGCGCACGCGACGACTCCCGCGGGGAGGACGGAGGCGTACCGCTGGTTGTCGGCCGTGGCCTGGGAGGCGTAGCCCGGCTCCCCCGGCCGGTGGAGGCGGGCGGGCGGGCTGAGGGACCGGCTCAGCTCGCGCCACGCGGCGGGGTCGGTGTCGTGCGCTGATGCCGGACCGCTCGCGAGGCCCGCTGCCGGCGTGGCTCCGAACGCGGCGACCGTACCTGCGCGCAGGACGGCGCGTCGGCTGATCTGCACGGTGGTCCCTTTCCGTTGGGGTGCCCCACGCATATGCCTGGGGCAGCGGGGCCCACCATCGGCCTCGGCGGGGACCTCGGGCCGTCGTGACACTCGGGAGCCGGTCAAGGTTCACGCGAAGGAACGCGACCGGCCGCGTGCGTTCCCGGCGTCCCCGGAACCCGCCCGTCCGGCCGTACGGGCGTTCTGGCGTGCGGGGCATGACTGACGGCGAACGCCGTGCCGGGCACGGGCACCGTGGGGTGCCCGTGCCCGGTCACGCGTCCCACCCCGGGCGGGGCACTAGCGCAACGGCTCGGCGCGATCGGCCTGCGCGTCCGGGCTCTCCCGGCGGGCGATCGCCAGGCCTGCGGCTCCGACCAGGAGCAGCACGGCGACCGTGCCGAGCGTGAACGCCTCGAACGCCGCCCGGGACATGCCCCAGATGTCGTCGAAGGCGTACTCGATGCCGAAGAGCCCCTCCAGCGTTCCGGGGAAGAGCGCGCACCAGGAGCCGACGAGGATCCAGGCGTAGACGAGCGCCGCGCAGGTCATGAAACCGCGCCGGCCGAAGGGGACCCGGTAGGGCCGGACGACCTCGGGCCTGCGCAGCCGGAGCAGGACGAGCGCGGGGACGATGACGAGGTACGACAGCAGCAGGGTGGTGACCGCCACGGTGAGGACCACGGCGAACACGGCGCCCGCGTCGCCTTCCGCGACCCGCATGGCCACGACCATGAAGACGGTGGCCACCGCTCCGGAGAGCAGGTTGGTACGGACGGGCGTGCCGAGCCGGGGGTGGAAGGCGCCGAGCCTCCGGGTGAAGGAGCCGCCGTCGGCGGCGGCCATCGCCTGCATCCGGTCGCTGACGATCATCCACGCGCTGCCCTGGGTGAGGAGGGCGAAGACGAACATGACCGCCGTGAGCGTCAGGAGCGGCCCGGCCGCGCCGCCGTAGAGGGAGAACACGAGGCGCGCGCCTTCCATGAAGCCGCCGATGCCGGTGACCTGTCCCGCGGGGACGACCGCGAGGAGCGCCAGGACGGGCAGCAGGTAGCAGCAGGCGGCGACGGACGCGGAACGTCCGAGGGCGGCGGGCACGTCGCGCTGTGGGTCGTGCATCTCCTCGCCGGCCGCGTTGGGCGCCTCGAAGCCGACGTATGCGAAGAGCAGGATCGGCACGAGGGCGAGGAACCCGGCGGTGGTCGGGGTGAAGTGGGCGTCGGTGAGCCCGTGGAAGCCGTGTTCGAACCCGTAGAGCAGCGCGGTCAGGGTGAACACGGCGAGGGTGAGGACCTTCACCGCGGCGCCGAGGGTGGTGATCCACTTGCCGCGGCGCAGGGAGACGACGGCGGTGAGGATCGCGGTCCACACGAACAGCAGCTTGAACGTGTAGTCCGCGAAGGTGCCCGAGCCCAGGTGGAAGACGAAGCCGTCCCAGGTCTCGGCGGCGAGGAAGACCAGGGAGCCGCCCAGCCAGATCGGGTTGGTCACCCAGTACAGCAGCGTGGTGAGCGCGGCCGCCGCACGGCCCAGGGTGAGCTTGACCCAGACGTACGGGCCGCCCTCCTGCGGGAACGCGGCCCCGGTCTCGGCGAACAGCAGGGCGTAGGGGACGAGGAAGAAGAGCGCGAGGACCGCCGTCCAGGTGGCGGCCTCGCCGCCGCCGGTGGCGATCTGCCCGACGGTGTCGAAGGAGATGACGGCGGCGATGCCCAGGGCGGTGATGTCGAGGCGCTTCAGGCTGCGCCGCAGCCCGGACGTGGCGGAGGGAGTGCGCGAGTCGGTGGCGGAGAGAGGGGAGGACACGGGCAGTTCCTAGCGGGGAGAGGGGTACTGCGAGCAGGCGCGCGTGAGCGCGGTGACGGAGTGGCGTCCGTGTCGGGGAGGCCCGGCGGGGCACCGGGCCTCCCGTGCGTCGTCAGGCCGGGCGGATCGCACCGGTGGGATCGGTGCGCTCCAGGACACCGCGCAGTGCGGTGGCCACTTCCTTGGCCTCGGTCTCCGTCATGACGAGCGGCGGGGACAGGACCAGGCTGTGTGCGGAGTCGCGGACGATGACGCCGGCCTCGCGGCGGATCACGTCGTGGGGCATCCGGGAGGGGTCGAGAGGCAGGGGCGTGCGGGTGGTGCGGTCCTGGACCAGTTCGACGGCCAGCATCATGCCGACGGAGCGGATCTCGCCGACGATCGGCAACTCGCCCAGCTGTGCCTTCAGTTCGTCGTGGAGGAAGGAGCCCAGGCTCGTGGCGCGGGCGAGCAGTCCCTCCCGCTCGATGATGTCGAGGTTGGCGAGGGCGACGGCGGTGGCGACGGGGTGGCCGTTGTACGTGTAGCCCATGGGGAAGCCGTGGTCGCGCAGGAGCACCTCGGCGAGGTCGTCGCTCACCAGGAGGGCGCCGAGCGGGACGTAGCCGGAGGTGATGCCCTTGGCGGTGACGATGATGTCCGGGGTGACGTCGAAGTACTGGGCGGCGAACCACTCCCCGACCCGGCCGTACGCGGTGACCACCTCGTCGAAGACGAGGAGGATGCCGTGCCGGTCGAGGACCTCGCGCACCCGGGGCCAGTAGTCGGCCGGCGGGACGAGCATGCCGCCGACGCCCATGATCGGCTCGCCGATCATCGCGGCGATGTTCTCGGGCCCGATCTCGGCGATGCGCTCCTCGAGTTCGCGGATGAGGAAGTCGGTCGGGTCCTGACCGTCGTAGAGCTCGCTGCGGTACGGCCACGGGGGCGTGAGGTGGGAGACGTGCGGCATCATCGGGGCGAAGCCCTCGTGGTAGACGGGGAAGCCGGTGGCCGAGCCGCCGCCGTAGCCGATGCCGTGGTAGGCCTTGCTGCGCGCGAGGATCCAGGTCCGGCTGCCCTCGCCGCGCCGGTGGTGGTAGTAGCGGGCCATCTTGATGGCGGCCTCGTTGCCCTCGGAGCCGCCGGAGGTGAAGTAGACGTGGTTGAGCGGCTCCGGGGCGATCTCGGCCAGGCGGGCGGCGAGCTTGATGGCCGGCTCGTTGGAGAACTCCCAGAAGCTGGTGAAGTACTCCAGCTTCCTCATCTGCTCGTGGGCGACATCGGCCACCTCGTCGCGGCCGTGGCCGATCTGGGCGAGCCAGAGGCCTCCCGTGGCGTCGAGGTAGTCGCGGCCCTCGGTGTCGGTGAGCCGGCAGCCGGAACCGGAGGCCATGACGACGCGCTCGGTGGCGGTGCCCGGCAGGTAGGGGTGGATGATGTGCGCCCGGTCGAGGCGGATCAGGTCTGCGGTGTGGTCGCTGGTCATGGTGGTGAGTCCCTTGCTGGGGTGAGGGTGTGGGGTCGGGACGGGTCGGGGGTCTTCTCGGTCGCCGGCGGGGGCAGGTGTTCCGTTTCGGCAGCGGCGGCGGACCGGTGTGGCCGGCGGGGTCAGCCGTACGCGATCCAGGTCGTCTTCAGGCCGGTGTACTTGTCGAAGGAGTGCAGGGAGAGGTCGCGGCCGTGGCCGGACTGCTTGAACCCGCCGAAGGGGGTGTACGGGCTGAGCGCGTCGACCGTGTTCACGGACACGGTCCCGGCGCGCAGGGCGTCGGCCACGCGGTGGGCGCGGGCCAGGTCCCGGGTCCAGAGGGAGGCGGCGAGGCCGTAGGCGGAGTCGTTGGCGAGGCGGATCGCCTCGGCCTCGTCCCGGAACGGGAGCACCGCGAGGACGGGGCCGAAGAGCTCCTCGCGGACGAGCGGGGCGTCGGGGCCGAGGCCGGTGACGACCGTGGGGTCGAGGTAGGCGCCGTCCCGGTCGGGCCGTGTGCCGCCGCAGACGACGGTGCCGCCCGAGGAGCGCACGGCCGCGAGGACGCGTTCGGCCTGGGCCTCGTCGACGAGGGGCCCGAGCCGGGTCGCGGGGTCGAGGGGGTCGCCCGGGAGCCAGGTGCGGGCGTGCGCGGCGACGCGGGCCGTGAACTCCTCGGCGACGGAGGCCTCGACGAGGAGGCGGGTGTTCGCGGAGCACACCTGGCCCGCGTTGTAGGCGAAGCCCCAGGCCGCGCGTTCCGCGGCCGCGTCGAGGTCGGCGTCGGCGAAGACCACGTTGGGGCTCTTGCCGCCGGCCTCGGGCCAGACCTGCTTCATGTTGGACTCGGCGGAGTAGGCGAGGAAGCGCTTGGCGACGGCGGTGGACCCGGTGAAGACGAGGCTGTCGACGTCCGGGTGGAGGCCGAGCGCCCGCCCGGTCGTCTCCCCCGGGCCGGGGACGACGTTCAGCACGCCGTCGGGCAGGCCGGCCTCCGCGGCGAGTTCCGCGAGGAGCAGGGCGGAGAGCGGGGACTGCTCGGCTGGCTTGAGGACGACGCTGTTGCCGGCGGCCAGTGCGGGTGCCAGCTTCCAGCTCGCGAGGTCGAGGGGGAAGTTCCAGGGCACCACCGCGCCCACGACCCCGAGCGGGGCGCGGCGCACGAGGGCGAGGTTGCCCGGCGGGGCCGGGGCGGCCTCGTCGTAGAGCTTGTCGACGGCTTCGGCGTACCAGGTGAAGACGCCGGCGGCGCCGGGGACGTCGGTTCCGTGGGACTCCGCGATGGGCTTGCCCATGTCGAGGGTGTCGCAGAGGGCGAGCTCCTCACCGTGCTCCTCGACGAGGCGGGCGAGGGCGAGCAGGATCCGCCTGCGCTCGGCGGGTGCGGTGCGCGACCAGCGGCCGTCCTCGAAGGAGGCGCGGGCCGCGGCCACGGCCCGGTCGACGTCCGCGGCGGAGCCGGCGGCCACCTGGGCGGTGGTCTTGCCGGTCGCGGGGTTCACGGTCGGGAGCCAGTGGTCCTCGGCGGGGTCGGTCCACGCTCCGTCGATGAACAGGCGGGTCCGTGGGGTGAGTTCGGCGGCGCGCTGCCGCCAGTGGGCGTAGGTCTGCATGGTGTGGCCTTCGATCGCGTCGTGGGACGTCTGCGAGCCGGTGCCCGTTCGGGGGGACGGGGGAGGTGCGGCCCGGGCGGTGTGCGGGGGCGGCGGAGAGGGAGGGAGTCCGGCGGGTATCGTCCGCACCGACTTCTTTGAGTTGGGATTCAAACAATTCGTTAAGCGGCCGTCAATGCTCTGGACGGGAACTTCTTGCACAACCTGATCCGGTCATCAGAGAATGGGCGCCATGAGCAGAGTCGGCAGACCCCGCGACCAGACGGCACGCCGGGAGGCCCTGGTCACCGCCGCGGGCCGGGCCATCGCGGAGCGCGGCCTCGAAGCCCTGCGCATCAAGGACATCGCGGAGGCCGCGGGCGTCTCCCAGGGCTCGGTCCTGTACTACTACCCCGAGCTCGACGACCTCGTCCTGGAGGTGCACCGGGGCGCAGTCGAGAGCTATCTGGCCACCCGGCAGCAGGCCTACGACGAGGCGCCCGCCGACGATCCGGCGGCCCGGCTGCGAGCCCTCCTCAACAGCGGTCTGCCCAGCATGACGGACGACCCGGTGCACGGGCTGCTCTACGAGCTGCACCGGCGCGCGGGCCGCAGCCCCGGGCACGCCGAGCTGATGGCCTCGCTCTTCGCCCGGGAGGTCGCGCTCTACACCACCGCCCTCGCGGTCGGCGCCGCGACCGGCGGCTTCACTCTCGCCGCGGCCGCGTCGGACCTGGCCCACGGGCTCGTGGCCCTGGAGGACGGCTACGGACTGCACATCGTCAGCCGCAACGCCGCGCTGCGCCCGGACAGGGCCCGCGAGCTGATCCTGGCCCACGCCCGAACGGTGACGGGCCGCGCCGATCTGTAGGGCGGAGGCCTCCGGTCAGGTCCCGCCGATCCGTGGCGCGCAGGCCGGCGGTCAGGCCCCGCCGATCTGTGGCACGGAGGCCGGCGGTCAGGCCCCCGCGATCTCCCGCAGCAGGTCCATGACCGCCCGGGCCCGGGCGGTCTGGGTCATGCTCCGCACCGTGGCGATCTTGACGTCGAGCGGCGGTCCGCCGTCCCGGAGCCGCAGCTCGGCGACCTCGCCGCCGCCGTACGTCTGGCTGGTCGCCGGCCGCTGGTTGAGCACGGAGTAGCCGAGCCCGCGGGCCACCAGGGAGCGCACCGTCTCGTAGCTCCCGGTGCGGTAGCGGACCTCGGGCGCGGTGCCGGTTGCGGCCACCAGGGACCGGAAGTAGTCGCGGCTGTGGGGCAGATCGAGGAGGACGAGCGGTTCCCCGGACAGGTCGGCGAGCTCGACGCTGTCCCGGCCCGCCAGGGGGTGGTCGGCCGCGACGATGACGTACGCCGGGGCACGGGCGACCGTCTCGCCGTCCAGGTCCGGCTCGGTCGCGAGACCGAGGTCGTAGGTGAGCGCGAAGTCGACGCGTCCCGCCGTCAGGGCCTGGACGAGCTGGTCCGCCTCCGCCTCCACGACGTCGAGCTCGACGCCCGGATGGCGCCGGGTGCACTCGCTGAACAGCGCCGGCAGATAGTGCGGCGCCAGCGTCACGAAGCAGCCGACGGACACCGGCCCGGAGAGGGACTCGCCCCCTCCCCTGGCCTCCTCCGCGACCTCCCGGGCGCGGGCGAGGAGCTCCTCGGCCTGCAGCCGGAGCCGCTCCCCGGCGGGTGTGAGGGTCAGTCCCCGGCCCCGCCGGCGGATGAACAGCTGGACCCGCAGGTCCTGCTCCAGGTTGTGGACGGCCGTGGACACGGCGGACTGCGCGATGTGCAGCTCCGCCGCCGCCTCCGTCATCGAGCCGCGTTCGGCGGCGACGAGGAAGTAGCGGAGCTGGACGAGTGTGAAACCCACTGGTGACGTCATGCGTGGCCCTCGCGCCTGGTGATCCGGTCGCCCCCGACCCTATGCGGAGGCTGGGGCCGGAATGCCCTCGGACCTGTGCGGCTCGGGCCGGAATGCCCTCAGTCCTGTACGGCACGGGCGGGGTCCTCTCAGAGGGCGGGCAGACCGGTGAGGGCGGCGGGGCTGAGGAGCTCGTCGAGTTCCGTCTCGGTCAGCAGCGCCCGTTCGCGTACGAGGTCGAGCGCGGGCCTGCCGGTGTGGTGGGCCTCGACCGCGAGCGCGCAGGCGGTCTCGTAGCCGAGCGCGGGACCGAGCGCGGTGACGAGTCCCGTGGAGGCGGCGACCGTCGCGGCGAGCCGTTCGCGGTCGGCGGTGATGCCCCGCACGCAGTGTTCGGTGAGGACGCGGACGGCCGCGGCGAGGTGGTCGAGGCCGGCGCCCAGGCTGCGGTGGATGACCGGTCCGAAGGCGTTGAGCTGGAGCTGCCCGCCTTCGGCCGCGAGGGTCACGGTCACGTCGTTGCCGATGACCTCGAAGGCGATCTGGTTGACCGCCTCGGGGATCACCGGATTCACCTTGCCGGGCATGATGGACGAACCGGCCTGGCGTGCGGGCAGGTTGATCTCGCCGAGTCCGGCCTGCGGTCCCGAGGAGAGCAGCCGCAGGTCGTTGCAGATCTTGGACAGTTTCACGGCGACGCGCTTGAGCACCCCCGACAGGTGCACGAAGACGCCGACGTCCTGGGTGGCCTCCACGAGGTCGGGCGCGGACACGAGCGTCGGGATGCCGGTGAGTCGTCTGAGCTCCTCGACCGCGCGTTCCCGGTAGCCCGGGCGGGCGTTGAGGCCGGTGCCGATCGCGGTGCCGCCGAGGCTCAGCTCGTGCAGCAGCGGTCTGACCTCGGCGAGCCGCTGCTCGTCCTCGGCGAGGGTGGCGGCGTACGCGCCGAACTCCTGGCCCAGCGTCATGGGCACGGCGTCCTGGAGCTGGGTGCGGCCCATCTTCAGCACGTCGGCGAACTCGGCGGCCTTGTCCTCGAAGGCGCCGCGCAGCCCGGCCAGGGCGGCGAGGAGTCCGACGACCTGCGCGTCCAGGGCCAGCCGCAGGGCGGTCGGACAGACGTCGTTGGTGCTCTGGCCGAGGTTGACGTGGTCGAGCGGGTGCAGGAGCGCGTACTCGCCGCGGGAGCGGCCGAGGAGTTCCAGGGCGCGGTTGGCGATGACCTCGTTGGCGTTCATGTTCGTCGACGTGCCCGCGCCGCCCTGGATCAGGTCGACCACGAACTGCTCGTGGAGCGCCCCGCCCCTGATCTCGGCGCAGGCGTCCGCGATCGCCCCGGCGAGCGTCGGGTCCAGGGCGCCGACCTCGGCGTTGGCGCGGGCCGCGGCGCACTTGACCGCCGCGAGGGCGCCGATCATGTGGGGGCGGGAGGCGAGGGTCTCCCCGGTGAGGGGGAAGTTGGCCAGGGCGCGGGCGGTGTGCGCCCCGTAGTAGGCGTCGGCGGGGACGTCGATGTCGCCGAGCATGTCGTGCTCCGTCCGGTACCCGTGGTCCGGCGGGACGGTGCGCCGGGGGGCGGAGGTCGGGGTCATCGGGGTCCTTCGGAGGGTCGGGGAGGGCGGGTCCGGTCCACACCGGTCCAGGCCAGTGCGATCGCCCCGTCGAACAGGGCCCGCTCCGCCGTCCCGCCCACGCAGTACGCGGCGAACTCGTGCTGGTGGTTGGTGGCGGGCAGCGAGCCGATGCCGATGTACGGGTGGATGGCGGGCACAACCTGGGAGACGTTGCCCATGTCGGTGGAGGCGCGGTTCATGCGTGCGGCCTGGCCGGGCGCCGCGAACTCCCGTCCCAGCGCGAGGGCGTTCGTACGGTAGCGGGCGAGGGCGTTCTCGTCGGTGCGGAACTCCGCGTACGGCTTGCTCTCGGGCTCGATCCGCAGCTCGCAGCCCGTCGCGAGGGCTCCGGCCTCGAAGGCCCGCATGACGCGGGGTTCCAGTGCGGTGAGTTCGGCGAGCGTCTCGGCCCGTACGTACCACCGCCCGGTCGAACGCTCCGGAATGGCATTGGGCGCGTCCCCGGCGTGGGTCACCACACCGTGCACCCGGGCCGAGGCCGGCAGCTGCTGACGGAGCAGACCGATCGCGACCTGGGCCACGGTGAAGGCGTCGGCGGCGTTGACCCCGGACTCCGGATAGGCCGCGGCGTGCGCGGACTTGCCGGTGTAGGAGATCTTCGAGTGGCTGACCGCGAACGGCCGGGCCTCGGCGACGTCGACCGGCGCCGGGTGCACCATCATCGCGAGGTCGACCCCCGCGAAGGCGCCCCTGTCGAGCAGCTCGATCTTCCCGCCGCCGCCCTCCTCGGCCGGGGTGCCGTAGACCTCGACGGTGAGACCGGCGTCGTCGGCGACGGCAGCGAGCCCGAGCGCCGCGCCGACGGAACTCGCCGCGATGAGGTTGTGCCCGCACGCGTGGCCGAGACCGGGCAGCGCGTCGTACTCGGCGCACAGGGCGATCCGTACGGGCCCGCTGCCGAACCGGGCGTGGAAGGCCGTCTCAAGGCCCAGGTAGGACGGGGTGACGTCGAATCCGGCGCGGTCGAGGAGTTCCGGCACGGCGGCCGCGGCCCGGTGCTCCTCCCAGGCGGTCTCCGGGTCGGCGTGCAGCCGCTCGGAGAGATCGATGAGCTCCTCGGCGCGGCGGTGGACGGCGTGCCGGGCCGCTTGCTTCATGTCCGTCGTCACAGGTCCCCCGGGACGCCGTACGAGGGGGCGGAGGCGGGGTCGAGTCCGCGCCGCACGTAGTCGTCGCGCTGCGGCAGCCAGACGTCGAGGAGTTCACCGAGCCGGTCGACGGGGTCGTCGGCCCAGTCCACCCGCAGATCGGTCACGCGCCAGTCGACGTCGGCGACGACCGCGAGGCCGGCGGAGTGCACCGGCCCCTTCTCGCCCCCGGCCGCGACGGCGGCCTTGAGCGCGGCGAGGAGACGCTCTTCGAGTTCTCCGCCGGCGGCGGCGTAGGCGTCGAGGAGCACGCCGGGGACGTGCGTGCCGGACAGCATGTTTCCGGCGGCCACCGCGCCGTCCGCGGTGGCGGAGGCGTACGTTCCGAGGGTGTGCGCACCGCTGAAGGCGAACCCGGGGCCGGTGCGGCCCAGGACGGTCAACTGGCGGTAGGCGACGGTTCTTTCACGGCGGGCTTCGCCGGTGACCTCGGCCAGGGCGCGTTCCGGGTCCGCGTGCTCCGCCAGGCCGTCGAGAAGGCGCGTGCCGAGGGTGGGGTCGGTGACGTTCTGCGAGGCCGCCGCGCCCACCCCGGGCCGCAGATGGGCGACACGGGCGAAGACGGCCGGACTCGACGAGCTCGCCACGACGCCGAACCGCGCACCGTCGCGTACGAGGAGGGAGAAGGTCATGCCGACTCCTCCCGCGGGATCACGGCGATCGCGTCGATCTCGCACAGCCACTCCGGCCGGGCGAGGGCGGAGACGACCAGACCGGTGGAGATGGGGTGCACGCCCCGGGTCCAGCGGCCGACGGTGCGGTAGACGGCCTCGCGGTAGCGCGGGTCGATCAGGTAGATCGTCAGCTTGACCAGGTGTTCCATCCGGCTGCCCGCCTCTTCGAGCAGCATCTTGATGTTGGCCATGGCGCGCTCGGCCTGGGCCTCGGCGTCGCCGATGCCGACGGACTCGCTGGTGTCGAGGTCCTGGCCGATCTGGCCCCGGACGTACACGGTGTCTCCGGCGACGACGGCCTGGCAGAGGTCGTTGTCGAGGTTCTGCTCGGGATAGGTCGCGCGGGTGTTGAACGGGCGGATGCGGGTGTGTCCGCCGGCGACGATCGGGAGGGTCGGGCTTGTGGGAGCCGGGGCCGTGGTGTTCGTGGAGGTGGCGGTCGGAGTCTGGGCGTTCGTGGAGCTCATGATCCGGGCCTCAGTTCTTCCGGTCGGTGGGGTCGTACGCGAGATAGCCGCGCTGCCGTGCGATGTGGTCGCCGACGTACCGGGCGTCGTGCCAGACGCCCCAGATGAAGCTCGATCCGCGGCGGGAGAGCCAGGGCAGGCCGAGGAAGTAGACGCCGGGCTCGGAGGAGACCCCGCGCTGCTGGTCGGGCCGGCCGGCCTCGTCGAACGCGTCGACGTCCAGCCAGCCGTAGTCGCTCGCGAAGCCCGTCGCCCAGACGAGGGAGGTGACGCCGGCCTCGGCGAGGTCCAGCTCCAGGCGGGGGCTGGTCACGCACTCCGGGTCCGGCCCGAGGACATGGGCCTCCGGCTCCTCGGGCAGGCCGAGGCCGTTGCGCTCCACGTACGCGTCGGCGGCCCGGAGGAACTCCAGGTACCGGGCGTCGCCGAAGGCGATGTTCGCGGCGAGGTCGGGCGCGAAGCGCAGCACGCCGTCGTCGTAGGAGGCGGTCAGGCCGAGGAGTTCGATGCCGGAGGCGGCCAGGTCGCGGAAGTCCACGGTGTGGCCGCCGCGCGCGCCGCTGACCGCGATGGTGACGTGCTCGGCTCCCTGGGCAGGGGTCTGCGCGTCCCAGATCCCGAGCACACCGAGCCACCAGCAGAAGTCACGCCCGCGGTACGCGCGGGGCGGCCGGTCGTGCGGGCCGACGGAGAGGAACACCCGGCGCCCCGCGCGGCGCAGTTCGTCGGCGATCTGGACCCCGGAGGAACCGGCCCCGACGACGAGGACCGCGCCCTCGGGCAGCTGCTCGGGGTTGCGGTAGCCGCTGGAGTGGAGCTGCGTGGGCACGGCGCCGTCCGGTACGACCGGTGGGATCACGGGCCGCTGGAAGGCGCCGGTCGCGGCCACGACGAAGCGCGCGTCGATCGTGCCCTGCGGCGTCTCGACGCGGAAACCCGGCCGGCCGGCGAGCCGGCGCACCGAGGTCACCTCGACACCGCTGCGGACCGGGGCGCCGATCTTCTCGGCGTACGCGACGAAGTAGTCGGCGATCTGCTCCTTCGACGCGAAGGCGTCGGGGGCGACGTCGCCGAACTCCAGGCCGGGGAAACGGTCGTGCCACGCGGGCCCGTTCGCGACCAGGGAGTCCCAGCGCTCGGAGCGCCACCGCTCGGCGATCCGGTGCCGCTCCAGGACGAGGTGCGGGATGCCGTGGGCGCCCAGGTGCTCGCTCATCGCCACGCCCGCCTGGCCCGCCCCGACGACGACTACTTCGGTCTCTTCATGCGGCATGTGTGCCTCCGCTCTCGTGGACTGTGCAACCGCACGGCCCATCCTCGGAGCGGCCCGTGGAACTGTCCAACAGATGTTTCCGTTGAGAGTCATCTGATTCAGAGATGTCCGCAGCCCGGACGTCCTCTTGACCGCGGTGATCGCCGGGCATTAATTTGCAGCCTCGCCCCATGACGACCGAGAGGAGGCGACCGCGGATGAACACCAGCTCCGACCTGAGTCGCCTCGCCCACACCACGGTCTGGGTTCCGGGTCGCATCGCCCACGGCTGCTGACGACGCCGTTCCGCCGTGCCCGTCCCCGGGCACGCGCCCGCCTTCCCGGTTTCCCGGTTTCCCTTCACCGCTTCCCGGCACGCCGCTGTCGCGTGCCGTTCCGCGCCCGCTTCACCGCCGTGGCGCGTCCGAACACAGAAAGCTGCCGACATTGGCGAACATGATGAATCGACCCATCGCGCACGGAATCGAGGGCCCGTCATGGTAGCGGCGCGCATCACCGTCAACGGAGAAGAAGCACCCCTCGCACCGGCCGCGCCCCACACCACGGTGCTGGACTTCCTGCGCGAGCGCGGCCTCACCGGCACCAAGGAGGGCTGCGCCGAGGGCGAGTGCGGCGCCTGTTCCGTCCTGGTGGCCCGCCCCGGCGTGAACAAGCCGACCGACTGGGTGGCGGTCAACGCCTGCCTGGTCCCGGTCGCCTCGCTCGACGGCCAGGAGATCGTCACCTCCGAGGGCCTCGCCACCGCCGGCGCCCCCGGCACGCCGCCGGCCCTGCACCCCGTGCAGGAGGAGATGGCGGTCCGCGGCGGTTCCCAATGCGGTTACTGCACACCGGGGTTCGTGTGCAGCATGGCCGCCGAGTACTACCGCCCCGACCGCTGCGCCCACGCGGCGGCGCAGGGCGAATCCGACGCCGAGCACGGTCCGAACGGCTTCGATCTGCACGCGCTGAGCGGCAACCTGTGTCGCTGTACGGGCTACCGCCCCATCCGCGACGCCGCCTTCGCCGTCGGCACCCCCACCGACGAGGACCCGCTCGCGCGGCGCCGCGAGCAGGCCCCGCCCGCGCCGGTCGCCACCGAATACGCCCAGGACGACAGCGTGTTCGTCCGGAAGGACACCCTGGCCGAGACGCTGCGGCTGCTGCGCGAACGGCCCGACGCGGTGGTCGTCGCCGGTTCCACGGACTGGGGCGTGGAGGTGAACATCCGCTCCAAAAGGGCGGGTTGCGTGGTCGCCGTCGACCGTCTCACCGAACTGCGCGAGCTGCGCGTCGGGTCCGACTCCGTCGAGATCGGAGCGGCGCTCACCCTCACCGAGATCGAACGCCGCCTCGACGGTCGAGTCCCGCTCCTGGCCGAGCTGTTCCCCCAGTTCGCCTCACGCCTGATCCGCAACGGCGCGACCCTCGGCGGCAATCTGGGCACCGGCTCCCCCATCGGCGACAGCCCGCCGGCGCTGCTCGCGCTCGAGGCCTCGGTGGTGCTCGCCGACGCCGACGGTGAGCGCAAGGTCCCCCTCTCCGACTACTTCACCGGCTACCGGCAGAGCGTGCGACGTCCCGGCGAGCTGATCCGGGCGGTGCGCTTCCCGCTGCCGCTGTCGCCGGTCGTGGCCTTCCACAAGATCGCCAAGCGACGCTTCGACGACATCTCCAGCGTGGCGGTCGCGTTCGCACTCGACGTCCAGGACGGGATCGTGCGCAAGGCGCGCATCGGCCTGGGCGGCGTCGCCGCCACCCCGATCCGCGCGCTCGCCACCGAGGCCGCTCTGGAGGGCAGGCCGTGGACGGCGGAGACCGTCGAGGCCGTGGCGCCGGTGCTGCGCGAGGAGGGCACGCCGATGAGCGACCACCGGGCGAGCGCGGCCTACCGCTCCGCGATGCTCGGCCAGAGCCTGCTGAAGCTGTACACGCGAACCACCGAGGCGGTGTCGTCATGAGCCAGTTGTCCCAGCGTCCCGAGAAGTCCGTCGTGGGCCTCTCCCTGCCGCACGAGAGCGCCGCCCAGCACGTCACCGGCACCGCGCTCTACACCGACGACCTGGTCCACCGCACCAAGGACGTGCTGCACGCCTACCCGGTCCAGGTCATGAAGGCCCACGGCACCATCACGGCGCTGCGCACCGGGCCCGCGCTCGCCGTGCCCGGCGTGGTGCGCGTCCTCACCGGTGCCGACGTGCCCGGTGTCAACGACGCGGGGATGAAGCACGACGAGCCGCTCTTCCCCGACGAGGTCATGTTCCACGGGCACGCGGTCGCCTGGGTGCTCGGCGAAACACTGGAGGCGGCCCGGCTCGGCGCCGGGGCCGTCGAGGTGGAACTCGACGAGAAGCCGTCCGTGATCACGCTCCAGGAGGCGATCGCCGCCGACAGCTTCCACGGCGCCCGGCCCGTGATGGTGACCGGCGACGTCGACGCGGGCTTCGCCGACTCCACGCACGTCTTCACCGGCGAGCTCCAGTTCTCCGACCAGGAGCACTTCTACCTGGAGACGCACGCGGCCCTCGCCCACATCGACGAGGCCGGGCAGGTCTTCGTCCAGAGCAGCACCCAGCATCCCTCCGAGACCCAGGAGATCGTCGCGCACGTGCTCGGCCTGCACAGTCACGAGGTGACCGTGCAGTGTCTGCGGATGGGCGGCGGCTTCGGCGGCAAGGAGATGCAGCCGCACGGCTTCGCGGCCGTCGCCGCGCTCGGCGCCAGACTGACCGGCCGGCCGGTCCGGGTCCGGCTCAACCGGACCCAGGACCTGACCATGTCCGGGAAGCGGCACGGCTTCCACGCCGCGTGGCGGATCGGCTTCGACGGCGAGGGCCACATCCAGGCCCTCGACGCCACCCTCACCGCGGACGGCGGCTGGAGCCTGGACCTGTCCGAGCCGGTGGTGGCCCGCGCCCTGTGCCACATCGACAACACCTACTGGCTGCCCAACGCCCGTATCACCGGTCGCATCGCCCGGACCAACAAGGTCTCCAACACCGCCTTCCGCGGCTTCGGCGGCCCCCAGGGCATGCTGGTGATCGAGGACATCATGGGCCGGTGCGCACCGCTGCTCGGCCTCGATCCGACGGAGCTGCGCGAGCGCAACTTCTACCGGAAGGGCCAGTCGACGCCGTACGGGCAGCCGGTCGTCCAGCCGGAGCGGATCACCGCCGTCTGGGAGCAGGTCAAGGAGAGCGGGAACCTCGCCGACCGCCGGCGTGAGATCGCCGCCTTCAACGCCGCGCACCCGGACACCAAGCGGGCCCTCGCGCTCACCGGCCTCAAGTTCGGCATCTCGTTCAACCTCACCGCCTTCAACCAGGGCGGCGCGCTCGTGCTGATCTACAAGGACGGCTCCGTCCTGATCAACCACGGCGGCACCGAGATGGGCCAGGGCCTGCACACCAAGATGCTCCAGGTGGCCGCGACCACCCTCGGCATCCCGCTGCACAAGGTGCGCCTCGCCCCGACGCGTACGGACAAGGTGCCCAACACCTCCGCCACCGCGGCCAGCGCCGGAACGGACCTCAACGGGGCGGCGGTGAAGAACGCCTGCGAGCAGCTGCGCGAGCGGCTGCTCCAGGTGGCGGCGACCCAGCTCGGTACGAACGCCTCGGACGTACGCATCGTCGACGGCGTCGCGCGCGGCCTCGGCAGCGACAGGGAGATGGCCTGGGACGAGCTGGTGCGCACCGCGTACTTCCAGCGGGTGCAGCTGTCGGCGGCCGGTTTCTACCGGACCGAGGGACTGCACTGGGACGCGAGGACGTTCCACGGCTCGCCGTTCAAGTACTTCGCGCACGGTGCCGCCGCGGCCGAGGTGGAGGTGGACGGCTTCACCGGCGCGTACCGCATCCGGCGGGTGGACATCGTGCACGACGTCGGCGACAGCCTCTCCCCGTTGATCGACATCGGTCAGGTCGAGGGCGGTTTCGTGCAGGGCGCGGGCTGGCTGACCCTGGAGGACCTGCGCTGGGACGCCGGCGACGGGCCGCAGCGCGGCCGGCTCCTCACGCAGGCGGCGAGCACGTACAAGCTGCCGAGCTTCTCCGAGATGCCCGGGGAGTTCCACGTCACGCTGCTCCAGAACGCGGCCGAGGAGGGCGCGGTCTACGGCTCCAAGGCCGTGGGCGAGCCGCCGCTGATGCTGGCCTTCTCCGTACGGGAGGCCCTGCGGCAGGCCGCGGCCGCGTTCGGCCCGAGCGGGATCAGCGTCGAGCTGGCCTCGCCGGCCACGCCGGAAGCGGTGTACTGGGCGATCGAGGCGGCCCGCGACCGGGCCCGCGCGGGCGCGGAAGTCCTCAGCGGTGCCTGACATGACGTGGTTCGCCGCGGTCGCGCGGCTGCGGGCACGCCGGGAGCCCGGCGTGCTCGTGACCGTCGCGACCGTGCGCGGCCACGCCCCGCGCGACGCCGGCGCGAAGCTCGTGGTCGGAAGGACCGAGACGTGGGGCTCGATCGGCGGCGGGAACGTGGAGGCCGTCGCGATCGACCGGGCCCGGGAGATGATCGCCGCGTCCGAGGCGGAGCCGGAGCTGATCGACTTCGCCCTGAACGACAAGGTGACCAACCGGCACGGGGTGCAGTGCTGCGGCGGCACGGTGTCGGTGCTGCTCGAACCGCTGCCGGTGGTCCGGGCGGTGGCCGTCTTCGGCGTCGGGCACGTCGGCCTCGAACTGGCGCGGATCCTGGCCCGCCAGGACCTCGACCTCCATCTGATCGACACCCGCGCCGAGACCCTCGCGGAGGAGCGGCTCGGTGTGCTCGCGGACGCGGTGGCGCAGGTGCGCGTGCACCACACGCCGCTGCTGCCCGAGGAGGTCCTGGAGGAGCTGCCGCTCGGCACCCACGTCCTGATCATGACCCATGACCACGCCGAGGACGCCGCGCTGTGCGACGCGGCCCTGCGCACGCCGCACCTGGGCTCCATCGGTCTGATCGGCTCGGCGGCGAAGTGGGCACGGTTCCGCAAGCGCCTCGCCACCGAGGGGGGTCACGACGACGCGACCATCGCCCGGATCAAGACCCCGATCGGTCTTGCCGACATCGGCGGCAAGGAACCGGCGACGATCGCGGTGAGCGTGGCCGCCGATCTGCTGCGCGCCTTCGAGGCCGAGGGGAACTGACGCGTCCAGACGCGTGGAGCGCCGCGGGACGGTCACCGGTCCCGCGGCGCTCGGGACCGTCACCGTACCCGCGGCGCTCGGGACCGTCACCGTACCCGCGGCGCTCGGGGTGGTCACCGTACCCGCCCGCTCAGGGTGGTCGCCGGCCCCGCGGCGCTCGGGGTGGTCGCCGGCCCGCGGCGCTCGGGGCCGGTGCCGCTCGCCGCGGGGCTACAGGCCGCCGGTGAACAGCAGCTTGTTGGGGGTGCCGCCGCTGACGTTGCTCAGGACCCCCTTCGTGGAGTAGTCGTCGAGCCATTCGGCGACCTCGGCCGGGCCTGCCGTCGGGTGCTCGGCCTTGTAGAGGGCGGCGACACCGGCGACGTGCGGGGCGGCCATCGACGTGCCGCTCTCGGCGACGGAGCCGCCGCCGATCCTGGCCGAGACGATGCCCTGTCCCGGCGCGTAGATCTCCACGCACGGGCCGTAGTTGGAGAAGGACGTCTCCTCGTCCCGGATGTTGGAGGCGGCGACGGTGACCACGCCCGTCGCCGATGCGGGCGAGATGTCGCAGGCGTCCTGCGACGAGTTCCCCGCCGCGATGACGGGCAGCACGCCCGCGTCGCGGAGGGCCGTGGCCGCGTTGTTCAGGGCGACGGACCGTTCGCCGCCGAGGGAGCCGTTCAGGACCGCGGGCTGCCTGGCGTTCTTGGCGACCCAGTCGAAGCCGGCGATCATTCCCGAGTAGGACCCGCGCCCGTCGCAGCCGAGGACCCGGACGCTCACCAGGCCGGCCTTGCGGGCGACCCCGTACGTCTTGCCGGCGACCGTGCCCGCGACGTGCGTGCCGTGGCCGTTGCAGTCCTGGCCGTAGCGTCCGTCGCCCATGGCGTCGAAACCGAAGGCCGCGCGGCCGCCGAACTCGTCGTGGTGGTAGTCGATGCCGGTGTCCAGGATGTATGCGGTCACGCCCGCGCCGCTGCCGCGCGTGGTGAAGTCGTTGTCGAGCGGCAGGAGCCACTGGTTGATCCGGTCGAGACCCCAGGAGGCCGCCGGGCCCCGGGTCTCCGCGGGCGTGACCGGCTGCGGCGGCGCGAGCGTCACCGCGTCCTCCTCGACGGACATCACCCCCGGGGTCTTCCGCACCGTCTCCAGCTGAAGGGGGGTCAGGGGCGCCGCGAAGCCGTTGATGGCCTTCTCGTAGACGAACGTCGGCTTGAGGTCGAGCCGCTCGGCGGCCTTGGCGGCGTCGACGGTCCTGTCGAGGGTGACGATGTACTTGCCGGGCACCGCGTGGGCGGCGGTGACGAGCGGGGCCGGGGTCGGCTCCGGACCGGCGGCGGCCCCGGACGCCGTGGCCGCCGGGGCGGAGACGGCGACGGCGGTCAGGACGGCGCTCGCGAGAGCGAGTCTGGTACGTGCGTTCATGCCGGGGAGGGCATCATGCAGAAACGATCACGTCCTACGACATTTCCGAGCGATTCCGATCGATTCCAACGGATGCCGTACATGTCGCGGACCAGATCGATCCGGCGAAGCCCGCCGCGCCGAAGGCGAGCCGCCGCGAACCGCGGGACGCGCCGGTGAACACGCCCGGTCTCCGCCGCGTCATCGGCCCGGGCGCGGGAATCGCCGGCGTCCCGCTCCGGAGGTGTGTTTGGCTGAACCCATGAGCCTTCTCGTGACGCGCCGACACGTGGACCACGTGCGCGTCACGACCATGGCGTGTTCCCGCTGACACCGAGGCCTCGACCCGGCGTCCGGACACCGACGCACACGCCCCCACGACTCCTGGTCGCCCTCTGACGGCCTCGTCCTGCCTTCACGCCCTTCACCTCAGCAGGAGGAGACGCATGAGCGTCCATGACATCACCCATGCCCCCGAGGCCGCCCGCGAGGGTGCCGACGTCGATCCGGAGCTCTTCGCCGCGCAGTGGGAGACGTGGCACCGGGAGAGGACGCCCGGCTCGCCTCGGAGCACGGCTTCCTCGCGATCACCGGTCTGCACCGGCTCTCCGGCGAGCCGCAGGCCTTCCCCGGCGCGCCGGGGACCTGGTCGACCGGACCCGAGGGCGTCGTCGTCGAGCTCGACGAGGGCACCGAACTCGTCGTCGACGGCGAGACGCTCCGAGGGCGGCACGTCTTCGGCGTGGTCCCGGAGCGCGGCGGTGTCGACGCCGTCTGGGGCGACACCGTGATCGAGGTCGCCAAGCGCGGCGGCAACGACATCGTCCGCCCGCGGAACCCCGGCCACCCGCTGCGGGTCGCCTTCGCGGGCACGCCCGCGTACGAGCCCGATCCGCGCTGGGTGGTCACCGGCCGGTACGAGAGCTTCGAGGAGCCGCGGCCGACGACGGTCGGCGCCGCCGTCGAGGGTCTGCAGCATGTGTACGACGCGCCGGGCCGTGTCGTCTTCCGGCTGGACGGACGGGAGTTGAGCCTGACCGCGTTCAACGGGCGCGCGCCCGGAAGTCTCACGCTGCTGTTCACCGACGAGACCTCGGGCGTCACCACCTACGCGGCCAACCGGAACCTCACGGTGGAGGCGCCGGCTCCCGACGGCACGGTCGTGCTCGACTTCAACCGCGCGACCAATCTGCCCTGCGCCTACACCGACTTCGCGACCTGCCCGCTGCCGCCCGCCGAGAACCGGCTGCCCGTCGCGATCGAGGCCGGGGAGCGGATCCCGCACGAGCGCGGAGCGGTCGACTGACCGATCCCACACAAGCGCGGCCCGGCCGGCCGGCGGGCCCCGCGGGCGGTGTCGCCGTGGAGTGTTGCCACGACGTGACGGCGTCGTGGCGACCCCGTGGCGATCCCGTCCGCTTCCCGGCGGCGCCACCCCTCCTCCCCTAGCATCCCGGGACACGGCCCCACCTCCGGCGCGTTCCGCTTCTCGCAAGGACAGGTTCCCCATGGGCATTTCCAGCACCCTCAGTGTCGACGAAGCCATGACCCGGCTTCCCGAACTGCACGTGGTCGACGTCCGGACCCCCGGAGAGTTCGCCTCGGGCCGTCTGCCGGGAGCCGTCAACGTCCCCCTGCCTCTCATCGACGACAGCCTTGCGGAGCTGCGGCAGGCCGCCGAGAACGGGCCGCTGCTCCTGGTGTGCGCCTCCGGCACCCGCTCCGACAGGGGCGCCGCGGTCCTCGCCTCGCACGGGATCCCCGCCGCGAGCCTCACGGGCGGCACCCGGGCCTGGGCCGATGCCGGTCACGGTCTCGAGTACCCGCCCGGCCCCGTACGAGCCGTATGGGCGATGGAGCGTCAGGTACGGTTCACCGCCGGGGCCCTGGTGCTGCTCGGGCTGGTCCTCGGTCTGCTGGTGCATCCGGCGTTCCAGCTCCTCTCGGCGGCGATCGCGGGAGGCCTGGTCTTCTCGGCGGTCACCGACACCTGCGGGATGGCGTCGGTACTGGGCCGGCTTCCCTTCAATCGGCGGGGCTGACCACCTCCGTACCGACGGGGCGGCGGGCCCGGCCGAGCAGCGCGGTGAGGAGGACCGCCGTGAGGGTCCCGGCGACGACTCCGCTGCCCAGGATCGTCCTGGCCCAGCCGGGGAAGCCCGCGTACAGGTCCGGGCTGAGCAGCGGCAGCAGGCCCGCGGTGAGCGCGAGGGCGGCCGTCAGCGAGCCCGTGCCCGTACCGGACAGATCGGCGCGGCGGAGCATCTCGACGCCCATGACGGCGATCACGGCGTAGACGACGAGGGCGGAACCGCCCACGACGGCCTCGGGTATCCCGGCGAGCGCCCGGGAGACGGGCGTGGCCAGGCCGAGGGCCACCAGGAGGACCCCGGCGCCGGCGGTCACGAAGCGGCTGCGGACGCCGGTGAGCCGGCCGATGCCGATGTTCTCGGCGCTGGTGACCATGAGGGACGTGCCGAACAGGCCGCCGACCAGGGACACCAGGGCGTCGGCGCGGGCGACGCGGGGAACGTCGCGCTCGGGGGCGGCAGTCCGGCCCACGGTCTCGCTGTTGAGCACCGTCTGCCCGGTGATCTCGGCCAGGGTGGTGAGGCTGAACACGAGCAGCGGAAGCGCGGCCACCAGGTCGAACCGCGGTGCGCCGAAGGGCAGGAACACGGGCAGGGCGAAGCCGCTGCCGGCCACGGGGCTGAACGAGCCCAGGCCGGTCACCACCGCGACGACGGTTCCCGCCGCCATCCCGAGGAGGACGGAGGTCTGTCGCCAGACGCCGCGCAGGAACACGTACGCGGCGACGGTCGCCGCCACGGTGAGTGCGGCGAGGAGCACCGCGCGCGGCTCCCCCGTGCCGTCCGGCCCGGTCACGAGCCGGGCGGCGACCCGAATCATCGCGACCCCGATGAGCAGCACGGTCACGCCCATGACCAGCGGCGGGAAGAGCCGTACGACACGGGCGTACAGGGGAAGGACGGCGAGCAGCAGCGCGACCGCCAGGAGGACGGCTCCGGTGGCGGTCGCCGGTCCGTGTTCCTGGGCGATCTGGAGGAACAGCGCGGTCGCGGCGCCGCCGGGCAGCATGACGAACGGCAGGCGGCCGCCGATCCGCCACACGCCGAGGGACTGGAGCAGGGCGCCCGCGCCGCACAGCAGCAGGACGGCGCTGAGCAGCGAGGCGGTCGCTCCGGGCGTCATCTTCAGACTGCCGGCGACGAGGAAGACGGTGGAGACCGGGGCGGCGGTCATCGCCAGGACGTGCTGGGCTGCGAGGGGCGCCAGGCGCCGGTACGGGACGCGCGCGTCGACGTCCTCGACGGGGCGGGCCTCCGCGGATCTGGAGGTGGGTGCGGTCGTCATGCCGTCGCCGCCAGCCACGGGATGTCGGAGGCGCTGTAGCGGTAGGCGCGGAAGACGGCGTTGGGCTGGGACGGGAAGAGGCTGCGGACCTCGCTCTCGCCGTAGCCGGCGAAGTACGGGACGACGTACTCCCAGCAGAGGTAGCCGTCCTTCGTCACCTCGAAGAGCCGGCCGGACGGGGAGTCGGTGACGAGCGTGTTGCCGTTCGGGAGGCGCTGCGCGGAGCCCATGAAGGGCGCGAAGAAGAACTCGCGGGCCGGGTCGTGGTACTCCCACACGATCTCGCCGTCGGTCCGGTCGATCTCGATGACGCGGGAGTACGGGACGTCGCGGCCGGGCCGGAAGACGCCGTTGTCGAAGACGAGGAGCCGGCCGTCGTCCAGTTCGGTGGGGGCGTGCTGCTGGCTGACGGTGCCGGGGCGGCTGCGCCAGAGGATCTCGCCGGTGTCGCGGCTGATGACGACGACGGCCGAGACGCTGCGCAGGCTGGCGAGGATGTTGCCGTCGCGCAGGGGCGTGACGCTGTTGATCAGCGGCCAGTGCTCGCGGGCGTAGGCCTCGTGCAGCGGGAAGGCGTCGCGGCCGAGGTGGTCCGCGGCGCGCCAGGACCACAGCAGTTCGCCGTCGGGGCCGACCTCCTTGATGGTGTCGGCCCAGACCAGGCCGCCTTCGGCTTCGGAGCCGGGCACTCCGCCGCATACCGCCGCCGCTTCGGCCCCGGCGAGGGGTTCCAGGGCGGTGTAGAGGATGCGGCCGTCGTCGAGGTGGTGGGCGTCGTGGTGCTGGAGGGGGTCGCGGTGCTCGCTCAGCACGGTTCCGTCGGGTGCGGCGCGGAGCATGACGCCGCCGCGGTACTTGTGCCACATCGGGAAGAGTGCCTCCTCCCCCGGGAGGACGCCGTTGTAGGCGAGGGTGCCGTCGGCGAGGAGCCGGGCGTGGCGGCCGGGGCGGTACGGCAGGTCCCACTGGTGGACGGTGTTGCCGTGGAGGTCGATGAGGTAGACCTCGCCGGTGCCGGTGAGCGGTGCGTAGAGGGTGTAGCCCTCGGACGCGGCCGTCTCGTCGAGGGCGATGAGGCCGGTGGGACGCCGGCGGCGTGAGTTCTGGTCGATGGGGGGCACGTCGGAGCTCCTTCTTCAAACTTTCTTTGATGAGAACAACCGACTTTGACGTTAGGCGCGGAGTGTGACGGGCGTGTGTCGGGAGTACGAAACCGTTTCCGGGCTTCGCCGCCGCGCCGCGTAGGGTGCCGTCAGGCGCCGCCGGGCGCCGGAGGGAAAGGACGGGACCAGCCATGGAGGCCGCGAACACACCGCGGGTGGGCGCCGCCGTGCGCCGCCGGCGACGGGCACTCGACCTGACGCTCGCCGAGGTGGCGCGCAGCAGCGGACTGTCCTCCCCCTTTCTCAGCCAGATCGAGAACGACCGGGCGCGGCCCAGCATGCGCTCGCTCCAGCGGATCGCGGACGCCCTCGGGACCACGGCGGTCCAGCTCCTCGCGGCCTCCGACGAGACCCGCACGGTCGACGTGGTGCGGGCCGACGACGACAGCGGCCTGGACCGGGAGGCGCGGGTGCGTCCGGTGGTGCGCGGCCGGCATCAGCTGCACGCGCTGGAGTTCGTCGGCGCGCACGAGGCGGACCGCGAGTTCCGGCACCGGAACGACGAGTTGCTGTACGTGGCGGACGGCGCGGTGGAGGTGGAGGCCGACGGCCGCGTCCACCGCCTGGGCCGCGGGGACACCCTGCTCCTGTCGGGCGGCGTCCGCCACCGCTGGCGCACCACGGAGCCGGGCTCGCGGATCCTGGCGGTGGCGATCGGGGACCACGTGGAGGTGCTGGAGTCGTGACGTGGACGGCGCCGCCACTGGTCCGCACCGAACGGCTGCGCGATCTGGGCACCGTGACGGAGCGCCAGATGTTGCACGGATGGCTGACCTGGCACCGGGAGACCCTGCTGGCCACATGCGCTGGTCTCGACCCGGGCCAGCTGGCGCGCGCGACGGTGGAGCCCTCGGGCCTCACGCTCCTCGGCCTGGTGCGGCACATGGCGGAGGTGGAGCGGTGGTGGTTCCGGCGCGGCTTCGCGGGCGAGGACCTCGGTGACGTCTTCACCGGCCCGTCGGACGGCAACGAGGGTTTCGACGGGGTGCACGCGGCGGACGCCGAGCGGGACTTCGGGCTGTACCGGGCCGAGGTGGAGGAATGCGACGCGGCGGCGGCAGGCCACGACCTCGACGAGACCTTCCGGTCCTCGCGCGGGGTCGCCCTCAGCCTGCGCTGGGTCTACATGCTGATGATCCAGGAGTACGCCCGCCACAACGGCCACGCCGACTTCCTGCGGGAGCGGACCGACGGGGTGACGGGGGACGGGTGACGTCCGGTACGGCTCCGGGGTTGCCGACCGGCGCCGCGTCAGGGGTCGTCAACCCGTCCGCGCCCACAGGACGTTCGAGCCGGACGGAGCCCGGTGGTGACCGTATGCCGGGGTACGCCGTCCACCGGGCCCGATCGCTATCGTTCCCGGGGCGTCCAGCCCCCGGGACCCCGGTCGGTCAGCAGCGCGCAGACGAACCGCTCCTCGACCGCGCGCAGTCGGCTCAGCAGGGCCGGGTTCGTGGTGACCTGGCTGGTGACGGAGACCGTCACCGTGCGCCGGCCGTCCCGCGTCGACGCGGCGAACTGCGTGTAGCCGGGCGTGTTGCCGGTGTGGCCGAGGACCGTGCCGCAGCGGGTGGTGTAGCGGAAGAGCCCGAGACCGGCCGCGTTGGCGCCGGGGCCGGCCGGTTCGGAGGCGCCGCCGGGCAGGAAGTCCTGCTGGGCCTGGCGGGTCATGGGGGTGAGCAGCTCCGGTCCGGCGTAGCCGCCGATGAACCTGCTCAGGTCGGCGGGGGTGGAGACGATGCCGCCGGACGCCCAGGCGCCGGAGGCGCTGACCGCCTCGCTCACGTCCTCGGGCGGCTCGCCGGGGGCGGTGAAGTAGCCGTGCAGGAAGGGGCGGGGAAGCCGGTAGCCCTGCGGCAGGCTGGTCTCCGTGAGGTCGAGCGGTCGGTACACCAGGTGCTCGAGCAGCGACTCGTACGGGCGGCCGGTGGCCTGTTCGGCCATGAGGGCGACCGCGATGTTGTCCGAGTTGGAGTAGGCGTAGCGGCTGCCCGGCGGGAAGAGGAGCCGCTGGCCGGCCACGAAGTCGAGGAGCCGGCGGGAGTCGAAGTGGTGGCGGGGGTCGGCGCGGACGATGTCCTGGAAGGTCTTGCTCTTGCTGAAGTCCGGGAGTCCGCTGGTGTGCTGGAGGAGCTGGCGCAGGGTCACCGCGTGCCAGTCGGCGGGCAGCTGGGGCAGGCGGCGGCCGATGGTGTCGTCCAGGTCGAGGGCCCGGCGGTCCACGAGGCTCAGGGCGACGGCGCCGCTGAAGGCCTTGGCCACGCTGGCGATGCGCATGTGGTCGTCGGGCCGGGGCGGGCGTCCCGTGCCCACCTCGGCGGTGCCGGCCCGGTAGACCTGCCGTACGCCGTCCCGGGTCAGGACCGCGATCGCGCCGGGCGGGCCGCCCGGCGCGTCCACCAGGTCGGCGAGGGCCTTCCGCAGTGCCGGGTCCGCGTGACCGGCGTCGTACGGGGCGGCCGTGACCGGTGCCGTCGCGGCGCCGGTCAGGACGGCGGCCGCCACGACCGCCCCGGCGGCCGCCGTACGGAGGCGGCGCCTGGGGCGGGGGCCGGTGCGGCCACGGGCGGAACTCGTGGAGTTCCGCCCGGCGTACGCGGCGGGGACACGTCGGGGCATGCGCTACCTCCTCGGTTGCGGGACCGCGGACGGCGGGCGGTACCCGCGGTGTCCGGATCCGGCCGGACGGCCGGACGTTCGGGCCCACGTCGGCCACCGGACCGTCCTGTCCCGGGATCCGGCCCACCTTCTCGCGGTACGGGCTCCGCCGCGCGCCGCCTGCGCCATCCGGCCCACACCCCCACGCGCGCGCGTGGGCCGGCGCGCCGGAGGTGTCCGCCGGCCTCCCCCGCGGGCCGGGGAACGCCGGGCGGCCTCCCTCAGCCGATCGGCGCCTTCTCGGCGGCCCCGGTCCGGTAGCCGAGGGTCACCAGGACCGTGGCGACCAGGACGACCGCGCCCACCGTGCGCAGCGCCGGGCTCATCGCGTCGGCGAAGGATCCCGCCCGGGCGTCGGCCTCGTGCACGGCGAGTACGGTGCCGGTGACGGCCACGCCGAGGGCGGCGCCCATCTCCCGGGCCGAGGTGCCGAGGCCGGAGCCGAGGCCCGCCTGGTGGGCGGGGAGGGCGGTGACGACGCCGACCGTCAGGGCCGGCATGCACAGGCCGGTCCCCGCCGAGATGACGAGCAGCCAGCAGGCGTACAGCGCGTACGGCGTGGCCGCGCCCGCGGTGGCGGCGCCCAGGAGTCCGGCGCCGATCAGGGCGAGCCCGGTCGCGATGGCGGGGCGCGGTCCCGAGGCTGTCTGCCAGCGGGTGGCGACCTTGGGGAAGACGGCCATGCCGATGGTGAGCGGCACGATGGCGAGGCCGGTGACGGCGGGGCCGTACCCCTTGACGTACTGGAGGTACTGCGAGTTGGCGTAGAAGAGCGAGAAGAGGCCGAAGAAGCCGGTGGCCGTGCCCAGGACGGCGGCGCGCAGCTGCCGGGAGCGGAAGACCCGCGGGTCGAACAGGGCGGCTCGCGAACGGAGTGCGTGCCGGGTGAACACGCCGGCGAGGATCGCGCCCACGGCGAAGAAGGCGAGGATGCGGGGTGAGGTCCAGCCGTACGCCGGGCCTTCGATGATGCCCGCGAGGAGGGCGACGAGGGCCGCGACGAGCAGCACGGTGCCGCGGGGGTCGGGGTGCCCGTGCGGGGAGCGCTCGGTGCGCGGCACGGCGACCGCGACGGTCAGGGCGAGCAGTCCGCCCAGGGGCACCATCACCCAGAACAGGGCCCGCCAGGTGAGGAACTGGCCGGCCGCTCCCCCGCCGACGTTGCCCGCGAGGCCGCCCAGGCCGACGGCGAGGGTCCAGGAGGCGAGCGCCCGGGCCCGGTGCGCCGGTCCGGCGAGCTGCACCATGATCGACATGGTCGCGGGCATGATGCAGGCGGCCCCGGCGCCGGACACCCCGCGGCCCGCGATCAGGAGCGCGGGCGACGCGGCCAGGGCGCTGAGCGTGGCCCCGGCGGCGAACAGCGCGAGTCCGGCGAGCAGCACGCCCTTGCGGCCCCGGCGGTCGCCGAGCGCTCCGGCGGGGATGAGGAGTCCGGCGAAGACGATGACGTACGCGTCCACCGTCCACAGCAGCTCGGTGGAGGAGGGATGCAGGGAGGAGGCGGCGAGTTGGGGGATGAGCAGGTTGATGGCGGCGACCATGCTCTGGGCGACGAGGACGCAGGAGCACAGGGCGAGCAGGGTCGACCGCCTGAGCCTGCTCGGCGCGGTGTCGGCCGGGGCGGCGGGAGGCGGTGAGAGGGCAGGCGAGGACATGGCTCCTCCGGGGAGCGTCGTGGTGAGGGGATGTGCGCCCACCGTAGGCTCGGCCCGTGGATTACTTCCAGTGCATCTTTTGCAGGGGTTGAGTGCGTATGACGCAATCGGCGGACCCGACCGGCCTCGACCTCAATCTCCTCGTCGCCCTCGACGTCCTTCTGGAGGAGCAGAGCGTGCGGGGAGCGGCCCGGCGGCTGCATCTCTCCGAGCCCGCCACCAGCCGTACGCTGGGCCGGATCCGCAAGGCGCTCGGCGATCCGATCCTGGTGCGCGCCGGGCGCGCGATGGTGCCGACGCCGTACGCCCTGTCCGTGCGGGCCGAGGTCGGCGCGGTCGTGGAACGGGCGAGGGCGCTGTTCGCGGCCTCGGGTCCCACCGATCTGCGGACCGTCGCGCGTACGTTCACGGTGCTCGGCCAGGACTCCCATCCCGCCCTGCTCGGCCCTGCCCTCCTCGCGCGCGCCGGGCGCGAGGCCCCGCGGGTGCGGCTGCGGTTCCTGAACGAGAGTCACATCGACGTCCCGACGCTGCGGGAGGGCGTCGCCGACCTGGAGATCGGTGTCATCGACACCGTCCATCCCGAGGTGCACACCGAGCACGTCCTGGAGGATCGCATGCTCGCGGTCGTCCGGTCGGGGCACCCGCTCCTCCGGGGTCGGCTGACGCGGCGGAGGTTCGCGGACGCGGACCATCTGGTGGTCTCGCGCCGGGGACGGCTCCAGGGCCCGATCGACACCGCTCTGGCCGAGCTCGGGCTTCGCCGCCGGGTGCTCGCGAGCGTCGGCACGTACCCGGCGTCGCTGTTCCTCCTGCGGGACACCGACCTCGTCGGCCTGATCAGCGCGCGGAGCCGCGCGTTGGCCGAGTCCCTCGGCCTGGTCACTTTCGAGGTCCCCCTGGAGCTGCCGCCCCTGCCGGTCGGCCTCGCCTGGCATCCGCGGCACGACGCCGACCCGGCGCACGCCTGGCTGCGCGGCTGTGTGCGGGACCTGCTGCTCGACGGGACCGGCTGACCCCCGGCACCCCCGTGGCGGGGGTGCCGGGGTGCGGGTCAGGCCGCGCGGTCGGCGGCGGGCTGGGCGGCCAGGGCGGGGATGCCGAGCGCCTGCTCGTCGGCCGGGGTGGCCTGGTACAGCTTGTTGGTCAGCTGGTAGGGGTCGTCGACCAGGTCGTAGCACTCGCGGAACTGGACCTGGCCGGTGCCGGAGACCGTGCCGTTCTGAAGCGGCTGCCGCCGATGTAGATGACGAGGGTGTTGTCGAGCTGGCCCAGGGCCTGGAGCTTGTCCTTGAAGGCCTGCACGGCGTCGTCGACGGAGAGCAGGGTGCGCGGCTGCTCGGCGCGGATGGTCCGGCCGTCGGCGAGGCACCGACGGGCGGGAGGCGGTGTCCGGTGCCAGTCTGGGGCGTACTGGATCCGCGAAAGGGAATCGCCATGCTCACCACTGCCTTCGTGCCGGGCTCCCCCTGCTGGCTCGACCTCGGTGCCCCCGACGTGCCGGCCGCCGCGGCCTTCTACCGCGTCGTGCTCGGCTGGGAGTACGAGCCCATGGGCGGGGCGCAGGACGCCGAGGGCGGGATGTTCCGGTCCGGCGGGAAGGTCGTGGCCGGGCTCGGCAGGCTGACCGAGCCGGGCGCGCGCTCGGCCTGGATGATCTACTACTCCGTCGCGGACGCGGACGAGACGACCCGGGCGGTGGAGAACGCGGGCGGCACGGTCCGGGTGGAGCCGAGGAGCTTCGGCGAGCAGGGCCGGATGGCCCAGTACAGCGACCCGCTGGGAGGACAGTTCGCCGTCTGGCAGCCGGGCGAGATCAAGGGCGCGGAGCTGGTGGACGAGCCGGTGTCCCTGAGCTGGACCGAGCTGTACACGACCGACGCGGCGGCCGCGAAGGAGTTCTACGGCGGCGTCCTCGGCTGGTGGTTCGACGACATGGACCTGCCCGGCGACTCGGGGACGTACAGCCTGATCACCCCCGCCGGGCTGCCCGCGGAGCGCATGCACGGCGGCCTCATGCAGGTGTCCGAGGCGGACCTCGCCCTCGCGCACGGACGGCCTTACTGGCACCCCGTCTTCGCCGTCGCCGACTGCGACGACACCGTCGCCAAGGTCACCGCGAACGGCGGCAGCGTGCAGATGGGACCGATGGACATGGAAGGGGTCGGGCGGCTCGCGGTCTGCCTCGACCCGTCGAACGCCGACTTCGTGGTCCTCACGCCGCCGGCGGGCTGAGGCCGCTTTCCGGTCTGTTCGCCGGGCCACGGCAACGCCAGAATGCACCCCATGACCGATGCAGCAGCGACACCGGCGGACCAGGACGCCGTACGCGTCGAGCGCGAAGGGCCCGTGACCACGGTGGTCCTGTCGCGGCCCGCCGCCCGCAACGCCGTGGACGGGCCCACGGCCCGGCAACTGGCCGAAGCCTTCCGCGCGTTCGAGGACGACGAGGAGGCCGCGGTCGCGGTGCTGTGGGGCGAGGGCGGCACGTTCTGCGCGGGCGCCGACCTCAAGGCCGTCGGCACCGAGCGCGGGAACCGCGTGGCGCCCGAGGGCGACGGGCCGATGGGCCCGACCCGGATGCGCCTGACGAAGCCCGTCATCGCGGCCGTCAGCGGCCATGCCGTGGCGGGCGGCCTCGAACTGGCCCTCTGGTGCGACCTGCGCGTGGTCGAGGAGGACGCGGTCCTCGGGGTCTTCTGCCGCCGCTGGGGCGTGCCCCTGATCGACGGCGGCACGGTCCGGCTGCCACGGCTGATCGGCGAGAGCCGTGCCATGGACCTCGTCCTCACCGGACGCCCGGTCCCCGCCGCCGAGGCGTACGAGATCGGGCTCGCCAACCGTCTCGTACCGAAGGGCGGGGCCCGGGCGGCGGCGGAGGAACTCGCCCGGGAGATCGCCGGCTTCCCCCAGCTGTGCCTGCGGCACGACCGCCTGTCGGTCCGGGAACAGCACGGCCTGCCGGAGGCGGAGGCCCTGGCGGCCGAACTGCGGCACGGGATGGTGCCCCTGACGGCCGGCGAGACCGTCTCGGGGGCCGCCCGCTTCGCCGCAGGGGCGGGCAGGCACGGTTCGTTCGGTGCGCCGTGCGCCCCGGAGGCCGGGCTCACCCCTGTGGACGGTAGAGCCTGATGTCCCGGTTGACGAACAGGTGGACGTAGCCGCACGTCCAGCAGATCAGGCCGGTCGCCGACTCGTTCGCCCAGGCCATGTTGAAGAACTCCATCCCCGTGCTGTTCAGCTTCACCTCCCGCTCGCGGAAGGTGTCGTCGTCGCACACCTGGCAGCGGACCGGCTTCCCGCCGATCGCCGCGTGCACCGGCTTGGCCATGCTGTCGCCCGCTCTCTCCGCCGGTTCCGGCGGTCGCCCCGTTCTCGTCGATTCCGGCACCCGGACCCGCCCGCTGCTTGTACCGTGGTGGGACGGGTCCGGTGCCGCCGACTCCCCCGTTTGGCGGCACCGGGCCCGCCTGTGATCCTGAGGCATGATCATCCGCGGCGCACTGCCGTCCTCCGGCAGTGTTCGACGCCTTCCCGATGCCGGTTCCTCCCCTCTCCCACGGCCGTGTCACTCTTGATCGCCGCGCGTCAAGAACACGTCAGGGACGCGTCGGGGGAACGGGGGAGGAACCGTGTCGGAGAGAGAGCCCGCCGAGGAGTACCTGGAGGGGTACGCCGAGATCCTGGCGGGTGTGTGCGCGACCCGGCGCAGACTCACCCGGGAGGAGCGCGAGGCCCTGGGCGCGCTCGGGGAGCGGGCCGCGGAGGCGGGGATCGGACTGCGGGCCCTCGTCCGGGCCCATCTCTGCGCCGCCGAGCGGCTGCGCCCCGGTCTGCCGCCGTCCGCGGCCGAGCACCTCCTGAGCGCCGTCGAGCAGGCCGTGGACGCCTTCGCCGCGGGACACGAGCGGGCCCAGCAGCTGGCGATGCGTCAGGAGGAGGCCGCGCGTCGGGAGTTCATCGACGACCTGCTGTACGGCCGCAGCGATCTCGGCCGGCTGGCCGAGCGGGCCGAGCGCTTCGGACTGCTCCTGTCCCCCGCCCACACGGTGGCCGTCGCCCAGGGCCCGGAACCGTACAGCGACGGCTACGCGGTCACCCGTACCGTCGAAGCCTCGCTCGCCGCCCGCTTCGGCAACCGCCGGATCCTGCTCACCACCAAGGACGGGCGGCTGATCTGCGTCGCGCCGGCCGACGAGCCCGAGGTGCTCACCCACTTCGCCAAGCAGGCGTGCGCGGCGACCGGCGGCGGCCAGGTCGCCATCGGCCGCCCGCACCCGGGCGCGGGCGGTGTCGTCCACTCCTACGAGGAGGCGCTCAACGCCCTCGCCCTCGCCGCCCGCATGAACCTGAGCGACCCGGTCCTGCACGCCGCCGACCTCCTCGTCTACCCCGTCCTCACCCGCGACCGGCAGGCCATGGCCGACCTCGTCCGCACCGTGCTCGGACCGCTCCAGCAGGCCCGCGGCGGCGCGAAGCCCCTCCTGGACACGCTCACCGTGTACTTCGACAGCGGCTGCGTCACCGCCCAGGCGGCCCGCGGCCTCAGCCTCAGCGTGCGGGCCATGACGTACCGCCTCGACCGCATCCACCGCCTCACCGGCGCGGACCCCGGCGACCCGGTGCAGCGCTACGCCCTCCAGACGGCCGTCATCGGCGCCCGCCTCCTGGACTGGCCGGACCAGCCGCTGTAGAACCCCCGCCCGGCCCGGGAAGGATCGTTTCGCTACCGCAAGTGATCCCGAACTGAGCGCCGAACGGGGACAGTTGTCGGTTTCCGGTCGTCCGTGGCGGGCAGGTTTGGAGAGCCGTGGGGCGGGCAACGGCCGGCCTCGCGGCGCACCGGTGCGGGTCGAGGACAGAAGGAGGTCGGTCCCCATGACAGTGCGCGCCGTCGACGTGCCCCTGCTGTGGATGCCCCACGCGCTACGGGTGAATCCGCATCTGCCGGCCCTGCACGAGGAGAGCGAGTCCTGGGCGCGAGCCATGGGCATGCTGGACGGCTACCCGGGGCCGCCGGCACGCCCCGCGATCTGGAGCCGGGACAAGTTCCACGCGATGACCGTCGACCAGCTGACCGCCTGGACCCTCCCCGACGCCTCGCTCGCCGACCTCCGGCTCAACCACCGCTTCAACATCTGGGCCCTGGCCTGGGACGACCACTTCGCCTCCGCGTTCAAGCAGACCGGCGACCTCGCCGGAGCCCGGGCCTTCACCACCCGGCTGCACGCCTTCCTGCGCCCCGAGCACGGGGCCAGGCTGCCCGAGCCGACGAACGCCGTCGAGCGCGGCATAGCCGATCTGCAGCAGCACCTCTTCCCGCCGAGACTGGCGCACTGGCGCACCGAGTTCAACCGGGCCCTGGCCCGGTACATCGACGCGGGGGTCGAGGAACTGGCCAACAGCCGCAGCGGCCGCGTTCCCCACCTGATCGATTACGCCCCGTTCCGGCGGGAGAGCTTCGCCGCCTATACCGCCCCCTATTCCGTGGAATTGGCCACCGGCGCGCGAATACCCGAACAGATTCGACATACGCGGACCGTCCGCGCCCTGCTCGACGCCTTCATGGATTTCATGGGCCTCGCCAACGACATCGCGTCCTATGAAAGGGAGGTGCACGAGGAGAACGATGTCAACAATCTCGTTCTGGTCGTCGGAACCTCCCTGGGCATCACCCTCCACGCCGCCGTGCCCGCCGCTCTCCATCTGGTGAACGCCCGCCTGCGGGAGTTCGAGCACCTCAGACAGAGCGAACTGCCGCTGCTCGTCCGCCGCTCCGGCCTCGACCGCGAGGAGCGGGCCGAGCTGGACACCTGGCTCCGGGGAGCCTGCGGCTTCCTGTCCGGTCTCCACGCCTGGTACACCGGAGCACCCCGCTACGCCTCCGGGGACGGCTCGTTCCCGGGGTGAGGGCAGCGGGGCCGCCCCGGCACGCCCCTACCTTCCGCGCAGGAACCGCAGGACGCGCGTCAGCCACGAGGCCCGGGGCCCGGTCCTCCCCGCCGTTCCCGGGCCGGCCACCGGCTGCGAGGGCGCCGCGGATTCCCCGTGGCTCTGGGCCGGCGGGGCCGGGAGCGGGGCGGGGACGTCGTCGGCCTGGGGCGGGCGCGCGGCGAAGGTCACCGGCAGGGCCGTGAGGTGCCGGGCCCAGGTGGAGGAGCGCCAGGTGAGGTCCTCCTCGGGGATGGCCAGGGCGATGTCGGGGAGCCGGGTGAGCAGGATGTCGATGCCCGCGTCGGCGATGATGCGGCCGATGTCCTGGCCGGGGCATTCGTGCGTGCCGGCGCTGAAGGACAGGTGCGCGCGGTTGTGGTGCACGGGGGTCGCGGCGTCCGGGCGGATCGCCTGGTCGACGTTGCCCGCGGCCAGACCGAGCAGGAGCATGTCCCCCGCCTTGATCTCCTGTCCCCCGACCGTGGTGTCGCCGTTGGCCCAGCGGCCGGGGCACACCATGAGCGGCGGCTCGTCCCAGAGGACCTGCTCCACCGCCTCGGGCAGGGTCATCTGCCCGCCCGCGAGGGAGCCGCGGAAGCGGGGGTCGGTGACGACCATGCGCATGACGTTGGACATGAGGTTCGCGGTGGTCTCGTAGCCGGCGAGCAGGATGAGCCGCAGGTGGTGCTGGACCTCCTCGTCGGTGAGGCCGGCCGGGTGGGCCATCAGCGCGGAGGCGATGTCGTGGCCCGGCTGGGCGCGCTTCTCGACGACCAGCTGTTCGAGGCACTGGAGCACATAGGCGTTGCTGGCCAGTGAGGTCTCGGTCGCCTTGAACAGGTCGCGGGCGGCGTGCACCAGCTTGGGGGCGGACTCGTCCGACATCCCGAGCAGATGCGTGAGGGTGAGCATGGGCAGGGGCTCGGTGAACCGCTCGACCAGTTCCGCCTCGCCGCTCTCGCAGAAGGTGTCGATCAGCTGGTGGGCGAAGCGGGTGATGAGCCGGCGGACGCCCCGGTGGTCGAACTGGCTGAGGCTGGACGTGACCGCGCCGCGCAGCCGCTGGTGCTCCTCGCCGTCCGCGCAGACGCAGTCGGGGCGCCAGCCGATCATCGGGATGAGCGGGGAGGTCTCGGGGTCGATCTCCCCGCTCCGCCAGCCGTGCCAGACGCGCGGGTCGCGGGAGAACTGGGTGGGGCGGCTGGCCACGTCCCGGTTCTCCAGGTAGCCGAGGACGAGCCAGGCGCGGACGTCGCCGTCGAGCAGGACGGGCGCCACCGGCCCGTGGGCGGCGCGCAGCTCCTCGTACAGGCCCATCGGGTCCGTCGACGCGGCGGGACCGTAGAGCCGGGTGGCCCCGCCGGGGCCGTCGCCGATGTGGGCGGGGCAGCCCGGGGGCGGGACCGTACCGGGCTGTGCGGTGGCGTGTTCGGTGGGTGGGACGGTCATGCGGTCTCCTGGGCGGCGGCGAGGGTGCACAGGTAGCCCATCAGCGCGAGCAGGGTGTCGCGGCAGGACGCCCGGTCCCGTGCGTCACAGGTGACGATGGGCACGGAGTCGTTGAGGGCCAGAGCGGTGCGCAGATCGGTCAAGGGGTACTGCGGGGCCTCCGGGAAGGCGTTGACGGCCACGACGAAGGGGACACGGCGGTCCTCGAGCCGGGTGATGACCTCGAAGGAGACCTCGATCCTGCGGGTGTCGACGAGGACGACGGCGCCGAGGGCACCTTCGAAGATGCCGTTCCACAGGAACCAGAAGCGTTCCTGTCCGGGTGTGCCGAACAGATAGAGGATCAGCTCCTGGTTGATGCTGATCCGGCCGAAGTCCATCGCGACGGTGGTGGTCTTCTTGCCTTTGGCGCCGGGGTTGTCGTCGATTCCGACGCCCGCCTGCGTCATGGTCTCCTCGGTGGTCAGGGGCGGGATCTCGCTCACCGACCCGACCATGGTCGTCTTGCCGACGCCGAAGCCGCCGACGATCACGACCTTGACTCCCCTGGCGCCGTGCGGCAGCAGCAGGTCGGTGTCGCGCCGGCCGGCCTCGAGTACGTCAGAGTTTGCGTAGTCCATGGATCACCGCCTCCAGTAGGCCGCGTTCGGGATAGGCCGCCACGGGCACGGGCGAGATGGCCTCGACCCGCTCCTCCTCGACGAGCTGGGCGAGCAGCACGGTGACGACGCTGAAGGGGAGGCTGAGGTACGCGGAGACCTCGGCGACCGAGAGCGGGTACGTGCACAGGGTGAGGATGGCCGAGTGCTCGGGCTGCATGGCGGGGTCGGGTTCGGACCGCGTCGCGATGAGGGTGACCAGGTTGAAGTTCCCGGCCGAGGGGTCCGGGCCTCCGGTAACGACGTAGAGCGGGACGGGTGTGCCTTCATGCCAGGGGCCCTGGTTCTCCGATGTCACATCGCCTGCCCGACGTCCTCACGGGGCGGGCTGGTCATGTGCTGGCCGATGCGGATGACCAGCGTGCGCATGCGGTCGCCGAGGAGTCCGGCGTCCACCTCCGGGTCGGCGAGGACCGCGAGATAGGCCCCGGGGCCGGCCGCCATCAGGGAGAAGTAGCCGCCGTCGGCCTCGATCCCGACCATGTGCGTCGATCCGTCGCCCTGCGGGAACATCTGTGCGATGGCCCGCGCCAGGCTCTGGATGCCGGAGCAGGCGGCGGCGATCGCGTCGGCGGTGTCGGGGGCCGTGTTCGCCTGCCCGATGCTCAGGCCGTCCGACGACAGCACGACCACGTGTCGCACGTACGGGACACTGCTCACCAGGTCCGTGAGCATCCAGTCCATGTTCGGCAGTGGCTGCATGTTACTCGTCCTCATCTGACGGCTCGCTGGGGGAAGAAGTGGGTTCGGCGACCGCTCCGTCGTCGCCTCTCTTGGTGCCGTTGAACGCCTCCCACATCAGGCCCGGCTGGCGGGTGCGGCCGGAACCGGCCGGGGAGGCCGCCGGATCGGCGGGCGCGGGCCCGGTCTGCAGGAGCGGGGTCGGGACCGGCGACTCGCGTCGTCGCTGCGGGAGCATGGGCGAGGGCGCCTCCCGTCGTCGTTGCGGGAGTCCGTTGGCGGTCTTCCTGACCTCGACGGCGTCCGCGCCGGCGTCGGGCGCGGGGGTCGGCCGGGGCAGGAGGGGGCCGCCCGCCCGCCGCCGCCGGAGGATCTCCGGGGTCAGCAGGGAGCCCTGGGGCACGGTGGTGATCAGCCGGCGGGGGACGAGCACCACGGCCCGTACGCCTCCGTAGGCGGAGGTGCGCAGGTCGACCTCGCAGCCGTGCTCGCGGGCCAGCCGGCTGACCACGGGGAGGCCGATCTGGGTGAGCTCGCCCAGGCCCGACAGGTTGATGCCGGTCTGCGACTGGGCCATGACGCGCTCGACGCGCTGCCGGACCTCCTCGGTGAGGCCGACCCCGCGGTCCTCGATCTCGATCGCGATGCCGGAGGGCACCTCGCTCGCGGTCACCTCGACGGGTGTGTGCGGCGGCGAGAACGTCGTGGCGTTGTCGAGGAGTTCGGCGAGGAGGTGCATCATCGGCTCGGCGCCGGGGCCGGTCACCGCGACCTCGGCCACCGACTGCAGCTTGACGCGGGGGTAGTCCACGATGCGGGACATGGCCCCGCGCAGGATGTCGTAGAGCGGGATCGCCTTGGACCACTGGCGTCCGGGCCGGGCGTCGCCGAGGACCGCGATGCTGGCCGCGAGGCGGCCGATCAGGGCGTTCCGGTGGTCGACGTTCTGCAGTCCGCGGGAGACCACCAGGTCGTTGCCGTGCAGGATCTGCATGGCGTGGAGGTCCTTGGTGAGCTGGTGCACGATCGCCTGGACCCGGCGCGCGACCGCCACGAGGGCGCGCTGGGAGGCGTCGCGGGTGTGCTCCTCGGCCTCCACGGCCTCCAGGGAGGTGCGCAGGGCGGCCTTGAGCGCCACGACGTACTCCGGGTCGAGGTGCTTCCCGAAGGTGACGGCGTTGATGATCTCCGAGGAGGGGTCGCCCTTCTGGAGCCGGGCGACGGCCGCGGGGAGGAGTTCCTCGGCGAGCCAGAGGACGGTGGCCCGCTGGTCCGCCAGGCGCCCGAGGAGCACGGCCTCCCGCTGGGCGTGCTGCTCCGCCGCCTCGACCCTCGCCCGGGTGTGCCGTTCGGCTTCCGCCGCGCGTGTTCGGCGCGCGGCGACGGCCGAGGTGGCGACCGTGAGGAGGACCGCGGCGAGTCCGCACCAGGCGACCGGTGTCCGTATCTGCGCGGAGGAGACGAACAACGCTATTGCGGTGGCTGCGGCCAGAACTCCGGGCGGGAGAAGCCATACCCGGGCGACCGAGGCCGACCGGGATCTGGAAATTGAACCTGCACGAACCATCAGGGGGTCCCTAAACCGTCTGAAACGAACGGACTGAGGTGACGCATTGCGCGGCGGTGACTCGCTGTGAGCACGGCGCAACACATCGGGGAGCATAGTCAGTTCGGGTTCGCCATGTGACCTTGCTGGAAGGACAGCCTCCAGCGGTCAATCCCCCTCTATAAAACGACCATTCGCCGAACGGAAATGTGCGGGACCGATCACGTTCTGGCGTCTGTGCCCATGGGTCCGCCCTCGGTCTCCGTCGCGGGCGCACGACGGGGACCGAGGGCGGACATGTTCCCGGGCGCGGGCCTCCGTCAGGCCTCCGCGCGGGCCCGCCGCGCGCGGCGGCGGAGGTGCAGAGCCCCGCCCGCCACGGCGCCGGCCAGCAGGACGCCGCCCGCGGCGAGCGGGGTGCCCGTGGAGTCGGCAGCGGGCTCCGCGGCGGTCGCCGCCGACCCGGCGGCACCGGCCGCCGCGACGGTTCCGGCCCGGCCCGCGGCACCGGCGGCCCAGCCGAAGCCGGCCTCGACGCCGCCGTGGGGACGGCCGGAGATGCGGTACGTGACGGTCTGCTTGATCCGGGGCGGGCACTTCAGCGTGACCGTGTCCGTGCCCGAGGCGGCGCCGTCCGGCACCACGAACTCGCCCACCAGGACACCCTGCCGGCCGCCCGGCAGCAGATGGAAATCACCGCCCGCCTCCGACTTCCCCTTGCCGTAGGTCTCCTTGCCGCAGGCGGTGGTGGTGACCGTGACGGTGGTGCCGGGAGCCGCGTTCAGCGGAGTGATCCGGACCTCGGGGTCCCCCGGGGCCGCGAGTGCCGCGGGGGCGGACAGGACGACGGCGCCGACGATCAGACTGACCTGCAGACCGGTGCGTACGCGACGCATGTTTCTCTCCTTCGGTGGAGCTTTCCGGCCGGCTCCTTAGCGCGGCACCTGTGCTGTGCTCCGTGCACGAGGCAAAGGCCGGTCCGCACCCCCCGCAACACGAGGAGCGCGTTCGGCCGTCCTCCGGTCGGCCGCACCACCGCGCACGCCCGGAGCCGTCACAGCAGGTCACCGTCGTGCAGGTACCGCCCCCCGGGTGATCCTGTGCCGCACGCGAACGGACCAGTGCCCGTACGGCCGCCGCCACAGGCCCCGGCCGGTCCCGGCCCGCCCGGGGGATCAGCGGTGGCGGGCCGGAACGGGCGCTCATAACTTCGCGATATGACGAAACGACAGATCGCCCTCCTGGCGTGCGCCGCGGCCCTCACGGCCTCGGGGCTCGGGGCCGCCGTGCCCGCGGCCGCCGACGGGTCGGTGCACCGGGTGAAGCCCGGGGAATCGATCCAGAAGGCCGTGGACTCCGCGCGCCCCGGCGACACCATCATCCTCGCCCCCGGCACGTACCACGAGAGCGTGCGCATCACCACGCCGAACCTCACGCTCCGCGGTTCGACCGTCTTCCCCTCCGTCCTCGTGCCCGCCGCCACCCCGGGCGCCGACACCTGCGCGCAGGCCGGCAACGGCATCTGCGTGACCGGCACCGAGGCCCGCCCCGTCGAGGGCGTCACCGTGCGCTCGCTGACGCTCCGGGGCTTCGCCAAGAACGGCCTGTGGGCCAAGTGGACCGACCGCCTGGAGGTGCGACGGGTCATCGCCGAGTCCAACGGCACCTGGGGCATCGCCCAAGAGCGTTCCGTACGGGGGGTGTTGCGCCACAACACCGCCCGGGACAACGGCGACGCCGGGCTGTTCCTGGCCAACACCGTCACGGAGGAGGGAGGAGCCACCGACACCCACGGCACGGTCGTCAGCGGCAACCGGCTGCTCGGCAACCGGATCGGCATCACGGTGCGCCGCCTGCGGAACCTGACCGTCGACCACAACGAGGCCACCGGCAACTGCGCCGCCGTGTTCGTGGTGGGCGACGAGTCCACCCCGCGCGCCGGGGCGATGACCCTGCGGCAGAACCACCTCCACGAGAACAACAAGCTCTGTCCCAAGACCCCCCGCCTGCCCTTCCTCCAGGGCTCGGGCATCGTCGTCACCGGCGCCGAGGACACCGTCGTCGCGCACAACCGGGTCGAGGACAACGTGGGCAACTCGCCGCTGTCCGGCGGCATCGTGCTCTTCAAGAGCTTCGTGGGCGTCCCCAACGAACGGATCGAGATCCACGACAACGTGGTGCTGCGCAACGGCGCCGCGGACCTCGCGAACCGGGACATCGGCAAGACCAACATCTTCCGCCACAACACCTGCGGCGTCTCCGAGCCCGCGGGCATGTGCTGACCGACCGCTCCGCCCCCCCCACCCCCGCAAGACAGCAAAGGCAAGGCGAAACAGATGACGACCGTCGATTCCGCTCCCCCGCCGCCGATGCGGCTGAGAGAACTCGTCTTCGGGGCGGCGTGCGCCGCCGCCGTGCGCGCGGCCGCCCGCCTCGGCGTGGCCGACGCGCTGGGAGACACGCCCATGACCGCGGAGGACCTCGCGGCCGCCGTGAAGACCGAACCGCGCACCCTGCGGCGGCTGTTGCGCGCCCTGGCATGCCAGGGCGTCTTCACCGAGCAGCCCGACGGCACCTTCGCCCACACGGAGATGTCCCGGCTGCTGCGCGAGGACGATCCGCACAGCCTGCGCTACATCGCGCTGTGGTGCACCGAGCCCTGGACGTGGGACGTCTGGCCCAAGCTCGACGAGGCCGTCCGCTCCGGCCGCAACGTCTTCGAGGACGTGTACGAGCGGGAGTTCTTCTCGTACCTCAACGAGGAGGCGCCCGAGTCCGCGTACGTCTTCAACCGGGCCATGACCACCTCGAGCCGGCAGTCGGCCGAGGACGTCGCCGACCTCCTCGACCTGCGCGGGGCGTCCTCCGTCGCCGACATCGGGGGCGGCCAGGGCCACGTCCTGGCGAGCCTCCTGGAGAAGCACCCGACGCTGCACGGCACGCTGCTCGACCTGCCGGCGGTCGTCGGCAACGCCGATCCGCGTCTGCGGGAGAACGGCTCGCTGTCCTCCCGCGTCCGCATCGAGCCCGGCGACTGCCGCGAGTCCATCCCGGTCCGGGCCGACGTGTACATCATCAAGAACATCCTGGAGTGGGACGACGACAGCACCCGCAGGTGCCTGGCGAACGTCCGCAAGGCCGCGAAGCCCGGCGCCCGCGTCGTCGTCATCGAGAACCTCGTGGACGACACCCCCTCCATGAGGTTCACGACGGCCATGGACCTCCTGCTGCTGCTCAACGTCGGCGGCGCGAAGCACACCCGGCAGAGCATGGTGGACCGGCTCACCGCCGCCGGGCTCGTCATCGGCGAGATCCGTCCGGTCAACGCGTACCTGCACGCCTTCGAGTGCACCGTGCCCGGCTGATCCGGCCCCCGGCACGAACTCGGGCCGCCCGCTCCGCGTCTGTCGCGGGGCGGGCGGCCTCGGGTTTCACCGGGTTCCCGGCTCAGGAGCCGGCGTCACGCTCCCAGCGGTAGAAGCAGTGCGCCATGGCGTCCTTGGGACTGCGCCAGGTCTTCGGGTCGTACGCGCTGACGTACGCCGACAGACGCTCGCTGACCCCGCGGAACTCGGGGTGTCCGGCCAGCCTGGCGACGTGGGGCGCCGGGTCCTGCTCGGACTCGATCAGGTGCAGATAGACGTCGCCGAACTGGAACAGGCTGCGCCGGGCGACCCCGACCAGATGCGGCAGCTCGCCGCGGTCGGAGTCGGCGAACACGTCCGCGATCGCGGGCGCCGAGCCGGGCGCCATGCGGGCGACGATCAGTGCGTGGTGCATCGGTTTCCTTCCTGAGGTGATTCCCCGGATGCCCGTCAGGCGCGCGTGACCGGCGCGCTCCGGCCCTCGCGCGCGGCCGCCACGAGACGGTCCCGGATGAGGGCCATCTGGACACGGGAGTTGCGGTTGATGTTGTCCGTCATCCAGGCGTCGTCGACGGGGGCGTCGGGCTTCATCGCGAAGTCCTGGATCCACCGCATCTGGACGCCGCCCGGCAGCTCCGTGTACTCCCAGGCGATGTTCATGTGCGCGAACGGGCCGGTCTCTACGCGGCGGGCGCGCACCGTCCGGTTCTCCCGGTCGGTGGTGCGCTCCGACACCCAGCTCCAGACCTTCCCGTTCTCGTCCGGGTGCATGGTCAGACGGAACTTGGTGGTGTCGCCCTTCCGTTCGAGGACCTCCACGGAGGCGTACTCGCTGAAGAGCTGGGGCCAGTTCTCGATGTCGTTGGTCATGTCCCAGACCAGGTCGAGAGGGGCGTCGATGGTGATGCTGTTGTCGGTGTGTCCGGACACGTCAGACTCCTGCGAGGGCGTTGTTGACGAGGGCGATGAACTCGCCCGGGGTCTTGCAGCGTTCGGCGTCGGTGGGCAGCGCCACGCCGTGCCGGTTCTCCAGCTCGCCGACGATGCCGAGCAGACCGAGCGAGTCGACGCCCAGGCCGCTGAAGGGGGTCTCGGGAGCCGCTTCGAGCTGGGCGGGGTCGACGGTCACGCCGGCCGACTGCTTCATCAGCGTGGCCAGTTCGCCGAAGGTGAGTTCGGTGGTGATCATCTTGGTTTCTCCTTCCTCGCCCGGAGCTACCGGGCGAGTTCGCCACCGCGGCGCACGACGAGCGCCGCGTTGGATCCCATGAGTCCCCTGCTGAGGACGAGGGCCGTGCGCAGCTCGGCGGGCCGGGCTGCGGACATGACCACGTCGAGGTCGCAGTCGATGTCGAACACGTTGGGGGTGGGGGGCACAAGGCCGTGTTCCATGGCGAGCACGGCGGCCGCGGTGTCCAGTACGGGTGCCCCGCAGTAGGCCCGGCCGTAACCGGTCTTGGGGGCCGTGACGGGGACGCGCGTGGCGTGCGCGCCCAGGGCGTCGGCGATCGCCAGGGCCTCGGCGCGGTCCGCCTCCGGTACGCCGAGGGCGTCGGGGAAGACGACGTCGATCTCCTCCGGGGCGCAGCCGGCCTCGTCGAGGGCGACCCGGATGGCGCGGGCGAGTCCCTCCCGGGACTCCGCCCAGCGTGAGGCACCGGTGAAGGTGGCGCCGTGGCCGGCGATCGTGGCCCGTACGGTCGCGCCCCGGTCGAGGGCGCGGGTCTCCTCCTCGACGACGAGCATGGCGCCGCCCTCGGCGGGGACGAAGCCGCAGGCCTTCGCCGTGAAGGGACGGTAGGCGCGGTCCGGATCGTCGACGGTGCTGAGCTCGGGGTAGCCGAGCTGGCACACCATCGAGTACGGGGCGAGGGGCGCCTCCGCGGCTCCGACGACGACCGCGCCGGTCCCGCGCCGGACGGCGCGGGCGGCGTGGGCGAGGGAGTCCAGGCCGCCGGCCTCGTCGCTGGCGACCACCCCGCACGGGCCCTTGAAGCCGTGCCGGATGGAGATCTGGCCGGTGCTCGCGGCGTAGAACCAGGCGATGGACTGGTACGGGCCGACGAACTTGGAGCCCTGTCCCCAGAGCTTCTGCAGCTCTCGCTGGCCGAACTCGCCGCCGCCCGATCCCGCGGCCGTGACGACGCCGATGGAGAAGGGCTCCTCGGGTCCCTCGTCGTGGTTGAGGCCGGCCTCGTCGAGGGCGAGCGAGGCCGCCGCCATGGCGTAGTGGGTGAACCGGTCGGTCTGGACGAGGAAGCGCTCGTCGATGAGGGCGGAGGCGTCGAAGCCCTCCACCTGGCCGGCGACCTTGAGGGGCAGGTGTTCACAGCCCTCGCGGGTGATCCGGTCGAGAACGCCGAGGCCTTCCCGGACGGACTTCCAGTACGCGTCGGAGCGCAGCCCGTTGGGGGCGATCACACCGATGCCGGTGACGACCGCCCGCGGTGACCGCTGTGTGCTCATCGTGTCCTCCCGCCCGGCCCGGTCAGGAGCACGGCGGACTGGAAGCCGCCGAAGCCGCTGCCGACGGAGAGCACGTTCCTCAGCTTCCGGGGGCGGGCGGTGCGCGGCACGTAGTCCAGGTCGCACTCGGGGTCGGGGATCTCGTAGTTGGCGGTCGGGGGCACCACCTGGTGCTGCAGGGCGAGCACGCAGGCGGCGACCTCTATCGCGCCGATCGCGCCGAGCGAGTGGCCCACCATGGATTTGATGGAGCTCATGGGCGTGTCGTACGCGTGGGAGCCCAGGGACCGCTTGACGGCGGCGGTCTCGTGCCGGTCGTTCTGGCGGGTGCCGGAGCCGTGCGCGTTGACGTAGTCGATCGACGTGGGGTCGAGCCTGGCCTGGTCGAGCGCGGTGTCGATCGCCCGGGCCATCTCGAGGCCCTCGCCGGTCAGACCGGTCATGTGGTACGCGTTCCCGTAGGTGGCGTAGCCGCTGATCTCGCAGTAGATGTGCGCGTCGCGGGCCCTGGCGTGCTCGTACTCCTCCAGGACGAGGACGGCCGCGCCCTCTCCCATGACGAAGCCGTTGCGGCGGTTGTCGAAGGGCTTGGAGGCGTGCTCGGGGTCGTCGTTGTCGGGGGAGGTGGCTTTGATGGCGTCGAAGCAGGCCATGGTGATCGGGGAGATCGGCGAGTCCGACGCCCCGGCTATGACGACGTCCGCCCGGCCCTCCTCGATGGTGTGGAAGGCGTAGCCGACGGCGTCGAGGCCGGAGGTGCAGCCGGTGGAGACGGTCTGCACCGGACCGCGGGCCCCGAACTGTTCGGCGACCACCGCCGCCAGCGTGCTCGGCGAGAACGCCAGGTGGAGCTTGGGGTCTGCGGCGCGGTGGTCCACGTCCCACCGCTGTCCGCGCTCGCTGACGAGGACGTAGTCGTGCTCCAGGCGGGTGGTGCCGCCGACGGCGCTGCCGAGGCTGACGCCGACGCGCCAGGGGTCCTCGGTGGCGGAGTCGAGCCCGGAGTCCCGTACGGCTTCGCCGGCGGCGACCGCGGCGAACTGGACGTACCTGTCCGCGTGTTGGATCAGGTCGGGGGGCAGACCGTGGGCGTACGGATCGAAGTCGCACTCGGCGGCGATGCGGGAGCGCAGGCCGACGGGGTCGAACAGGGTGATGCCGCGGGTCGCCGTACGCCCCTGGGCCAGGAGGTCCCAGAAGGCCGCCGTTCCGGCACCGCCCGGGGCGACGACGCCTATGCCGGTGACGGCCACGCGCCGGGTCACTCGAGCGCCCCCTCGACGGCCTCCTCGGTGTCGACGTGACCGAGGCTGGGGTGCGGGGCGAGCGGCCCCAGATGGAAGACCATGCGGGCCTCCACGTCGCCGACGTTGCGGAAGCGGTGCCGGACGCCGATGGGGATCAGGAGGCCCTGGTCGGGGACGAGCGGGTGCGTCTCGCCGTCCAGGTCCACTTCGAACCGGCCCGAGACGACGTACACGAACTCCTCGGAGTACGGGTGGTAGTGCTCGGCGATGCGCTCGCCCGGCTGGGCGATGGCCATCCCCATGAAGCCGCTGGTCGATTTCACCGTGGCGGGCGTGAGCATGGCCCGCACGTCCCCGCCGCGTCTGCGGTTGGGCTCCGTGTCGCTCAGGTTCACGATGAGCCGAGTCTGCTCGAGCATGGTTGATACCTCCGAGTGTTGCGGTGAGATGTGACGGACGGTGGGGGCCGGTGGCCCGGTGCACGGGCCTGCCGCGCGCGGTCGGGCCGGTGGCCCCGGGGCCGTCCTCTCAGGAGCCGGCCGCGCGGCGGTCGGTGACCGGCAGCATGTCGGCGTGCGACAGGAGCCGGTTGAGGTTGCGCTCGGTCTCCAGCGAGCCCTCCACGCCGATCGCGGGCCCGTCGAGGAGACGTTCCAGCGCCTTGGCCTTCCCTGCTCCCTTGACGCCGAGGGCGGCGACGGGGTCGAGGTCGAGGTCGCCCTCGACGTCGACGAGGCGCACGACGACGTCGTCGCGCTGGAAGACGGTGCTGCCGTAGACGGGACTGTCGGGGTCGACGGCCGCCTCCGCGTCCTGCTCGGCGAGGAGCCGGGCCAGGTCCGAACCGCGGCCCGGCTCGGCCGGGTAGTACAGGGCGTGGCGCCGCAGGTCGGCCGGCTCGGGGCGGGCGGAGACCACGTGGTGCACCGCCGGGAGGGCCGCCCGGGTGAAGAAGACGCGGGCCGACTCGGGGTCGGTGAGGTCCCGGTCCTGCTCCAGGTAGGGGTTGATGGCCTCCTCGACGGCCCGGACCCCGGGCTGCCGGGCGACGTGCCGCAGCGCGGACAGGAGGTCGCCCTCCACCTCGACGGCCCGCACGACACGGTTGCCGTGCATGAACAGGGAGGTGCGGCGCAGCCGGGTGTTCTCGTCGACCTGGGCGTCGGGCGACTCGTACCCGGCCAGGAGCTCGGCGACCTTCGACTCGGAGCCGGGCTTGACGGTGAAGGTGAGCGCGTGGCGGGTCACGCCGTCGCCCACGCGGGCCGCCACCTGCTCGCCGGCGGCCGTCTCGGGGGTGAGGGGCCGCTGCGCGCCGGTCTCCCGGAGGATGCTGTAGCGCATGGACCGGGTGTCCCGGACGCAGCTGTGCATGGGCTTGACCATCTCGACGTGTTCCTCGCTGTTCACCCAGGCGAGGAAGGGCGGGGCGCTCTCCCATTCGCTGGTGATGAGCCACTGCGAGGGGTTCTCGATGGACTGGCAGAGCTGGTCGCTGATGTGGCCGGGGACGCCGGCCACCTGCTTGCGCATGACCTCGTACGCCTCGAGGAACTGCTGCTGGGCTCCGTCGTACAGGTCGAGCAGCAGGATCACCCGCAGCCTGGACCCGTCGAACACCGACTGCGATATGCGTGCCGTGGTCATACGGCGCACCTCTTCTCGTCTGCGAGAGCGGGGAGGGACCGCCTGGCTCGGATGGCCGGGGTCGTCATGTACCGAACGTTGGCTCGGGCGCTCGTTCTCCGCGAGCCCCACGGAGCGGATGAGTGAACCGTGCGTCATTCGGGTGCCCTCCGCGCAGGGTCCGGGGCTCGGCCGGGCAGGCATGTGCATCCCATCCCCGACCCGCGTCACCGGTGACGCTGGAGGCCATCGATGAACCGAAGCGAAGCGACCGGTGAGATCGGACACCGCACGCCCGTCCTCGTCGTGGGCGGCTCCCTGGTGGGCCTGTCCACCTCGCTCTTCCTGGGCCGTCTGGGCGTGCCGCACACGCTCGTCGAGCGCCATGCGGGCACCTCGATCCACCCGCGCGGCCGCGGGAACAACGTGCGGACCATGGAGGTGTTCCGCGGCGCCGGGGTGCGCGAGCGGATCCACGAGGCCGCGAAGGTCCTGTCGGCGAACAACGGGATCCTCCAGGCGCCGAGCCTGGCGGGCGACGCCGGCGAGTGGCTGTTCAGGGAGATCGACCCCGGCGGTGGCCTCGCGCGGTTCAGCCCCGCCGAGTGGTGCCTGTGCAGCCAGAACGACCTCGAACCGGTGCTCCTGGAGCGCGCGCGGGAGCTGGGCGGCGATCTGCGGTACTCGACGGAGCTGATGTCGTTCGAGCAGGACGCCGAAGGGGTGACCGCGCGGGTCAAGAGCCGGGAGACGGGTGAGCACACCACCATCCGGGCGGACTACCTCGTCGCGGCGGACGGCCCCCGCAGCCCGATCCGCGAGCAGCTCGGCATCGGGCAGACCGGCCCGGGCGACCTGTTCCACAACGTGAGCATCACGTTCGAGTCGCGTGATCTGGCGGCGGTCGTGGGGGACCGCAGGTTCATCGTCTGCTACCTCACGTCCCCGGAGGGGGACGGCGCGCTGCTGCCGGTGGACAACGCCGAGCGGTGGGTGTTCCACGCCCCCTGGCACCCCGAACACGGGGAGACTCTGGAGGAGTTCACCGACGAGCGGTGCCGGGAGCACATCCGGCGCGCCGTGGGCGTACCGGATCTGCACGTGGAGATCACGGGCCGGGCCCCGTGGCACGCGGCCGAGCGGATCGCCGAACGGTACGCGGACGGACGGGTGTTCCTCGCCGGGGACTCGGCCCACGAGATGCCCCCCACGGGGGCCTTCGGCTCCAACACGGGCATCCAGGACGCGCACAACCTCGCCTGGAAGCTGGCGGCGGTACTGGGCGGCTGGGCCGGACCCGATCTGCTCGCGTCCTACGACGCGGAGCGCCGGCCGGTCGCGGAGGCGACGAGCGCCCGCGCCTCCTCGCGTTCGGTCGAGCACAGCCACCCCGGGTACGCGCCGGGTCCCGGCGCGGGCGGGAAGCGCGGCGGGATCCTCAACGTCGCGCTGGGGTACCGCTATCCGCGGGGCGCGGTCCTGGGCGCCGACCCGGCGGTCCCGGTCGTGCCGGACGGACTCCGTCTGACGGGCGAGCCCGGCAGCCGCGCGCCGCACCTCTGGCTGGACCGGGCGGGTGAGCGGATCTCCACCCTGGATCTGTACGAGGCGGCTCCGGTGCTGCTGACCTCGGCGGGCGCCGTCGGCGGCTGGCACACGGCGGCGGCGCGCGTCGCCGAACGCCTCGCGGTGCCCCTGGCCTCGTACCGGATCGGCGCGGGTCCGGACGCGGACCTCTCCCCCGTGGACGGCCAGGACTGGGCCGAGGCCCATGGCATCACCGCGGACGGTGCGGTGCTCGTCCGCCCGGACGGTTTCGTCGCCTGGCGGTCCGAGGGCACATCGGAGGACCCGGAGTCGGTCCTGAGGGCCGCCCTCACGGCCGTCCTCGGCCTCGGATCCCGGCCCGGGGCCCGCTGAGCCGGGCGGCGGTGCGGTCCGCGGACCCCGGGCGGCGGACCGCCCGCCCGCGGGGCCGACGGGTCCGCCCGGAGGCCGCGCGTCAGGGTGCCGGGGGCTCCAGCGCCCTCTCCAGCGCCGGGGCCGTCTCAGCCGTGCGAGAGCAGCGCCGCGGTGAGTTCGGCCGCGCGCCGGTGCCAGAGGTCCGCGCCCCTGAGCATGGCGTGGCCGCCCGTCGGCATCGGGATGCCCGCCGCGTCGGCGCCCGCCTCCCTGGCCCGGCGGACGAACTCCCAGGACTGGCGGGCCGAGGTGACCCGGTCGGTCTCGTCGTGGAGGAGGTAGAGGCGCCGGCCGCCGAGGTGGTCGACGGGCTCGTCGGCGGGGCACCACGGCGCGAGCGCGACCACCCCGCGCACGGCGGGGTCGGCCGCGGCGCGCAGGGCGGCCCGGCCGCCCATGGAGTGGCCCAGGAGCACGACGGGCACGGCCCCGACCTGTTCGCGGAGCCGCGCGAGGGCGGTCTCGGCGTCCCGGGCGGCGTCCGCGCGCTCCCCGTTCCAGCCGCGGTGCCGGTAGCGCACCTCGGCCACGAGCACCCCCCTGCCCCGGACGGCCCGCGTCACCGCGCCGACGAAGGGGCGCATCCGCAGCGCCGGCAGGTTGAGGGCGGGCGGCGGCTCGGGGCCTTCGGCGCGGCCGCCGTGGAGCAGCAGCACGGCGGCGCTCGGTTCCGCGGGCGCGCTGCGGACGAGGAGCGCGGTCGGATCGGCACGGCGGGTGGGGCACAGGGTCATCGCGCGGCCTCTCCGCTCGCGCGCCGGCCCGCCGGCCGGGGGACGCGCCCGCTCGTGCGGGACGGATGACCGGGCCGCTGCGCCATGGGGCCTCCAGGGGTCGTGAGGACGGGACACCGTGAGGGGGCGAAGTCTGCCAGGCCGAGGTGTCCGTCAGGTACACCGCGCACGGCCTACCGGTCCCGGGCCGCCCGGAAGCGCGCGAGGCCGTCGGCGAGGTCCACGAGCGGTTCGGGGTAGTCGTAGGCGGCCCGGTCCAGGCCCTTCAGGCGCCAGGGTTCGTGGATCGAGCGGCCGGGGAGCTCCGCGAGCTCCGGGACCCAGCGGCGGACGTACGCGCCGTCGGGGTCGTACCGCTTGGCCTGGAGGACGGGGTTGAGGACCCGGTGCGGCCGGGTGTCGGTGCCCGTCCCGGCCACCCACTGCCAGTTGAGCTGGTTCTCGGCGATGTCGCCGTCGACGAGGAGGTCGAGGAAGTGACGCGCGCCGTCCCGCCAGTCGAGGTAGAGCGTCTTGGTCAGGAAGGAGGCGGTGAGGAGGCGGCCCCGGTTGTGCATCCAGCCCTCGTGCGCGAGCTGCCTGAGGGCCGCGTCCACCACGGGGTACCCGGTCCGGCCCTCCCGCCAGGCCCGCAGGTCCGCCTCGGCCTCGGCGCCCCGCCGCCAGCGGTCGTGCCGGGGCCGGTAGTCCTCGTGCGCCGTCTCCGGCCGCGCGGCGAGGACCTGCTGGTGGAAGTCCCGCCAGCACAGCTGCCGTACGAAGGCCTCGGCACCCGGGCCGCCGCGGGACCGCGCACGGTGGACGGCCTCGGTCGCCGAGACGGCGCCGAAGTGGAGGTACGGGGAGAGGCGCGAGGTCGTGTCGCCCGCGAGGTCGTCGTGGCCCGTCCCGTACGCGTCGGCGTGCCGGGACAGCCAGTTCCCGAGCCTCCGTCGCCCCTCGGTCTCCCCTCCCGTGGCGAGGCCCGCGGAGACGCCCGCCACGGCGGCCCGGGCGGGCAGCCTCTCGGAGCGCGGCCCGGACGGCACGTGTACCGCCCTGGGCGCGGGGTGGGGCGTGCGGAGCGGTACGGCGGACCAGCGCCGGAAGTACGGGGTGAAGACGGCGAAGTGGTCCGAGCCCTGCGGGGTGACCTCGCCCGGCGGCACGACGGTGGTCACGGCGTCGTGGACGTGGAGGCGGCGCCCGTCGGACTCCAGGGCGTGCCGCAGCCGGTCCTCGCGCGCGCGGGCGAACACCGTGTGTCCGGCGGCCAGGTGGACCTCGGCGGCGTCGGCCTGCCGGGCCACGGCGCACACCTCGGCGACGGTGTCGCCGGAGCGTACGACGAGCCGGCCGCCGCGCTCGCGCAGCCCGGAGTCCAGGTCGGCCAGGCAGTCCGCGAGGAAGGCGAGCCGGTTGGGCGCCGCGAATCCCGCACGGTCGACGGCGGGGTCGCGCACGAACAGCGGGACGGTCTCGTCCGTCTGCCGCACGGCGGCGCGCAGGGGCGGATGGTCGTGCAGCCGGAGGTCGGAGGTGAAGAGGACGACGGAGACGGTCATGGCGCCATTCCCTTGGTTCGGTCACTGCGGGTAGGTGCAGCCCACCACAGAAAGGGCCCCTCGCACGAAACACGGCGCGGCTCGCACCACGAATCGAACGCGCGCACCCGCACGGATGAGCGCCACGGACTCCCCGGCTCCGCTTGCGCGGTCGCGGCCGCGGAGCGCCGGAGAGTGGTGCCCCACACCGTCGTCCTGTCCGTAGAAGGAGCCTGATGGGCAGCCGTCTGATCCGTCGTTGCCGCGACACCTTCCTCGTAGCGGTGGTCGCCGCCGTGACCGCCGCCGTGACCGGCGTGCCGGCCCGGCCGGGCACCGCCTCCGCCGCCGAGCCCGCCTTCGACCCCGCGCCCGCCCGGGCGGCCCTGGAGCGTCTGCTGCCCGCCCGGGCAGCGCAGTTCACCCTCGTCGCCGTCGAGGAGACCGGCTCCGGGGACTCCTTCTCGGTCTCCGGCGGGGCGGGCGCGATCCAGGTGCGGGGCACCTCGCCAGCCACGCTGCTCACCGGAGTGGGCTGGTATCTGGAGCGGGTCGCCGGGGTCGACATCGGCTGGCCGGGCGACAGCGTCGGCCGGCTGCCGGAGACGCTCCCCGCGGTCCCGGGCACGATCACCCGGTCGGCGACGGTGACCCACCGCTACGCCCTGAACGACACCGACGAGGGGTACTCCGGCGCGTACCGCGACTTCGCCTCGTACCGGCGCGACATCGATCTGATGGCGCTGCACGGCGTGAACGAGGTCTTCGTGCCGACCGGGGCCGAATACCCGTACTACCGGGCGCTCCAGGGGTTCGGCTATGACGCGGAGGAGCTGCGGGCGTGGATCCCGGGCCCCGCGCACCAGGCCTGGTGGCTGCTGCAGAACATGTCGGGCTTCGGGGGTCCGGTGTCCGAGCGGCTGATCGAGGCGCGGGCGGCGCTGGGCGCCCGGATCGCGGGACATCTGCGCTCGCTGGGGATGACGCCGGTGCTGCCGGGCTTCTTCGGTACGGTGCCGCCCGGCTTCGCCGACCGGAACCCGGGCGCGGTCACCGTCCCGCAGGGCAAGTGGGTCGGGTTCGCCCGGCCCGACTGGCTGGATCCGACGGGACCCGTCTTCGGTGAACTGGCCGCCTCCTACTACCGGGTGCAGCGGCACCGGTTCGGTGACACCGCCCTGTTCAAGATGGACCTGCTGCACGAGGGCGGCACGCCCGGCCCGGTCGACGTCGCGCGGGCGGCGGAGGCCGTCCAGGAGGCCCTGGACACCGCGCACCCCGGGGCCACCTGGGTCATGCTCGGCTGGCAGAACAACCCGTCCGCGGCCCTCCTGAGCGGGGTGGACCGGAGCAGGGTGCTGATCGTCGACGGCCTCTCCGACCGGTACGAGGGACTCGACCGCGAGACGCAGTGGGGCGGTACGCCCTACGCGTTCGGTTCCATCGCGAACTTCGGCGGCCACACCAGCCTGGGCGCCAACACCGGCGTGTGGGTGGACCGTTTCCGTACGTGGCTGACCAGGTCCGACAGCGCGCTGAGCGGTATCGCCTACCTTCCCGAGGGCACCGGCGGGAACCCCGCGGCCTTCGACCTGTTCACCGAACTCGCCTGGGAGCCGGACCCGGTCGACCACCGCGCCTGGTTCGCCGCCTACGCGGCCCGGCGCTACGGCGGTGCCGACCCGCACGCGGCCGCCGCCTGGGAGCAGTTGCGCCTCGGCCCGTACAGCGGGACGTCCGGCACGTGGAGCGAGCCGCAGGACAGCCTCTTCGCCGCCCGGCCCAGCCTGACGGCGACCAGGGCGGCGCGCTGGAGCCCGACCGCCATGCGGTACGAGGCCGTCGCGGTGGAGCGCGCCCTGTCGGAGCTGCTCCAGGTGGCGCCGGAGCTGCGGAGCTCGGACGCGTACCGCTTCGACGTGGTGGACGTGGCACGCCAGGCGCTCACCAACCGGGGCCGGGCCCTGCTGCCGCGCATCAAGACCGCGTACGACGCGATGGACCTGGAGGGCTTCCGGGCCCTGGTGCGCGAATGGACCGCCGAGGAGGAGCTGCTCGGACGGCTCGTCGCCTCCGACCGGCGTTTCCTGGTCGGCCCGTGGCTCGCCGACGCCCGTTCCTGGGGCGCCGACGCGGCCGAGAGCGACCGTCTCGAGTACGACGCCCGCTCGATCCTCACCACCTGGGCCGACCGGGGACCGAGCGAGAGCGGCCTGCACGACTACGCCAACCGCGAGTGGGCCGGTCTCGTCCAGGACGTGTACGCGCCGCGCTGGGCCGCCTACTTCACGAGCCTCGACACCGCGCTCGTACGGGGCACTGCGCCGGTCGCGATCGACTGGTTCGCCCGGGAGGACGCCTGGGCTCGCGGCCACCAGGCCTATCCGACGGCCCCGGTGGGCGACCCCGTCGCCCTGGCGGGGGAGGTGGGGGCGGCCCTGGCCCTGACGTCCACGGCCGCGCACCCCTGAGGTGTGCCCCGACGGTCGTCACCGGCCGCGCGAGAACCAGTTCCTCCTCGGGCCGGGTCCGGCCTGCTTGTCCGGCCAGGCCGGCTCTCCGGGCGCGGCGAACGGGACGGGTGCCGCCGCGCCCGGCGGTGCCGGGGGCAGCGGCCGGGTCGGCGGCTGCAGGCGCTTCAGCCTGGCGGTCCACGGGCCGTCCGCCATCTCGAACTGGACGATCAGGGGGCCCTCGGGCAGCGGTACGGTCTCGCGCCGCTTGCCGATCTCGTTGACCGCGTTGTCGTACTGCGGCAGCGCCGAGTGGTCGTCGTGCCCCGCGAGTTCGTAGACGTGGACGATGAGGTTGTCGTCGCCGCGGTAGTGGACGGCCATGTCGGCCACGCCTCCGGTGTGCAGCAGCACCTGGGGACCGCGGTACGGCGCCTCCTCCTCCGTCAGGCGGGGGGCCGCCGCCAGCGGCGACACCCGGACCTGCCAGGGCCCCTCGGCCTGCAGCTTCAGACGCAGGGTGCCGTGGGCGGGGACGGTGGTGAGGACGCTGCCGTGGAAGTCCTCCTCGGTGCTGTTGACGAGGTTGTCCTCCTCCTTGTTGCGGCGGTTGAGCAGCCAGAGTCCCGTGTACCCGTCGCCCCTGATGTCGAGCTGGACCACGACCGGGCCCGGCGGGAGCCCGCCGACGGTGATCACGTCGTTGTCCCGGCCGGTCTCCGTGTACGGCTCGAAGACGGGCCCGTACGTCCACCAGCCGGCGGTGACGGGAGGGACGGGCTCGGCGGGCGGGACGGCCGCCACGGGCGGGACCGCCGCCGGAGGGACCGCGAACGGAGGGGCCGCGAACGGAGGGGCAGCCGCGGCGGGGACCCCGAGGGGCGGGGCCGCCGCCGGAGGAACGGCCGCGGGCGGAAGGACGTCCGCCGGCGGAAGGACGTCCGCCGGCGGAGGGGCGAAGCCCGGCACGGGGGCGGGAGCCGGCACGGGCGCGGGAGCCGGCACGGGGGCGGGAGCCGGCACGGGTGCGGGAGCCGGCACGGGTGCGGGTGCGGCAGGCGGAGTCGGCGGGGATGCGGGCAGGTGGCCGGCCGCCGGAGGCTGCGCGGGTGCGGGCGCCCGCGGTGTCGCCGGTGCCGTCGACCCGCCGGAGGATTCGGCCACGTCCACACCGTGGTCCGTGGCGAGACCGGCGAGCCCGGTGACCCAACCCTGGCCCACGGCACGGAACTTCCATCCGCCGGCCCGGCGGTAGAGCTCGGCGAGGACCATCGCCGTCTCCCCGGCGGCGTCGGTGACGTCGTACCGCGCGACCGACGTGCCGTCGGGTGCGAAGGCCTCCACCGAAAGCCCGGCTGCGTCCCGCATCGCACCGCGCTCCGTCGAACCGACGAGCAGCACGCGCGCGATCTGCTCCTCCACGGCGGTGAGACCGACCTCCAGCCACGCCGTGCCGGCCGCCGCGGCCCCCGCCACGTCCGCGAGCCGGACCGCTCCGGAGGGGTGGACCGGGGCGCCGTGGAAGACGACGTCCCCGTCGCCCCTGACCTTCCCGGCCTCGGTGAGGAGCAGCGCCATGGCGTCCACGCCACCGCGCACGGCGATCCGCAACGGCACGGACGGAACGAACCCGTTGCTCCCCTTGGTCATCTCCCCCACGACACACCGGCCTTTCCCTCGGAGTTCCCACCCAAGACCTTCACAAAGAGGATCTTGCAGTCGGTCGGCCGTCCCGGACAAGGTCCCGGACCTGCGCCGCCTCCGGCGCTCGGGGACCGCCCGGGGCGGTCCGGCGTAGGCTTCCCCGCACACGGAGAGGGCAGAGGGGGGCGCATGACGGTCGGTGCGGGGCAGCGGTGGGGGTCGGAGCTCGACTCGGTCGTGGTGTACGCGCAGGGCGCGCTCTGCCGGCGCCTGGCCCGGGGCACGGTCCCGCCGGACGGCCGGGTGCGGGTGACGGGGCTGCCGCGCTCGCTGGACCCCGGTTCGCTGCGGGCCCGGGTCCTGGGCGCCTCCGGGGCCCGGGTCACCGAGGCGCGGGTGGAGGTCGAGGCGGCGCCGTACGCCGACGGTGCGCCCGACGGTCTGCGGCGCGAGGCCGAGCGGTTGCGCGACGCGGCCGCGGCGGCGCGGGCGCGCCGTGACCGGCACCGGGCCCTGATCGGGGAGGTCGGCGGTCTCCGCCCGGTCCCGCCGCCGCGCAAGCGCGAGGATCCGCACCGCCGCACGCCGGTCGACGCGTGGCTGGAGCTCGCCGAGTTCGTCGACTCGCGCCTTGCGGGGCTGCACGCCCGGCTGGCCGAGCTCGACGAGGCGCTCCGGCTCGCCGAGCACGCCTTCGAGGTCGCCCAGGACCGGCTCCACCGTGCCTCCACCGACGCTCCGGCCGCTCGTGTCGACACCTCGGTCTGTGCCGTGCTGGCCCTCGACGGGCCCGAGGGGGCGGAGGAGGTCGAGCTGGAGCTGGAGTACGGCGTGCCGGGTGCCGTCTGGGTGCCGACGTACCGGCTGACCCACCGTCAAGGAGACGGCAGTGGGCGGCTGGTGCTGCGCGCCTCGGTGGCGCAGCGCACCGGCGAGGACTGGAGGGGGGTGCGCCTCGCCCTGGCCACCGCCGATCTTCGGCGCCGTACCGATCTGCCGGCGCTCCGCTCGATCCGGATCGGACGCCGTCAGTCCGCGCCCGCGCCCTCCGGCTGGCGCGAACCCCCGGCGGGGCTCGCCGACCTGTTCACCGGGTACGAGGCGGCCGGCGCGGCGCCACGGCCCTCCCTCCCCGGTTCCGCCGCCGGAGGAGCCCCCGGCTCGGCACCGGTTCCGGTGACGGTGCCCGCCCCCGTGCCGGCACCGGCACCGCTCGCGCCTCCGGCGTTCACCGGGCCGCCGCAGCCCGGTGGCGGGTACGGCGCGGCGCCTTCGGCCTTCGGCGGTGCGGTTCCCGCGGCCCCGCAGCCACCGGGCAGCCGGCCGCGTGGCGGTGGGGCCTTCCGAGGGGCCCCCGCGCCCCAGGCCCCGGCGGCCCCCGGCGCGGCGGCTCCGCCACCGCCACCGCCGCCGGTGGGTCCGCCGCAGCCGAGCGGTGCCGAACTCGACTATGCCGCGCTCGTGTTGGCCGGCCCGGAGGAGCCGGGCGCTCGCCGTGGCCGGCTCTTCCCCGGCTCCTCCTTCGACGCCGTGGCGGTCGAGCACCGCCGCCGCGCCGAGGCGGTGGCGGCGCTGCCGCTGCCCGAACACGCCGTGCGCCCCCGGGAGTCGGCGGGCTCGTTCGACCACCGTTTCGACGCCGTCGCCCGCGCCGACGTCCCCTCGGACGGCACCTGGCACAGCGTCGCCGTCGGGGAGATCCCGGTCGGTCTGCGCGCCGAGCACCTGTGCGTGCCGGCCGTGGAGCAGACGGTGTACGCGACGCTCGCCGTGTCCAACGCCACCGATCAGGCGCTGCTCGCGGGCCCGGTGGAGGTCACCGTCGACGACGACTACCTGCTGACCGCCGCGCTGCCCACGCTCGCGCCCGGTGCCGTCCGCCGGCTGGGCCTCGGGCCCTCCGAGGGCGTCCGCGTCACGCGCCGCACCCACCTCAAGGAGTCGACGGCGGGCCTTCGCAACAACGTCACCGTGCTCGACCACCGCGTCCACGTGGAGCTGGCGAACCGCCTCGCGGGGCCGGTCACGGTCGAGGTCCACGAGCGGGTGCCGGTCTCCTCCGAGCCGGACGTCCGCATCGAGGAACGCGCCGACTGGACGGAACCCGAGGAGGGTGCCGCGCCGGAGCGGCACGCCCCTGGCACCCGCGTCTGGCGGGTGGAACTGCCCGCAGGAGGCACCGCTGCGCTCGACGGCGGCTTCGAGATCCGCATCCCGGCCGGCAAGGCCCTGGTCGACGGCAACCGCAGGAGCTGACACCCACCATGTTCACGGACCCGCAGCCGATCGCCCTTCCCGTCACCGCCGTCACCTGCCTGGAGGACCGCGCCCACGTCGAGCGCACCGCCGTGCTCGATCTGGAGGCCGGCGTCCAGCGCCTGCGCCTCGGGCCGGTCAGCCCGCTCGCCGTCGACCGCACCCTCCACGCCGAGCTGACCGAAGGCCACCCCGCCACCGTGCTCGACGTGCGGATCGTCCGCGCGTGGACACCGCGCGGACCGGTGCCGCCCGGCGAGGAGGACTCCGCCCTCCACCACCGCGAGCACGCCCTCGAAGAGGAACGGCTCGCCGTGGAGCAGCACCGTGACCGGCTGCGGGGCCGCCTCGACCTGCTCGGCGGGCTCGCCGCCGATCTGCTGCGGGAGATCGGCGAGGGTGCCGGGTTCGGGGAGTCCGAAGGTCCCCGCTGGGGCCGTGAGCTGGACCGGGTGGACGCCGAGCGCGAGACGTACGGCGAGGAACTCCGCACCGTGGAGGCCCGGCTGACGGCCCTCGCCGCCGAACTCGCCGCGGTCCGGCGGGCGATGGAGCTCGCCGAGGAGGAGCCCGCCGAGCTGCTCGCCCATGTCGAGCTGACGGTGGAGGCGACGGCCGCCGGTCCCGTACGGCTCCGGCTGACCCATCTGACCCCGTGCGCGCTGTGGAGGCCCGCCTACCGGGCCGTGCTCGACGGGGACTCCCTGACCCTGGAGACGGACGCCATGGTCTGGCAGCGGACCGGGGAAGACTGGTCGGACGTACGGCTGACGCTGTCCACCGCCCGGTCCTCGCTCGCCACCGCACCGCCGCGGCTCGTCGAGGACCGGCTGACGCTCAAGGACCGCACCGCGGCGGAGCGCCGCACGATCGACGTCGAACTGCGCGAGGAGGAGATCGCGACGCTCGGCCCGGCCCCGGTGCTCGGTCTGCCGGGCGTGGACGACGGCGGCGAGGCGCGGGTCCTGCACTCCCCCGCGCCGGTCTCCGTGCCCGGGGACGGCCGGGCCCACCGGGTGCCGCTCTCCTCCTTCGGTACGGTCGCGAGCAGCGAGTACGCCTGCTCGCCCGAGCTGTCCCCGCTGGTCACGCAGGTGGTGCGGTTCGACAACCTGTCCGGCCACGCCCTGCTCGCCGGGCCCGTGGACCTGGTCCGGGGCAGCGGCTTCATCGGGCGGGGCACGCTGGACTTCACGGCTCCCGGCGCCGCCGTGGAGCTCGCCTTCGGCAGCCGCGACGACCACCGGGTGGTCCGGCACGCCGAGGAGTCCCGCGACACCACCGGCCTCACCCAGCGGACCGTGGTCACCCGCACGGTCCGGCTGCACCTGTCCCGGTTCTCGCCGCCCGGGGAGCGGGACGAGCGGGTGGTCGTGGTCCGGGAGCGGATCCCCGTCTCCGAGGTCTCGGCGGTGGAGGTGCGCCTGCGCAAGGAGGCCTGCTCCCCCGCCCCGGACACGGTGGACGCCGAGGGCATCGTCCGCTGGGACCTCACGCTGCCGCCCGGCGGCCGCCGCACGGTCACCCTGGTGTACGAGCTGACGGCGACGGCCAGGGTCGCGGGGCTCTGAGCCGCTGACGACCGGTGTCCGCACCACTCCTCCCCCGCAGGTGCGCCCGCGGACCCAGCGGGGCGCGGCAAGCGGCGGGCACCCTACCAGCCCGACACCCTCCCCATCCGGAACTCCCCTCACTCTCCACAACCGAACGGTTGCGTGCGGTAGCCATGGGGGCGGGAGGGAACACCTTGGTCTTCAGTCTGGGTCGCCGCCGCAAGGCCGCCGTTGTCAGCACCTGTCCGTTCACGTCCGCACCCCCGTCCGGCGGGTGGGAAACAGCACCGCACGTACCCGTATCGACGGTGACGGACCGTCGGGAGGCGGAGAGCTTCGTCCGCCAGTTCCATCGCGAACAGCCCGGGGCCGGGGACGTGGAGCGCAGGGTCCGCGAGGTCCTCACCGAGATCGGCCGGACCGGTACGTACGAACACACCCCGGCCGAGCTGTCCTTCGGCGCCCGGGTCGCCTGGCGCAACGCGGCCCGCTGCATCGGCCGGCTGTACTGGCGCAGCCTCGTGGTGCGCGACCTGCGGCACGTCACCTCGGCCGACGGCATCGCCGCCGACTGCTTCGAGCATCTGCGCCTCGCCGGGAACGCCGGCCGGATCCGGCCGGTGATCTCGGTGTTCGCCCCCGACCGGCCGGGCCGCCCCGCGCCGCGGATCGTCAACGACCAGCTGGTCCGGTACGCGGGACACCGCACCCCCGGCGGCCGCTGGATCGGCGACCCGCGCGGCGCGGCGCCGACGGCCCGCGCCCGCGACCTCGGCTGGAAGCGGGACGAAGAGCCCTTCCAGGTGCTGCCGCTGATGGTCGAGGAGCGTCCGGGCGCGCGGCCCGAGTGGTACGAACTGCCGGACGGCTGTGTCATGGAGGTGCCGCTGCGCCACCCGGACCACGGGTGGTTCGCGGAGCTCGGGCTGCGCTGGTACGCGGTGCCGGCGATCAGCGACATGACGCTGGAGATCGGCGGGGTGCGCTATCCGGCGGCGCCGTTCAACGGCTGGTACATGGGGACGGAGATAGGCGCCCGCAACCTCGCCGACGCCGAACGCTACGACCTCCTCCCGGTGGTCGCCGACCGTCTGGGCCTCGACCGCTCCTCGGAGCGCACGCTGTGGCGGGACCGGGCGCTCGTCGAGCTCAACGTGGCGGTGCTGCACTCCTTCCAGCGGGCCGGGGTGACGATGGCGGACCACCACACCGAGTCCGAGCGGTTCCTGCGGCACATCGCCCAGGAGACCCGCCACGGCAGACCGGTCCCCGCCGACTGGAGCTGGATCGTCCCGCCGGTGTCGGGCTCCACGACCGCGGTCTTCCACCGGTACTACGACCCGGTGGACACCTCCCTGCGACCGGCGTTCCTGCCCCGGGAGGGCCAGGGACTGGCTCCTTGAAAGGCTCTCGCGATCGGGCACGGATGGGACTTTCGGCAGTGGCAGGACGGCGCCCGATGCCCGTACCGTCACCTCCGTGGACGGCGCAGTGATCGACCAGGACGTGGCGACTACCGGAACCTCTCTTGTACGCAGGGCACTTGAGCCTGGAACCCTTCTCACGGCGACCACCGCGGTGGCCGCCGGTCTGAGCGTGATGAACCCGTGGTGGGCTGTCCCGACCGCCATCGCCGCGTTCCTGGCAGGACGACGGCCTGGACGGACGGCGCCGACAGCCCTCGCCCTGGTCGCGGTTCTCGCGGCCGGGGTGACGGCCTTGTCCGTCGTTCCCGCGTGGCTCCCCCTGGCCGACCGCTTTCTGGCAGTGGTGGTCGCAGCCACGATGCTGCCCTGGTTCGCGGGCCGGTTCTGGTGCCAGTATCAGCAGCTTGTCCGGGCCGGGTGGGAGCGCGTCGGCCAGCTGCAACGCGAGCAGGAGCTGATCGCCGATCAAGCCCGGCTGCGCGAGCGGGCACGTATCGCCCAGGACATGCACGACGTGCTCGGCCATGACCTCAGCCTGATCGCCCTGTCTGCCGGCGCACTCAAACTCGCGCCGGATCTCGAAGAACACCACCGAAGGGCGGCAGGGGACATCCGAGCCAGAGCTGCGGCCGCGGTGGAGCGTCTCGGCGAGGTGATCGGTGTCCTGCGGGAGGAGACCGACACCACGCCGATGGACCCCTGCAACTCCAGCCTCACGAGTCTGACCTCCGAGGCTTCTGCGGCCGGTCTCACGGTGGAGCTGCGCGTCGACGGCGAGGCGGACGACGTGCCGCCCGTGGTCGCACGGGCGGCTCACCGGGTCGTGCAGGAAGCTCTGACCAACGTTGCCAAGCACGCATCCGGCGCGACCGCGACTGTCCACGTGAGGCATGCGGCAACAGAAACACGGGTCGTCGTGGAGAACGGCCCGCCGTCGTCCGCGGCCGACCAGCGGCCCCGGCCTCGGACCGGAGGGCGTGGCCTCGTCGGTCTGGAGGAACGTGTGCGGCTGACCGGCGGTTCGTTCGACCACGGCCCGCGAGACGGAGGCTACGCGGTCGTCGCGCGCATCCCGCACACACCCTCGCCGCCACCGCCGCTCTCTCCCCCGCCCGCTCGCGGCGACGAGTTGCCGCAGGAACATCGCCGCGCTCGGCGCCGGGTCGGCCGGACCCTGGTCGCCGCGGTCATGGTGCCCCTCGTGACCGGAGCCCTGCTGAGCGGAGCTCTCACGGGCTGGGAGATGCTGTCGGCTTCGCAGTCGGTCCTGGACCCACGCGACCATGCCCGCCTGCGTGTGGGGCAGGATCGGTCCGAGGTGGAGCGTTTCCTGCCGGACCGGCAGACCGACGATCGACCTCTGAACGCCGAGCCGACGGGAGACGGCACAACGTGCGAGTACTACGCGATGACGGCCGACCGGTTCGACGATCGGTCCGGCGACGCCTACCAGCTCTGTTTCCGGAAGGACATCCTGGTGTCCCTGGACACGATCACCCCGTGAGCGCGCGATGATCCGGGTCCTGATCGCCGACGACGAGCCGATGATCCGGGCAGGGGTGCGCGCCGTTCTTGCCACGGATCCGGACATCGAAGTCGTCGCCGAGGCCGTCGACGGGCACGACGCCGTGGCACTGGTGCAACGCCATCGTCCCGCGGTGGCCGTTCTCGACATCCGTATGCCCGGAATCAACGGCATCGACGCCGCCGCGGAGATCCGCAGCACCGTGCCGTCCACGAGCATCGTCATGCTGACGACCTTCGGGGAGGACGACTACATCCTCAAGGCGCTCGGCGGTGGTGCGGCCGGCTTCCTGATCAAGTCCGGCGAACCCGAGGAACTGATCACCGGAGTCCGTGCAGTGGCCGAAGGCGCCGCCTACCTGTCACCGAAGGTCGCGGCCCGGGTCATCGCGCATCTCGCCGCGACGGGGGCGGGCACCCTGGCCGGTAGGCGCTCCGCCGCCCGCGACCGGGTCGCGGCCCTCACCGCCCGGGAGAGCGAGGTACTGGCCCATCTCGGAAGCGGTCTGTCCAACGGGCAGATCGCCCGGCGGCTCCATGTGGTGGAGGGAACCGTCAAAGCCCACGTGAGTTCCATCCTGGCGAGGCTGGGCGTCGACAACCGGGCCGCTGCCGCGGTGGTGGCCCACGAGGCCGGGATCATTCCGCCTCAGCCTTCCCAGCCGTGATGCCGCCGCCTCGGCAAGGGGCAGGAGCGCGAGCAGCACCGCCGTCACGACAGCGCCGCCGAGCGTCGCACCGGCGAGCACGTCGTGCGGGTAATGAACCCCCACCAGGACACGGAGCAGCGCGGCGGCCCCGGCCAGCGGCAGCGTGATCGCGGCGAGGCGGGGCCGCAGCACGGCGAGACCGACGGCCAGGCCTGCGGCCAGGGTGGCGTGGTTGCTCGGGAACGACCAGTCCCCCGGTCCGGGGCATTCCGCTACGGATGCGGCCCCTGCGCGCAGCGCACGGCAAGGGCGCTCCTCGTCCACGACGAGCTTCACCGCTTCGCTCACCGCATAGGCCGCTACGGTGCCGACACCGGTCAGGACGGATCCGGCGACCTCCCGTGTGTTCCCTCGGCGGATCGCCGTCCACCCCATCCGGACCAGCAACATTCCGAGGATCACCAAGGTTCCCTCGGTGGCCACTTCCAGGAGGAGGCCCAGCCACGACGGCGCATCCGCCACGGCTCCGGCCACCGACCGGTACGCGGACGCCGAAGCGCCACCCGTGACCTCGACCGCACCGACCTCGCCCAGCCCGCCTGGGGACAGCCACGTGACGGCTCCTGCTCCCACGCCGAGGACGGCCGACGTGCCGAAGAGCCGACCGGCTCCGAATTTCCTTCGCGGTTCTCGTTCCATGAGGCCCGAACGTAGAAGCGGGAACAGTCGGGAACACGAGCCGAACGGCAACACCGGACCCTGACGATCGTCGGGGTTGACAGCTTCAGGGGCAGCACGAAAGAACTCCGGCGCCCGGCTCGTCGAGTGGTCCCGCCGGCGGCGAAGGGGGACGCTGGAAGTGAGCGCGTCCGGGGTTCCGGGCGCCCCGGAGGGAGCGCCCGCCCGGCCGGGAAAGGCCGCGTCATGCGCATGCTGCTGAGGGTCGAGATGGACACGAAGGCCTCCAACGAGGCCATCAGGCAAGGCTCCCTGCTGAAGATCATCGAGGGGACGCTCGACGAACTCAACGCGGAGGCCGCCTACTTCACCGTCGAGGACGGCTGCCGGACCGCCTACATCTTCTTCGAGCTGACCGAACCCTCCCAGATGCCCAAGATCTCGGAGCCGTTCTTCATGGAGGTCGGCGCCAAGATCCACTACTCGCCGGTCATGAACCCGGAGGAGCTCCACAAGGGCATCGCGGCGATCACGCGCTCGTGAGCCTCAGGCGGCCTTCGAGCGGCCGACGTAGCGGATGACCTCGCACTCGTCCAGGATCACCAGGCCCTCACCCACCAGTTCGTCCAGCTGCGGCAGGAAGGCGCGGATCTTCTCCTCCGTGTCCACGACGACCACGGCCACCGGGAGGTCCTCGCTCAGCGACAGCAGACGCTGGGTGTGGATGAGCGACGACGCTCCGAAGCCCTCGATGCCGCGGAACACGCTCGCTCCCGCGAGACCGGCCTCGCGCGCCCGGGCGACGATCTGGGTGTACAGCGGCTTGTGGTGCCACAGATCGGTCTCGCCCACGAAGACCGTCACCCGCAGGGCCCTGCCCGTCAGCCTGGTCATCGCCGCCTCCATGCCGTACGCGGCGCCCCGCGCCGCGGCAGCGAGGCGGGGCCGGCACTTCGAGTCTACGGTCGCGCCTCCACGGGGTCGCGCGGCGCGGGAAGGGGGCCGGCCGGGACGCCGGGCCCCCTTCCGTGGGCGGAGCGGGTCAGCAGCCGCTCGTGAGCCAGCGGCAGGCGGTGATCAGCGCGGCGGCGTGCTCCTCGCCACGGGCGTCCTCCGTGCGGACCTCCTCCGGCAGGACCTGCAGGGCATCGATGTCGTACTCCGTCATGACGGTCTCCTTCTTCTCGTACGTCGGACATCTCGGTGGTACGCCGGCGGCCGGACGGCCGCCGGACACTCAGGGGTGGGCCGGCCCGTCCTCCGGCAGCCAGGCCCGCGGGCCGCCGCACCGCAGGCGCAGCAACAGCGACAGGCTCCCGGCGAGGCCGGTGGCGTACTCGGCGAGGACGGTCCTGCGGTTCTCGTCGGGTACGAGGAGCCGGCCGTCGCGCAGGACGGCCTGCGCGGCCAGGTGCTCGACCAGGAGCTCGGCGGCGGCGCGGTGGCTCTCCTCGCCCGTCCGGTCGGCGGCGTCGAGGAGGAACTCGGCGTTCCCCGCGAGCCCGTGGCAGGTGGCCGGCGAGTCGGTCGCCCTGCCCGCCCGTACGGCTCGGGTCGCGCCCTCCACCAGGTCGCGCAGGAGCTTGTCGGACGCGCCGGTCGCCGACCAGAGCCGGACGAGGAAGGTGCCGACGCCTGAGGAGCCGCTGCACCAGTGGCGGGCGAGCTCCGGGGAGTCGGAGAGGTGGCGGGCCCGGTCCACGGGCCACAGCGCGCCCGCCGGTCCGCTGCGGGCGGCCGCCGCGAGGGTGGCCCCGGCCTCGGTCGCCGCGTCGAGGAACCGTTCGTCGCCGGTGGCCTCCGCCGCGAGCAGCAGGAAGGTGCCGACGCCGGACACGCCGTGCGCGAAGCCGTAGTGCCAGGCCCCGGCGAGCGCCGTTCCGAAGTCCTCCGGCACCGGCCAGAACACTCCCTCGGGGGTGCGCCGCGCCGCGTCGAGCAGTCCGTCCGCGGTCTCGACGGCGCGCTCCAGGAAGCGGGGGTCCCCGGTGGTGCGCCAGAAGTGCAGCTGCGTCAGGCCGGCGCCGGCCACGCCGTGGCAGACGTCCGGGTTGGGGCCCAGGACGGGCAGGCCGAGGGCCAGGGCGAGGGCGCGGTCCGTGAGCGCCTCGTCGTCCAGGGCCCGGCCCGCGTCGAGCAGGGCCCAGGCCGTGCCCGACCGGCCGAAGTGCAGCCCCGGGACCTCGCTCCGCAGCGTCTCCTGCCGCTCCACCGTCCAACGGGCGGCGGAACGGAGGCCTGCGGCGAGCGCCTCACGGGTCACGCCGCCGGTCTCCGGGAGGCCGAGCCCGGTGTCCCAGTGACCGAGGGCCCGGGCGAGCAGAGCCACACCGCCGGCCGAGCCGTGCTGGACCGCCACCGGGTCGCAGGTCTCGCCGAACGAGTCGGAGACCCACAGCCGTTCGGGGTCGTGCGGACGCATCGTGTCCAGGAGGTGGGCGATGCCGTCGCGCAGAAGACGCGCGCGGGTGGCGGCCGCGTCCGGGTACTCGTTCTCCTCATGGGTCCGACAGGTCTCCGGGGGCCGGCGGGTCTCCGGCGTCCGACAGGTCTCCGCTGCTCGGCCTCCGGCGAGGAACTCCCGCGCCCGGTCCAGGGTCCACCGGTCCCGGGGCGCGTCCCGCGTCAGCCCCAGGATCAGCGGCGCGAACCGTCGTACGCGCACGTCGTCACGGGCCAGGAGGTGCACCAGGTCCTCCATGCGGCGTTCGTCCGGCCGGGCCGTGGACGGCGGGAGGTCCTCCGCGAACACCGGATCCGCTCCGGTCAGGGCGTGCAACACGGTGGCGCCGAGGGCGTACAGGTCGACGCCCGGCGGCAGCGCGGGCGCCACCTGGTCGACGGCGCGCAGCTCGGGCGCGGTGTAGCCGGGGGTGGCGCCGAGGACCCACCGCTCGCCTTCCCCGGCCGCCATCTCCAGGTCGATGAGGACGAGCCGCCCGTCCGGGGTGACCATGACGTTGTTGGGGTTGAAGTCGTGCAGGGTGAGGCCGAGTTCATGGGCCGTGGCGACGAGTTCGACGAGCTGCCGGACCAGGGAGTCGGCCGTGCGGTCGTCGGGGCAGCCGATGCCGTCCCGGGCGAGGCGCTCGGCGACGGTGCGCCGGAGCGTCGCCCCCGGGACCGCTTCGGTGGCCAGGAACACGCTGCCCTGCTGTTCGAACACCTCGACAAGGCCCGGGACCCGGTCGGGGCGCACCCGGCCGAACCGTTCGAGGAGTGCGGCCTCGCGGCGCAACAGGTCGCGGACGTCGAGGCCTTCGAGCCCGGCGCCCACGTGGGGCCGTGCCTGCTTGACGACGACCTGCGCGCCGGTGCGGGTATCCTCGGCCCGGAAGACCCCGCCCTTGTTGGAGTGCTGGATCGCGCCCCGTACGAGGAAGCGGTCGCCGAGGAGGACGGGCTTGGCCGTGGCCGTGCTGCGCGCCGGTGCGGCGGGACGGTCGGGGAAGGGGTCGCCGGCCCAGGCCGGTGGGCTGAACCAGGCGTTGCGCTCGTCGGCGACCGGCCGGCCCTCGGGGTCGGTGAGGCGGGCGGCGAAGGAGCCGTCGGCGGTCAGTTCGCGGACGCCCTTGAACACGCCGTACCGGTAGAAGACCTGGCTTCCGGGGCGGTATCGGCGGTCGGAGAGGACGGCGGGGCCCGGGAGTCCCTCGGTGGCCCGGTGGAGTTCCTCGGCGAGCCGCCGGAACTGCTCGTCGTCCGCGGGGTACACGGTCAGGAACTTGCCGCCTCCGCCGCGGGCGAAGCGCCCGGACACCAGGGCGGCGACCCTGGCCGGACTCCCGGCGAACTTGAAGGCAGCTCGGTGGGCCACGAGGACCTCGGCGGACCGGGCGAGGACCAGGGGTGCGGAGAGCGGGGTGGCGGGGACGTGGAGCTTCCAGCCCTGGGCCCGTCCGACGGCCGCGCCGGGCACGACGTGGCACCAGAACTCGCCGGGTTCGACGCTCCACGGCTCCTGGGCGGCCCGGGCGATCGCGGCATGCACGATGCCGGGCAACAGGGCCAGGTCCGCGGCGCTTTCGACGCGCGAGCGCCGGGGGCCGGGGGCGTACGGGGAGGGGTTCCCTGTGGGTGACGACATCCCTACTGCACCGGCCGCCCGTACTCGTCGCCCCAGCTGGTGTCCAAGGGGTCCGCGGCGACCGTCCGCGTCGTCTCCGGTGCGCCGCCCTCGGTGGCGACGGTCACTCCGCCGGCGAGCAGGACGGCGAGGAGGAGAAGGCAGCGGACGGCAACGGACATGGTGCGGCTCCTGGTTCGGGAGAGGAGAGGACAGGCGGGAAGCTCCGTGTCTGGCGGATTCACGCCGTATGTCGGCCTGATGGGGATTCCCCCGGCCGGACGCCACCAGTTCATCCCGGCGAGCCCGCTTGGTCCAGGGCCATGACCTGGCAATACCCTGCATGGCAGGGAAGTGGCAGGGCCGCATCACGGGGGAAATGCGTGACTACTGGGGTGGATGTGGACGGAATACCTCGGCTGGACGCCGGGGCCGTCGCCGTCTTCGCGTACGCGCTGGAGCACGGCGGCCTCGCCGACCGGTCGCCGGACGGGCTGCCGGACCTCGGGCTCGGCCGGGATGAGGTCGAGGCGGCCTGCCGCACCCTGCGGCGCCTCCGGCTGCTCCGGCCGGCGCCCGGCCGGAGCGCGGAGCTGATCCCGGTGAGCCCGGACGCCGCCGCGGCGGAGGTCGTCGGCCCGCTGGAGGCTGAGCTCGCGCGGGCCGCCGCGCACGCCCAGTCCCTCCGCGACGATCTGCACTCCCTGATGCCCCGGTACCGCGCGGCCCGGCGCGAGCAGGGCCGCCGGGAGGGCTTCGACGTGCTGCCCGACATGGCATCCGCCTCCGCGATGCTCACCGAGGAGTCCGCCCGCTGCCGGGAGGAGGTGTTCAGCATCCAGCCCGGCGGCGGCCGGGCCGCGCACCGCCTCGGGGACGCGGTCGAGCGGGACGTGGCCATGCTCCGCCGGGGCGTGCGGATGCGCACGCTGTACCAGCACTCGGCGAGGACCAGCCTCTCCACCCAGGGGTACGTGGAGCGGCTGACCGAGGCCGGCGCCGAGTACCGCACGGCGGCCGAACTGCCCGACAGGGCCGTGGTCTTCGACCGCGCCGTGGCCTTCCTGCCCCGGCGCGCCGACGGTGGTACGGGTGAGGGCGCGGTCCTCGTCCGGGACCCGGACGTGGTGGCGTACCTCTGCCGGGTGTTCGAGCAGCACTGGTCCGGGGCGGTCCCCTTCCGCGGTACCAGCGAGGCCGCGTACAAGGAGGTCGGCCCCAGTCTGCGGCGGGCCCTCGTGGGGCTCCTCGCGGAGGGCGCCAAGGACGAGGTGATCGCCCGTCGGATGGGGATGTCGCTGCGCACCTGCCGCCGTCACATCGCCGATCTCCTGGAGGAGTTGGGCGCGGAGAGCCGCTTCCAGGGCGGTGCGCTCGCGGAGCGCGCCGGGCTCACGGGCACGGAGGTCACGACGGACGCGGCCGAGGGCACCGCTCACCGGTAGGGTGCCCTCCGGCAAACAGTGTTCTGCGTGGGGAGACATGGGTTCATGGGCGGTCAGCAAGCGGGCCGGGGCGGCTCCGAGGTGTTCAAGGCGCTGGCGGCGGACGACCCCACCACAGTCGCCGGATATCGGCTCGCGGCCCGGCTGGGCGCCGGCGGCATGGGCAAGGTGTACCTGTCGTACACGCCCGGCGGTCGTCCGGTGGCCATCAAGCTGATCCGTCCCGAGTTCGGCGAGGACGCGGAGTTCCGCCGCCGGTTCGCCCAGGAGGTGCGCTCCGCGCAGCGCGTCCAGGGCCTGTTCACCGCCCCCGTCATCGACGCGGACCCGGACGGCGCGCAGCCGTGGCTGGCCACCGCGTACGTGCCGGGGCCCTCGCTCGCCGACGCGGTCGTGGCGCACGGCGCGCTGCCGGTGGAGACGGTGCTGCTGCTCGTCGCGGGCATGGCCGAGGCCCTGCACGTCATCCACGGGGCGGGCATCGTGCACCGGGACCTGAAGCCGTCGAATGTGCTGCTCGCCGCCGACGGGCCGCGCGTCATCGACTTCGGCATCGCCCACGCGGCCGACGCGACGTCCCTGACGGGCAGTGGAGTCACCATAGGGACGCCGTCGTTCATGGCACCCGAGCAGGCGGCGGGGCGCAAGGTCACGCCCGCCACGGACGTGTTCGCGCTCGGTCAGGTCGCGGCGTACGCGGCGACGGGCGTCCCGGCGTTCGGCGAGGGCACCGGGCACGGGGTGCTGTACCGGATCGTGCACGAGGATCCGGACCTGAGCGCCGTTCCGGAGCGGCTCACCGAACTGGTCACGCGGTGCCTCGCGAAGGACCCCGAGGCGCGGCCGACGCTCGCCGAGATCATCAGGCTGTGCCAGGAGGCGAACGCGGCGACGGTGCTGCGCCGGCCCGAGGACTGGCTGCCGGGCGCGGTCTCCGCCGAGATCACGGCCCGGGCCGCGGCTCCGGCGCCGCCGCAGACGCCTCCGCCGCCGACGACCGCCCCCACGGCTGCACCGGCGGCTGCGCCGGTGGCACCGGCCGGGTACTCGCCGACGGCGCCGTCCGCGCCGTCGACCCCGCCGCCGGGGTACGGCCCGCCGCCGAGCACGGTCCACGCGTCCCCCACGGCCCCGGCGGCGACCCCGGCCGCTCCCCCGGCGGCCGCCCCGGTCGCTCCCCCGGCCGCCGCCGCTCCGGCGCCCGGCTACGCGTACGCCCCGACGCAGGGCCCGGGCGGTTCCGGCTACGCCCCGACGCAGGGCCCGGGCGGTTCCGGCTACGCCCCGACGCAGGGCCCCGGCAGTTCCGGCTACGTCCCGACGCAGGGGCCGGCGGCTCACGGTTACGCCCAGACGCAGGGGCCCGGCGCTCCCGCGTACCCGCAGCAGGCCTGGGCTCAGCACCCGCCCCAGCCGCGGCAGAAGAAGAGCGGCGGGCGCGGTCTCGTCATCGCCGTCGCCGCCGTCCTCGCCTTCGCCGTCGCGGGCGGCGCGACCGCCTACGTCGTCCTGAAGGACAAGGACGGACAACAGGCGTCGAACGCCGGTGGCAAGACCGGCGGGAAGGGTTCGGCGAGCACGCAGGGCAGCGGGGGGACGGGGACCGGGACCGGGACCGGGAGCTCGGCCCCGAAGCCGTCGACGGCACCGGCCCCGCAGGCGGCCACGTACAAGAACATCGACCTCACGGCCGGGTACCACCTGACCCTCGGGGACACGGACGTGCGTCCCCAGGACGGGGAGGACAACGGCTACGAACTCTCCTACGACACCGGCGGCTACCTCGACGCCGAGAGCAGCGGCGGCAACCTGGTGCTGCTCGACCCGGGCCAGCAGGGTTCCCTCGAAGCGTGCCGCGCGGAGACCCGGTTCACCCAGAACATCTACGTGAACAAGCTGTCGCCGGGCCGTCAGGTCTGCGTCACGACGGGCACCGGCCATCTCGGCCTGGTCACGGTCAAGGCCTTCTCCCCGGAGGACTCGCCGAGCACCTACATGACCCTCGATCTGACGGTCTGGCGGAACGCGGCGCCGTCCGCGTCGACGGACTGACCGCCACCGCCGTCGAGGAGGGGCCATGGCCTCTCCTCGACGGCGAGATCCTGCTACCGGCGCCCCCGCCCCTACTTCAGGTGTCGGGCGAAGAACCGGGCCCCGTTCTCCAGCTCGAACCGCGGGACGCCGGTGTGGCCGCCCATGTTGGCGTGCAGCGTCTTCTCCTTGGAGCCGAAGGCGTCGTAGAGGTCCAGGGCGGCCTGCCGGTCGTTGTCCTCGTCGTCCCACTGCAGCAGGACCTGCAGGGGAATGGTGACCCCGCGGGCCTCCTCGAACATGACGGCCGGCACGAGGCTCCCGGCGAAGAGGACGGCGGCCGCGATGCGCGGCTCGACCGCCGCGAGGCGGACGCCGATGGAGATCACTCCGCCCTCGTACCCGACCGGGCCGCCGAGCCCGGGCAGCGACAGGAGGGCGTCCAGGGCGGACTGCCACTCCGGTACGGACCTCTCGACCAGCGGGAGGACGAGGGCGTCGATGACGTCGGCGCCCACCGGCCCGCCGGCCTCCATGGCGCTGCGCAGGTCGGCGCGGGCCTGGTCGACGGCGTCCCACCGGGGCCGGTCACCGCTCCCGGGGAGCTCGATGGTGGCGGCGGCGAAGCCGTACTGCGTCGCGTAGTACCGGGCCCGCGCCGCGAGCCGGGGGTACACCCTGCTCAGCCCGAGGGGCGGGGGGCAGATCAGGACCAGCGGAGCCGGTTCGGACCCGGATGCGGGCGTCCACAGGATGCCGGGGATCTCGCCGAGGGTGAATGCGCGCTCGATGACGCCGTCGTCGAGGCGCTGTTCGGAAGTGAAGTGCACGGTCGTGCCTTTCGGGAGTGCTCGGAGAACGGCGCTCCCGGGCGACCTATCGCCCGACCGTGACCCCGGAGGGGAGCACCCATGTCTGTACTGCGTTCACGGGTACCACCTCCTTGATCTTGCACGGCCTCCGGAAAGGTAGCAGGGTCGCCGCGGTCCGCCAAAGAGTTTTGTTCGGGGCCCTCCGCGCCATGGGGGCGCTATGGTGGAGCCATGCATCTGTCGTCGTGCCTCAGCTGGTGGCGCTCCTCCTAGGAGCGGCCACTACTCGCGCACGACCGGGCCGTTCGGACGAACGGCCCTTTTGCGTTTCCTGGCTCATGGGTCCTGTCGTCCCGACGGCACCACCGACCCACACCGGGAGAACGCCATGACCACCCTCGCCACCACCACCGCCGTCGCCTCCTCCGCCTCCTCCGCTTCGCCCGTCGATGCGCTCGGGACGGCCGCCGCCCGCACGCGCAGCGCGGTGCTCGAACGACAGATCCTCGAAGCCCCGGGGCGCTTCCGCATCCTGACCGGTGACCGCCCCACCGGGCGGCTGCACCTGGGGCACTACTTCGGCACCCTGCACAACCGGGTGCGGCTGCAGAACCTCGGCGTGGAGCTGTTCGTGATCATCGCGGACTACCAGGTCCTCACCGACCGCGACGTGGCGGACCGCCTCCCCGAGCACATCGAGGAGCTGCTCCTCGACCACCTCGCCATCGGCGTCGACCCCGCGCGCAGCACGGTCTTCACGCACAGCGCGGTGCCCGCCCTGAACCAGCTGCTGCTGCCCTTCCTCAGTCTCGTGTCCGTGGCCGAGCTGAACCGCAACCCCACCGTCAAGGACGAGATCGCCCACTCCCGGCAGTCCGCCGTCAGCGGCCTGATGTTCACCTATCCCGTGCACCAGGCCGCCGACATCCTCTTCTGCAAGGCCAACCTCGTGCCCGTCGGCCAGGACCAGCTGCCGCACCTGGAGATCACCCGGACCGTCGCCCGCCGGTTCAACGACCGCTACGGCAACGGCGTCCCCGTCTTCCCCGAGCCCGACGCCCTGCTGTCCGAGGCGCCGCTGCTGCTCGGCACGGACGGCACAAAGATGAGCAAGAGCCGCGGCAACGCCATCGCCCTGGCCGCCGGCGCCGACGAGACCGCCCGGCTGATCAAGGGCGCGAAGACCGACTCGGACCGCCACATCGCCTACGACCCGGCCGGCCGCCCCGAGGTGGCCTCGCTCCTGCTGCTCTCCGCCCTCTGTCAGGGCCGTACGCCGGAGGAGGTCGCCGACGACATCGGCTCCGCCGGGGCCGCGGCACTGAAGCGGACCGTGACGGAGTCGGTCAACGAGTTCCTGGCACCGATCCGGGCCCGCCGTGCGGAATACGCACGCGACCGCTCGTACCTCCGCGGCGTCCTGCGCGAGGGGAACGAGCGGGCCCGGGCGGTGGCGGACGAGACGCTGGCGGAGGTGCGCAGGGCGATGAGGAACCACTACTGACGCGTGGTTCCGGCACGGGAATGACGGAAGGGGCTCCGGGCGCCATCGACCGGGCGCTGCCCGCCGAGCTCCAGCGGGACGCCACACAGGCGTACACGGTGCTCGGCGAGGCAGCGCCTCGGTCCTGGAGGAGGTGCGGACCTCGACCACGGTCCGACTGCAGGACATGCGGCGCCGGTTGTGCGCGATCGAGGGTGTGAGCGGCACGCAGGCGACGGTGTCCCGGGAGACCTTCTTCGAGCGGTCGGTCTCCACGGACTGACGTCCCGTCGCCTCGCGTCAGCCGGTCGAGCCGCTCTCCAGGATGCCCTTGAGGGCCCTTTCGTCTCTCGGCATCTCCTTCCGCGCGTGCGGGCGGACGACGAGGGGGACGAGTGCCATGCCGATGCCGTGCCCCTCGAAGTCGAGGGAGAGCGTCAGGCGGGAGCGCTCGCCGTCGTCCAGCGGCTCGATGGTGCCCTGGACGTCGCCGCGTACGGGGCCGTCGATGCCGTGCACGTGCCAGTGCCTCGGCGGCTCCAACTCGATGACCTGCATGGTCGAGGTGAACTCCCGCTTGCCGAGCCGCCGTGTGACGGCGACCTTGGAGCCGACCGCCAGGGGGGTGTCGCCGATCTTGCGGACCGATACCGCGCTCTCCTGCCACTCGGGCAGATGCGTCGGGTCGGTCACGTAGGAGAAGACATCGGCGGGCGTGCGGGCGATGTCGATGGTTTCCGTGATGGCAGGCATGTCGCCCTTCTTCGTTCGACGGAGGGCCTCGCCGGAAGCCGGTGCGCCGCCGTCGGGCCCGTTGTCGCTTCGTACAAATCGTCCCACGTCGGGCGATGACAGGCCAGCCTCGCCCGCCCGGCGGGATGCCGACGGCCCGCACCGAACGCACACCACGGCACCCGGGCGCCACGCAGAGTGACGCACCACCCGCTTGCCGGTCCCCAGGTTGCGGCTAATGTCGATATATAGGCCATATGTACATCCTCGTTCCCGCGCTCACGAGGTGAGGGAGAGGGGGCGTACGAAAGGAGCCTCCCATGACCCGTACGTTGCGGAGCGCGATAGCCCTGGCCGGAGCCGCGGCCCTCTCCCTGGGGGTGGTGGCGACCAGCGCGGCGGCCCTGGGCGCGGGGAGCGAGAAGCAGGGGGACGTGAAGATCGGACTGCTGCTTCCGGAGAGCAAGACCACCCGGTACGAGAAGTTCGACCGGCCCTACATCGAGCAGAAGATCAAGGAACTGGCGCCCGACGCCCAGATCGACTACTACAACGCCGCGGAGAGCGCGACGACCCAGCAACAACAGGTCAACACCGCACTCGCCAAGGGCGACAAGGTCCTCATCCTCGATGCCGTGGACGCCAAGTCCATCCAGTCCTCCGTGCAGAAGGCCCATGACGCGGGCGTCAAGGTCGTCGCGTACGACCGCCTCGCGCAGGGCCCCGTCGACGCCTACGTCTCGTACGACAACCACAAGGTCGGCGAGCTGCAGGGCAAGGCGCTCCTCGCCGCGCTCGGCGACAAGGCCAAGAGCGGCGAGATCGTGATGCACAACGGGTCTCCGACGGACCCGAACGCGGCCCAGTTCAAGGCCGGCGCCCACTCCGTCCTGGACGGCAAGGTGAAGATCGGCAAGGAGTACGACACTCCCAACTGGGACCCGAACAACGCCAACCAGCAGATGTCCGGCGCCATCAGCTCCCTCGGCAAGGACAAGATCGTCGGTGTCTACTCGGCCAACGACGGACTGGCCGCGGGCATCGCGACCGCCCTCAAGGCGGCCGGCATGAACGTGCCGCTGAGCGGTCAGGACGCCCAACTCGACGCGATCCAGCGGATCCTGATCGGCACTCAGACCTTCACCGTCGAGAAGCCCTACAAGCCGGAGGCCGACATCGCCGCCACGATGGCCGTCAACCTGGCCGAGGGCAAGAAGCTGTCGTCCGACCTGACACCCACCACCGTCACGAGCGACGGTGACCGCAAGGTCGCGGCCCAGCTGCTCAACCCGGTCGTGGTCAACAAGGACAACATCAAGGACACCGTCGTCAAGGACGGGCTCTACACGATCCAGGAGATCTGCACTCCGACCTATGCGGCGGCCTGCAAGGACGCCGGTCTCGAGTAGCCGGTCCCCAGAAGCCGGTTCCCAAGAGCCGGTCCCGAGTAGCCGGTTCCCAAGAGCCGGTCCCGAAAAGCCGCGGAGCGGTCCACGCGAGCGGAGGAGGCGGTTCCCTTGCCGGAGCCACCCGTGCTCACCCTGCGGGGGATCTCCAAACGGTTCGGCGCGGTCCAGGCGTTGAAGGACTTCGATCTCGAGGTCCACGCCGGCGAGGTCGTCGCCCTCGTCGGCGACAACGGCGCCGGCAAGTCCACCGCCGTCAAGTCGATCGCCGGGGTGAACCCGCCCGACGAGGGCGTCATCGAGTGGCAGGGCCGGGCGGTCTCCATCAACCGGCCCCACGACGCCCAGAACCTCGGCATCGCCACCGTCTACCAGGACCTCGCGCTGTGCGACAACCTGGACGTGGTCGGCAATCTCTTCCTCGGCCGCGAGCTGCGCCGCTTCGGCGTCCTGGACGAGGTCCGGATGGAGCAGCGCTCGCGCGAGCTCCTCCACACCCTCTCCATCCGGATCCCCAGTGTGCGGATCCCGATCGCCTCCCTGTCGGGCGGCCAGCGCCAGACCGTCGCGATCGCCCGCTCCCTGATCGGCGACCCGAAGGTCGTCATCCTGGACGAGCCCACCGCCGCCCTGGGCGTGGAGCAGACGGCCGAGGTCCTCGACCTGGTCGAGCGGCTCCGCGACCACGGGCTCGGCACCATCCTGATCAGCCACAACATGGTGGACGTGATGGCGGTCGCCGACCGCATCGCCGTCATGCGCCTGGGCCGGAACAACGGCTTCTTCGACAAGCGCTCCACGACCACCGAGGAGATCATCTCCGCCATCACCGGGGCCACCGAAAGCGCCGTCACCCGCCGCCAGGCCCGCAAGCGGGAGGAGGAGCGATGAGACGGGACCGAGCCGCCGGAGACGGCGCCACCCAGGAACCGGCGCCCGAGTCCATGCCGGCGGTCGACACCCGGCTGCTCGTCCGCGAGGAGGGCCTCAAGGGGTATCTCGGGGAGTTCCGCCGCAGGTTGCGCAGCGGAGAGCTGGGGTCGCTGCCGGTCGTCGTCGCCGTGATCATCATCTGGACGGTCTTCGGCAGCCTCGACAGCACGTTCCTCTCGGCCCAGAACCTCTCCGACCTCAGTCAGCAGATCGTCGGCACCGGCATGATCGCCGTCGGTATCGTCTTCGTCCTGCTGCTCGGCGAGATCGACCTCTCCGTCGGCTCCGTCAGCGGCCTGTGCGCCGCCATCTTCGCCGTGCTCAACGTCCTGAACGGCATGAACGAGTGGCTGGCGCTGCTCGTCGCGCTCGCGGGCGGCGCCGCCGTCGGGCTCATCCACGGCTTCTTCTTCGCGAAGGTCGGTGTGCCGGCGTTCGTGGTCACCCTGGCCGGCAACCTGTTCTGGAACGGTCTGATGCTCCAGATCCTGGGCACCAGCGGCACGGTCAACATCCCGAGCGAGAGCATCGTCTCCAAGCTCTACTCGACGATCTTCCACAGTCCCGCGACCGCCTACGTGACCGCGGCCGTCGGGGTCGGGCTCTTCCTGGCGGCCTCGCTCCTGGACGCCAGACGCCGCCAGGCCGCCCGGGTGCCGTTCCGCCCGGTCGCCGAGATCGTGCTCCGTACGGTCGTCATCGCGGCGATCGCGTTCGTCGCGGCGTACATCCTCAACCAGTACCAGGGGCTTCCGCTCGCGCTCCTCATCTTCCTGATCGTGCTGGTGCTCCTCGACTTCGTGCTGCGCCGTACGACGTACGGGCGGCGGATCTTCGCCGTCGGCGGCAACATCGAGGGTGCCCGCCGCGCCGGCATCAGCGTGCCGTTCGTCCGGATGACGGTCTTCTCGATCTCCGGGTTCATGGCCGCGGCCGGCGGCATCTTCCTGGCGGGGCAGATCCAGTCCGCGAGCCAGACCTCCGGCGGCGGCAACCTGCTGATGAACGTCATCGCGGCGGCCGTCATCGGCGGTACGAGCCTGTTCGGCGGGCGGGGTTCTGTCTGGTCCGCCCTGCTCGGCGCGCTGGTGATCGGATCCATCCAGTCGGGCATGAACATCATGGGCGTCAGCAACGCCGTCCAGTTCATGATCACCGGAGCGGTCCTGCTGGCCGCCGTGGTCGTCGACTCGCTGTCCCGCCGGAGCCAGAAGGCCGCCGGCCGCGCGTGACCACCGCACTCCCGGAGAAGGAGACCCAAGGAGACTTCCAGGAGACCGCAAGGAGACCTCATGGAGGCGGACCCCAATCGGCGGGACGGGCGTCGCCACGGCCGCGACGAGACCGAGGAGGAGCGGGCCGACCGGCGCTGGGGGGATCTCATGCAGGAGATCCGGGTGGCGCAGACCGGCGTGCAGATCCTCCTCGGCTTCCTCCTCACCGTGGCGTTCACCCCGCACTTCCAGGGCCTCCAGCAGACCGACAAGACGACGTACGTCGTCACGGTCGTCCTCGGATCGCTGGCGACGGGCGCGCTCATCGGCCCCGTCGCCCTCCACCGGATCGTGGCGGGCCGCCGGATCAAACCCCGGGCGGTGACCTGGGCGTCACGTCTGACCTTCGTCGGTCTGATCCTGCTCCTGGCGACCCTGACGTCGGCCCTCTTCCTCGTCCTGCGGGTGGTCACGCACGACGCCTACGTGCCCTGGCTGGTCGCCGGTGTGCTCGCCTGGTACCTGCTGTGCTGGTTCGCGCTGCCCCTGTGGATCCGCATCCGTCACACGAGCGGCGAGTGAGACCGTCCGCCCGGCGGCGGGTCCCGGCCTCCGCTCAGAACAGCGTGGATCCGGCGAAGAGTTCGTTCACCCAGTGGGCGCTCGCCTCGGCGCACCCCTCGTGCGGTGTTCCGGGGAAGAGGCGGAACCAGGAGGCCGCCCGGCCGAGCGCCGCGAGCCGGGTGGCGAGCGTCGCGGCGCGGCGCAGCTCCGGGAGGGAGGGGCCCAGGTCGGTCCAGGGCTCCAGATAGGCGTCGCGCAGCGGGTGCACATGCTCGGCGCCGTGACGCTCGCGGACGGCGCGGGCGGGGACGAGCAGGCTCGTGAAGGGGTGGGCGACATTGGCGTCGCCCCAGTCGAAGAAGGTGAAGCGGCCGACGGCGGGGGTAAGGAGCTGGGCGTCGTGCAGGTCGCAGTGGTCGAGCGAGTCCGGGATCCCGTACGCGTCGAGCTCGGCGCACCAGTCGAGGAGCCGGGGGCGCTGGTCCCCAAGGGCGCGGCGGGAGTCCGGGGCCAGGGTGGCGTTGCCCTCGACGAGGTCGTCGAAGATGGCCGGCAGCTGACCGGTGCGGCCGCCGGGCACGCCGAGGGCGGTCATCCGGTCCGTGTACGGGGTCAGGGCCCGCTGCATCCGCGCGTACTGGCCGAGCGCCTCCGTCCAGGACTCCGGCCCGGCCCCGCCGGCGTCGAGGACGTGCCGGAAGAGGGGCCCGCCGTCGGGCAGGAGCGACCAGCCGCGGGCGGCGTCGACGGCGAGCGGTGTCATGACGTGCTCGGGCACCCAGTCGGCGAGCGCGCCGCCGAGTGCGGCCTCGAAGGCGGCGTCGGGGGCGCTCGCCTTGAACCAGACGGCCTCGCGTTCTCCGGCTCCGATCCGGAAGCGCACGATGATCGACCAGGGGCGGACCCTGACCTCACGGGGTCCCGTCTCCTCCAGACCGTGCCGGGCGAGCTCCCGCTCCGACCAGTCGAGTGCGTCGGTCCGCCAGGCCTCTTCCTCCCAGGGGGTGACCGCGTCCGCGAACTGCCCGCGGTCGACGGTCATGGATGTGGCTCGCCTCATGGGGGCGATTCCACCACCGGGGTGGGCACGGCGCACGCGAATATTCCGGGGCGAGCACGGATGAGACGGGCGGCCCGAGGGAGCTGCGTACACCGGGGGCGGCCCGGGGGAGCTCCGTACACCGGCAGCAGCCCGAGGGGGTTGCTTGCACCCGCGTTGTGGGGGGGGGGGGGGGGGCCGCCGCGGGGCCGGGAGGAACGATTCCGCGCCGGGCTTACAGAGCTAGCGGGGCCCCGCGGGGGCATGGTGGTGGAACCCCCCCCCCCCGGGT
>NZ_JBEOVH010000032.1:0-110337 GCF_040295385.1 Streptomyces sp. NPDC002825
GTCTACGCCACCACCGAACCACCCATCACGACGCTCTCCCTCAAGCCCCGCAGGATCGGCACGGCCGTCGTCCAGCTCCTCATCGACGCCATCGAAGAGGTGGGGGAGTACAACCCGGACTCGATCGTCATGCCGTACGAGCTGATCGTCCGCGCGTCCTCCACCCGCGGCGATCCCGCCCCACGACCGATCGTCCCGGCCCGGTCGATCCACATGCAGCCCCTGCGTCCGTGAGGGACGGCTCGGCCGTGTTCACCCCATACGGTGACGCTGCTTCCTCCCGTACGGTGACGCTGCTTCGTCCGGCTCGCGGGCGACGCGCTATTCGGGCCGTGGCGCCGCCCGGCGGCGGGGGAGAGCGCAGGCGGATGTGCCGCCCGGCATGCGATGACGGTTGTCCGCGATGAGCCGGTAGACACCGCGGGCAACCCACCGCACGGGAGGCAGCAGGAGACACGCTCCCGCCACCGACCACCCTCCGCCCGCGCTCAACAGCGCCTTCGCGACGGCCTGGGCGCCTCCGTACACGACACCGGTGGGAGTCACCCACAGCACTTCGTGCGTGGCCCGCGTCGAGGTGACACCAAGATCCGTCAAGTCCGCGAACTGCCAAGGAATGGTCTCGCACCGGGGCTTCACGCGTCGCTCGGCGAACCTCGCCGAGGTGGTGCAGAATCCGCAGTCCCCGTCGAAAACGAGCACAGGCTGATTTCGCATGACCCCATCATGGCGCGCCCGGAGCGGAGCGGCTGCTCCGCCGACGAGTACAAGCCAGGAGGCGGCGACGTCAGTCCTGACCGTACGCATGCGGTGCCGGCGGCTTCCTCGCGTCACGAGCGGCACACGACCTCGGTGAGGCGGTCGGCCGCGTCGACGGCGGCCTTCGCGAGCCGGGCGCCCGGGTGCCGGGTGAGGCGTTGGATCGGGCCCGTGACCGTGACGGCGGCCACCACACGGGAGGACGGGCCGCGGACCGGGGCCGAGACGGACGCCATGCCGGGCTCGCGCTCACCGATCGACTGCGCCCAGCCTCGGCGCCGTACGCCGCTCAGGGCGGTGGCGGTGAAGCGGGCGCCCTGCAGGCCTTGGTAGAAGCGCTCGGGTTCCTCCCAGGCCAGCAGGACCTGGGCGGCGGACCCGACCTTCATGGGGAGCGTGGAGCCGACCGGCACGATGTCGCGCAGACCGGAGGTCCGCTCGGCGGCGGCGACGCAGACCCGCACCTCACCCTGGCGCCGGTAGAGCTGCGCGCTCTCGCCGGTGGCGTCCCGAAGGGAGGTCAGGACCGGGCCGGCCGCGGCCAGCAGGCAGTCCTCGTCCGAGGCGGCCGACAGCTCGGCGATCCGGGGGCCGAGGACGAATCGGCCGTGGATGTCCCTGCCGACGAGACGGTGGCGTTCGAGCGCGGTGGCGAGTCGGTGGACCGTGGGCCGCGCCAAGCCGGTCGTGGCGACCAGCTCCGCCAGATTGGCCGGGCCCGAGGCCAGCGCATCGAAGATCACCGCGGCCTTGTCGAGGACGCCGACGCCGCTGGAAACATCCGAAATGTCCATGAGGGGGTACTCCAGTCTCGGTCCGCGAGCCAAGGCTCGCGGCGACCTCACCCGGGGGAGGGCAGGGGGAAGGAAGGTGAGGGAAGGGGGTGGTCAGCGGGAAAGGGCCGAAGCGGTCGGCCGACATGCCGCGACGATCACGAGACGGGTACGCGAAAAGCCCGGGAAGGACAGAGCCGGGGCGAAAGGCAGCACAGAGAGCACCGTGTCTCCTCATCTTTTCCCGCGCCACGTTGGCGCAGGCCGGAGTTGGCACTGATCCCGGCGGCACGGCGCGAACATGGAGCGCCGAGTCGACCGGGGAGTTGCCGGGGCTTCGTAGGGCCGGTCCCTCCACCCCTCTGGATGATTCGCGGAGAACCATACAAGACTCCGGGGACGAGCTGCCAGCGACCCCCCGGAGACGTGAACGGACAGACCGGACCGACCGCTCCGCATGCCGATGTCCGGCCCGGCTGCTCCGGTCGGCCGACGCGCGATACGTTACGGGCGACACGAGAAGAGAGCTCGCATGGACTCCCGCATCCCGCGGCTGCGACGCAAGCTGGCACGCATTCCCTACACGCCCGACCGAAGCCATTCCTTCGGCGAGGAACGGCACGAATTCCGTCTCGGCCCCCGTCTGCCCCAGGCCCGGGCGGACGCCTTCGAAGCCGAACATGACGTGGAACTCCCGCAGCCCTATCGCGACTTCCTCACGAACATGGGCGGCACCGGCGCCTCCCCGTACTACGGCCTCATCCCCCTCGAACGATGTGCCCTCTTCACGATGAATCGCGCGGCTGCCGACACACCGACGAGAGGGTTCAGCCGGGCCTACCGCCCCACACGCCAGGGCCACCTCTTCCTGCACGTCATCGAACGCGGCTGCAGCGATCTCGTCCTCCTGGGCGTGACCGGCCCTCTCACCGGGCGCGTCCTCGTCGGCAACACCGACGGCTTCTGGGGCCCGAACGTCTCCTCGGCCCCGGACTTCCTCGCCTGGTACGAGCGTTGGCTGGACCAGATGGCCGCCGGCCAGGACAACCGCGCCCTGCTTCTCACCTCGCCGCGGCTGCACGTTCATCCGCGGCAGTACCGTCTCTCGCCGCGGATCTGACCCTGCCCGGGAACGGCGTGGAGCAGGGGGCAGCCCTTGCGTTCGGCCGCGGTGAGACCGCGCAGCGTCCACAGCCCGTACGCGGCCAGCAACGGCTTGACCAGCGTCCACTCCCCGACGCGGTAGTCGGCGGCGCGCACCAGCCGGGCGGCGAGATCAGGCCGCTGGCGGCGCAGGTAGGCGCGCGCCTTGAGCGCGTGTGCGGGCTGGGACGCGATGGCGATGCGTTCCGCGTCCTCGAGCAGCGGGACCACATGGGTGATGTTCTCCCAGGTGGTCCTGCTCTCGTCCTCGACGACGACGCGACCCTCGTAGCGCAGGACCGACAGCGCGTAGTCGGCCATCAGCCGCGCCTCGGCGGTGCCGCCGCCCACCGGTCCTCCACTGAAGACGACCACGGTGTCGTGGTCGGCATCTGCGTCGATGGTCCGGATCCCGGCCCGGACCCGCCAGCGGTTGATGAGGTTGATGGACTCGGACGGGTTGCGGTACCCGAGCACGACCACCGCCTTGGAACCCCGGCCGTCAGGCTCGACCAGGGTTCGAGACCAACGCCGGTTCAACCACTCACCCCAGGCCAGGAGAGCGACTCCGGCGGCCGGCAACGTCCACGCTCGCATGACGAAGGATCCTAGGATGGAGGCCTTTACCGTCGTGGGAGGGCGCGAAAATCCCCCCGCGTCCCCGCCGCGCTCCGTGCGATCCTCCGTTCATGAACGAATGCGGCGACGCGCGCGTGCGCTACGGGACGCTGCGGTGGATGGCCCTCCTCGCAGCCGACAGCCGGGATCAACTGTCCTGGCTGCGGGAGCGCGAGCTGGACACGGAGCCGGTCGTCGAAGAAGTGGAGCTCTTCTGCCGCCTCTGCGAGGGATTCGCCGAGCGCGGTGTCCTCGAACCCGAGCAACTGCGCAAACTCCAGGCCGTCGGCCGGCGACTCGGCGCCATCGACGCCACGCGGCGCGTCGGCCGCTGGGCCGACGCCCTCGTCACGGATCCGGCCTGGGACGACATCCGTCGTCTCGCCCGTCGCTTCCTCGTCAGCACGCTGGGAGACTGGCGCCAGCCGCTGCCACACCCCGTACGCCCGTAGGGCTCGTGACGGCTCACCGAGCCGCCGCTGCAGCATCCTCCGAGCCCTCTGGCCCGCCCGACCCGCCGGCCCCGCCGGATCCCGCTCCGGCGAAATGGGCCGTCGCCAGGACCGTACCGTCCGGTGCCACCAGGCGGGCGCCACTCACGGTGCCGGGATCGACGGGGGCCGGGGCGCCCCAGTAGCCGTAGCCGGCCCTGACGGGGAACGAACCGAGCGATACGGCGGAGCCGTCGGCCCGCACCAGGAGGCATCGCACAGGTCCGTCGCCCGCCCGTCCCTCACCGAGGTCGACCGACATGTACACCCAGCCGTTCCCGCCCGCGCCGTCCGCCGGGTGCGCGTAGATCCGGCCCACCTCCCTGCCGGTCCCGTCCGAGGAGACCAGCGCCGCCTCCAGGACCTGCGGCGCGGGGGCCACCACCGGGGGCGCGCCCTGCACCGCCGTACCGACCGCCCAACCGCCGAACCCGAAGGCCAGCGCCGTGGCCACGCCCGCCGCCGCGATCCGGAAGCGGCGACCCCGAATCCGCCACCGGGCCGTCACGGAGGTGGGCGCGGGAGCAGGGGCAACAGCAGGGACCGACATACGGGCGGACCCTGACGTACGGGCGGGGGCCGACGCGCGGTCCGGGGCCGACGTACGGTCCGGGGCCGACGTACGGTCCGGAGTCGACGCACCGGCCGGGGCCGACGCGCGGTCCGGAGTCGACGCACCGGCCGGGGCCGACGCACGATCCGGGGCCATCGCCCGTACCACCCGACTCTCGAACCCGACCGGCGGCTCCGCCCCCGGCACCAGCCCGAGCAGCCCGTCCCCGACCACCGTCAGCCGCTCCACATACGCACGGCAATCCGGGCAGCGGTCCAGATGAGCCACCGCATCGGCCCGCTCGCGCGCGGGAAGGATCCCCAGCGCGAGCTCGGCACCCTCCTCGCGCAGCCGCTCGCAGTCCATGCCGTTCACCGCGTCTCCTCGCTCTCCAGGAGCGCCCGCACCTTGATCGTCCCCGTCCGGATCCTGGTCTTCGCCGTGCCCAGCGGTACGCCCTCGAAGGCCGCCACCTCCCGCGCCGTCATCCCGTAGATCCCGGCCATCACCAGCGCCCGCGCCTGCTCGCGGGGCAACGCCGCCACCGCCCGCCGGACCCGCTCGGCCGCGTCATCGGCGAGCGCGCGCCGCTCCGGCGTCTCCGACACGATCCCGACCAGGGCCTCCAGGTCCTCCGGGGCCACAGGGGTCGCGCGCCGCGCCCGTACGGCGTCGATCGCCAGATTGTGCGCGATGGCCGTCAGCCAGGTCCGTACGGATCCCCGTCTGCCGTCGTACACCTGGGCGTGCCGCCACGCCCGCTCGAAGGTCTGCTGGGCCACGTCCTCCGCGAGCCGTGGATCGCCGACGACGGCGACGGCGACGCCGTAGACGGAGCGCTGGAAACGGCGTACGAACGCCACCGCGATCTCCGGATCGCCGGTGGCGAGGCCGGACAGCAGTGCTTCGTCGGGAACCCGCTCCAGCGGAAGGCCCATGCGTCCCACACTCGTGGATACGTCCGAAGTGCCCGAAGGGATGGTTCGAGCCCATTGTCCGCCTGGACCGCAATCCGGGCGCGGTCGCGCGCCGTACCCCCAGTGGGGGGCGAACCGGAGGACCGAACCCGAGGACCGAGCCGGAGGACGGAACGATGACCATCCCGAAACCACGTACCCGCGCGCTGCTCGGCCTGTCCGCCGCCGCGCTGGCCGGCCTCCTGGCCGCCTGCGGCGGCGGCGACGGCGGTTCGAGCAGCGGTACGACCACACCGCCCCCCGATCAGAACAGCTCGGCACCTGCCGGCGCGACCCGGGTGAAGGCGGACCTGGCCGACTTCCGGATCACGCTGTCCCAGCGCACCTTCGCACCCGGCACGTACGCCTTCGTCGCCACGAACACCGGCGATCACGACCACGCCCTCGAGGTCGAGGGACCGGGTGGCGAGAAGCGCTCCAGCACCATCGGCCCAGGGGAGTCCACCACCCTCACGGTGACCCTGAAGGACGGGACGTACGACATCTACTGCCCGGTCGACGGACACAAGGACCTGGGCATGAAGACCGAGATCACGGTGGCCGGCGCCCCCGTCAACAAGCCGGACACCACCCCGACGACCCCGAACACTCCAGGCAATGGTTACTGACCGAACCCGTCGGATCGCCGTGCTCGTGCTGCGGCTGGCCGCCGCGGCCCTGACGGCGACGATGGGCGCCATCCACCTCTCCCTGTGGGCCGACGGCTACCGCGACCTGGCCACCATCGGCGGGCTGTTCCTGCTGAACGGCGTCCTGGGCTGCCTCCTCGCCGGGGCCCTGCTGCTCACCCCGTACCGCTGGCTGGGACCGGTGGCCGCCGCCACGGCGCTGTTCATGGCGGGCACTCTCGGAGCGCTCTTCCTGAGCCTCACGACGGGCCTGTTCGGCTTCCAGGAATCGGCGGACGCGGACCTGGTCCGCCCGACCATCGCGGTCGAGACGGCGGGCGTCCTGGTCCTGACCACCCTGGGGGTGTCCGCACTCAGCCACCGGCACCATCACCACCCGCGGGAGCAGCGCGAACGGCCTGCGCAAGCTCCGACCCGTAGGCAGTGATCGCAAGTTGCGCCGGACCGTCGCCCGCCTTCCCTCCGCCCACCACGCTGGTGCCAGCGGCTTGGGACCGGGGACCGGAGGGGGCAGGGCCGCCTCTCCGGTCAGCACGGAGGCTCTCGAGACGAAGAGGACGGTACGGTGGCGCGATGACCGAATCCTGGCCGATGGGCGCCCCCGGCGTGCTGCGGCTGCCCTCCGGCCGCCTGGTGCGCGGCCGTGCCCTGCGGCGGCCCCTGCCCGAGGGGCCCGCACCCACGTTCGCCGTCCATCTGCTCGGCCACCAGCCGCCCGTGACCTCCTGGCCGTCCGTCTGGCTCCGCTGGCCGGACTTCAGGCTGCCGTCGGACCGCGCCGAGGCCCGCACGGTTCTCGTCGATGCCTGGCGACGGGCGCCCGACGAGCGGCTCGAGTTCGCCTGCAACGGCGGCCGGGGCCGTACGGGCACGGCCCTCGCCTGCCTTGCCGTCCTCGATGGCGTCCCGCCCGCCGAAGCCGTGGCGTACGTCCGCCGCCACTACGAGGCCCACGCCGTCGAGACGCCTTGGCAGCGCCGATACGTACGCACCTTCACGCCCGCCTGAACGGCCCGATCCTCCGGCGCGCCGGCCGTCTTCGCCTCACGAACCACCGCCGACGGACGCGTGCCGTCCCCGCCCGCGAACCGCGGACGGACGCGTGCCGTCCCCGCCCGCGAACCGCCGCGGACGGAAACGTGCCGCCCTTGCGTCACGAACCGCCGCCGACAGTCGCGGAGTTGCGGATCACCGCGTCCAAGGTGCGCCGGTCGGCGGTGAGTCGGGCTGCGTTCTCGCGGATGTACCGGTCCTGGATGCGGACTTCGACGCCGTGCCAGGTCTCGGCGACGCGATGGCGGCGCCGGCAGGAGATGTCCGCGACGGCGGTCGCGATCTCCAGCGCCGAGACACGTCGTCGGGGGTCGGGGCGGAAGCGGGGGTCCTGATCGGCGTCCAGCGGTGCGGCATAGGAGTAGTGCTTCTCCCGCATGCACGCGGACCACAGGCCGAAGACCTCGATGACGGCCGGGTCGCGCAGGGAGGCCTCGTACGAAGCGAAGTTGAGCCGCTCCACGAGTGGGGAGACGCCCCGCGACTGGCTGCCGAGGGTGGTACGGGCCTGGCCGAAGCAGCCCCCGGCGGGGATCTTCCGGCCGTCGATGGTGCCGCTCCGGGCCTCGGGGCCCGCCTGCTGCCGGGCGCTGTCGGGCAGGTCCGAGCCGCCGAGGAGGAGCTCCTCGTCGGGCGACGGCGCGGGGCGTTCGGACTGGGCGCGCACGGCGGCGTCGTAACGCGCCTGTTCGGCGGCGTCCGGCTGGTACCCGCGCCATGAGGACAGGACCTCGTCGTGGATTCCGTAACGCCAGTCCATCATGTTCCGCGGCCCGATCCGGGGCAGGGCGGGTGCGGGGCGCCAGTCCTTGCCGAACGAGCGCATGCAGCGCTGTACGAGGGTGGCCTCGGCGGTCGCGATGGCGGCGGCCTGCTGCTCGGTCGGCTGATAGGCCTGGAGCGGGAGCGTCCAGGTGGACGGGTCCCCTGTGGCTGCCGTGTTCTTCGTTCCCGCTGGATCTCCTGTGCCCCCTGCGTTCCCCCTGGCCGGGGACACAGGGGAGGCCGAAGGGGCCGGGAGGCCGGGCGAGGCCGTCGCCGGGGCGGCGGAGTGGGCCGGGTCGCTCGCGCAGCCCGCGGCCAGTGCGACCGCCGCCACGGTCAGGGACAGGGGGGCGACGCGCCTTCGGCGGCGGTGCCATGTGCTCATGTCTGTTCCTCGCCCGGGCTTCAGGTCACCAGCAGGTGGCGAAGTCGATGGACCGGTTGTCGTTCCGCAGGCCCGCGTCGGCGAGGTTGCCGCCGCTGCGGGGCCAGTAGGTCCGGTAGGGGCCCTTCCGGTTGTAGCCGGAGTTGTAGTAGACGGTGCCGCAGAAGCCGTCGTACCAGTTGTAGACGGACGCTGCGTTGTTGCCGACGACCTGTCCGGCGCCGTTGCCCTTGCCGTCGCAGAACGTGAGGGCGTGGGCTCCGTCGCCTCGGTAGACGTTCAGGAGGTCCCAGAGGGGGTGGCCGATGTTGATCCACGAACCGGCGTAGTTCGAGTTGTAGTAGAAGCGGAAGCGGAACTTGTCGGTGTGGTCGGCACACCGGGAGAACGTCACGCCGTCCGGCTCCACGTCCCACCACTGGTCGTAGTTGCTGTCGTACATCGGGTTGTCCTCGGCCGAGGCCGGGGTCGCGGTGAGGCTGAGGCTCGCGGCGGCCAGGACGCCCGCGAGGGCTGTCATCCGCATCCGACGGGTCCGACGGGTCCGCTGAACGGGGCGGGTCGGCTCTGCCGAGGTGTCGTGCATGTGCGTCAGGTCTCCTTCGAAAACTTCGAGGGGGCCTGAGGAACCGGCGGAGCGCGGCGCACGCCGGAGAGAAGCGGGCCCCCGATCACCGCTCCGGCGGAAAGCTAGCAGGTCGAGGTGTCAGGTGCATGCCGGATGATCTTGTTCGGCGTGTCGCGTCGCCCGGCCGACTGCTCTCGCGTGGAGCGTAGGGCCTGGAGCCGCGAACGGCTGTCCCGAGACGTCCCGCCTCATCTCGGGAAGGGTCGGCGGGCTCCTCTTGGCCGGCCCTCGGCGAGACCGCTCAGGAAGGTGCGCACGGCCGCGGCGAACCCCTCGGGATCGGTCGCGTGCACGGTGTGGCCGGTCGGGAGTTCCACGAGCCGCGTGGCCGGGCGCTTGGCTGCCATCTCCTGGGCGTGATCGGCGGAGAGAACACTGCTGCGGCTGCCGCGGACCAGCAGGGCCGGGCAGTCACTGCCGAGCCATGCCTGCCAGTGACTGCCGTTCAGATTGCGCTGGGACGCCACCATGCCCTCCGGCCGGAAGGCGAGTCCCCAACCGTCCCCGTACTCGCGCATCGCGTCCGACAGGTAGGCGGCCGATCCCCCCAGCGCCTCGACGAGCGCGGAACGCGTGGGTGCGCGGTGTGGCCAGGCGAGGCAGAACGACAAGTCCCCTTCCACCTCCGCGCCGATGTCCTCGATGACGAGGGCGCGTACGAGCCGGGGATGGCGGGCGGCGAGCTCGTAGGCGTTGACGCCGCCCAAGGAATGGCCGAGGACGACCGCCGGACCGGCGTCCAGGTGGTGCAGTACCGCCGCCGCGTCCGCGACGTAGCCGGCGCGGGAGAAGTCCGACGGCTGGTCGGAGTACCCGTGCCCACGCTGGTCGAGGGCGACGACTCGCCAGTCCGGCGCCAGTCGCCGAGCCAGGTGCGCGAATGTCCGCCCCTCACCGAAGTGCCCGTGCAGGGCGAGCACGAGCGGTCCGGGACCGCCGAAATCGAGGTAGGACAGACGGCGCCCCGAGATCGACAGGGCAGCGCGGACAGGCTCGGACGGGATGGTCGCTGACACGGAGACCACCGTGCCACGGCCGACTCCCGACCCGCATCCCCCGCATCCCGCCGCCTTTCCCCGGGCCCGTGGTGCGGCGGGGGTGGAGCCATCCCGACGCGCCGCGTGCGTTTGACATCCCCTGACGGCCAGCCAAGAGTGCCTTTCAGGCAATCAGGGACATATGGATAGGAGTCACACATGGGTCTGTGTACCGACCGTGGGCGTCTCGGCCTCGTCGTGCCCGCGCTGGCCGCCGCATTGGCCATGCCGCTGGCGTCAGCGACCCCCGCCGCAGCCTGCCCGTCCACCGGCACCGGCACCGTCAGCCGCTCCGGTGGGACCGTCACGTTCGAACCACGGTCGGGCGCGGCCAATCAGGTCACCTTCTACGTCGCCACGGCCCCGCTCCTCCGGGTGTCCGACCCGGCCGGAATCACCGCGGGCCCCGGCTGCACCCAGACCAGCCCGCGCACCGCGACCTGCGGGACGATCGACGGGATCACCGGCATCCACGCCGACGGCGGCGACGGGGACGACCGACTCGCGGCCGAGGCGGATCTCAACATCCCCGTAGACTTCGACGGAGGTCCCGGCCGTGACGTCCTCGTCGGCGGCAGTGCCGACGACCACCTGCAGGACCCCGACGGCTGGCCCACCCGCCCCGACCTGGCCACCTTCCGCGGCCTCGCCGGCAACGACGTCATCATCAGCCGCAACGGCGGCTACGACCGCGTGGAGTGCGAGGGCGGCACGAACGACGTCGTCACGGCGGACCTCGCGGCCCTGGACCAGGTCACGAACACCTGCGAGACGATCAACCGCGGCTGACTCACCGGCGGCACGCGCGGGACGCGGTGGCGGCCCGGGTGTGACTCGCGGACCGTGGCCGCGGCGTCGTCGAGGAACGCGTCCTTCCGATCACGCCTGGACGTCGTCGTCCGCCTGTGCCCAGGCCAGTTGTACGTCGCTCAGCGGAGGGGTGAACCCTTCCGGGAACAGCAGCGTGAGCGGCTGCGGCCACATGCTCTCCAGCCCGTGCTCCGAGCAGTACAGGGCGATGAGGTGCGGCCCTTCCCCGCAGGACTCGTGCCGGTAGTGGCGGTCATGCGTCTGGCAGTAGTACCCGAAACTCGAGCAGTCGTCCTCGTCGCTCGGCTCGTGGAAGCCGGGATCACGGACGATGAGGGTCACGGGTTCCTGTCGATTGAACCGGGGGATGGGCCGCGGATCTCGCCACAGAAGCCGGGGAGGAAGCACGCGACCATTCTGCACCGAGGCCGAGCCGCGGCCACCCGTGCCCTTGCCCGCTCGACGCCGCAGAGCGCGACGAGCTCGGCCGTGAAGGGCCCGCACCGGATCGCGCACGACGAGCTGACGCGTACGCCCCGCGTGGCGTTGATCACCAACCTCAGCCGCGATGTCGATCGTCCCGCGCGACCCAAGCAGCGTCCCGCCACTCGCCCTCGAACGGCCGGAAGAGCCGAGCAGTCAGGTCAGAAAGGCTCGAAGCTCGGAAGAGATCGTCCAGTCCCGCCCCGGTCATGCGCCCCACCTCGTCTGATCGTTCCGTCGCCGGCGCCACACCCATGCTGGACGGACGTGCTTCCGGAACAGACGCGGGGAGGTACGGGCCGACCTCGGCCCGCCAGGCGGAGTCGGCGAGCGGAACGGGCCGGCGAACGTGAGGCCGCGGTCACGGGCGACCGCGAGGCCGGCCAGGACGAGGCCGCACAGGGACCTGGGAAGCGGCGCCTGGATCAGTCGCCGGTGCAGCCCCAGAAGCACAGCTCTGCCGGGCGGCCCTCGGCGTCATGGACGATCGTGCAGCAGCCGGATCCGCGATCGAACGGCGGGAACCAGCCGTCACCGGCCCGCTTCAGGGACTGCTCGACAACCTCCCGCCCGGGCTGCGCCGTCCCGAAGAGCTCGACGACTTCTGTCCCTTCGACCACCCTCACGTCGCCGGGCTCCTCCATGTCCTCCTCGCAACGGACCACCCGCTCGACGTCGAGGACCGAATGCGCCGGCTCCTCCACCAACCACCCGCTCGCCACCAGCGCGTGCAGGGTCTCGATGCCGCCTTCCCGGTAGTACTCGGCATCCCGGGCGAACTCCGCCTCGCGGAGATCGTCCAGCGCCTCCTGCTCGCTCTGCCGGAAGGGCGTGAAGTACGACCATCTGCTCGCTCCCATGTCTGCGAACCCTACTGGCGGCCTCCGACAGAAGCCCTGCTGGTAAGCCGAACCCCGGTGCTCCCGCGCCGCGGCCCCGCCCGCCGGACGGGGCCCGTGGTGCCGCGGGGCTCCGGACGAGTCGAACCAGCGCGCCACGCAGGGGTCGACGAGGTGGTTGAGCGACAGGCCCCGGCCGGTCACCGTCAGTCCGGGGCGCCTGCTCCGTCAGCAGCGGACAGTTTCCTCACATGACGCCGGAGGTCGACCCCGGCGATCTTCACAGTGATCGACTGGCCTTCCGCGACGAGTTGGGCAGGGGTGTCGACCGGCTCGTCGGTCAGCTCAGAGAGGTGAAGAAACCCCTCGACGTCCGTGCGAGCCGTACGAAGACACCGAAGGGAACGATCTTGGTGATCGGACCCGCGGCGATTCGTCCGCCCGGTCCGCGAACCGAACGAGGGGATCTTCCTGAAGAGCCTTCAGCGAGAGCGTGACCTGTCCGCAGCGAGGCTCGGCGGTGATCACCTCCGCCGTGATCCGCTGGCCCGCCTCGACGGCCTCGGAGGGGTGATCGATACGAGTCCATGTCAGGTCCGGCACCCGGATGAAGCCGGTGCACAGGCCGTCCGGTTCGCCATCGACGTGGACGAAGACCCCGAAGTCGTGAACACCGGAGACCGTTCCCGTGACGACCTGGCCTCGTTCCATCGCGAGGAGAAAGGACCGCAGAGCCGGAATCTCGCACGCCCTGGCGGAGAAGAGAAGGTGACCCGCATGTCCACGCCCGATGTCCTCGGCCTTCATGTTCTGACCGATCCGAATGAGCTCGGACGGGTGCTCCAGCCGAGGCATCGAGCCCTCGTGCCGCGGAATCCGCCCGACCCCGGTCTCCTCCCCGGCGGCATCGACGAGCTGAACCAGGACGTCTGCACCGTCGAACCCGATGACTTTCACCGTTCTCACGGGTCCGGGCTGGAGCCGGCTGATCAAGGAGTCCAATCGACGATCGCGGGCAGGCTCGGGCATGAAGGAAGCCCAGCGTCGACGGCCCGCTGCGGTGGCGCGTTCAACCGTCCTCTGGGGTCTCTCGACGGTCAAGCGGACACTCCTGTACGTCACTTGAGCGCCCCGCGCTCCCTCCGCCTGTGATCACACCGCGCAGGGGAACTGCGACGAGCAGCGCGACGAGGACGAGGACTCCGCTTGTCCACAGCGGCCCCAGCTCTCCGGCCGGGGGGCGGAGGGTGGTTGCGGCGATGAGGGGGCCGACGGCAGCGCCCACGTTCAGTGCGGCGGTCGCGTAGGAGCCGGCCATGGTGGGGGCTCCTGCCGCCTCGTAGAGGACCCGCGTGATCAACGTGCTTCCCAGCGCGAACGACAGCGCGCCCTGGACGAAAACGAGGGCGAGCAGTGCGGCCGGCCTCTCGGCCAGTACGGCCAGCGCCGGCCAGCCGATGAGCAGCAGGGGCCCACCGATCCCGACGATCCGGCCGGGATGCCGGTCGGACAGTCGGCCGGCGACCGTGACCCCGGCGAAGGAACCGCTGCCGAAGAGCACCAGGGCCACAGAGATCCACAGCTCTCCCAGCCCGGCGGTGTCGGTCACGACGGGGGCGAGGAACGTGAAGCCGGCGAAGGTCGCCGCGTTCACCACGGTGCCCAGCAGCATGACCACGAGCAGCCGCGGCCTTTTGAGCTGCGCGAGTTCCGACCCCAAGGCCGGCCCGTCACCGGCGTTCCGCCGCACACGGCGCGCCGGCCTGGAGGAGGCCGACCCGGCGGCGCGGGACGACGAGCCCGGAATCCCTCTGACGATGCCGATGGCAGCGGGCAGACAGAGAGCGGCTACCGCCCAGAAGGTGACCCGCCAGCCGAGCATCGTCCCGAGCACCGATCCCCCTGGGACCCCGGCGATGGTGGCCATCGTGGTGCCCGACAGCAGCACGGCGAGCGAGCGTCCCTTCTTGTCCGGCGAGACCAGCATGGTGGCCGTGGTCAGCGCGACGGCGAGGAACCCCGCGTACGCGAACGCGGCGACCATCCGGGACACGACCAGGACCGGGAAGCTCGAGGTGCCAGCGCCCACCACGTGGGCGGCGACGAACACGAGGACGAAGCCCAAGAGTCCTGACCGCCCAGGCCAGTTGCGGGCGAGTCCGGCCATGAGGGGGGCGCCGACGATCATTCCGATCGCGAATGCCGAGGTGAGCGTGCCTGCCGTACCGACCGTCACGTCGAGGTCCGAGGCGATGTCCGGCAAGAGGCCGGCGAGCATGAATTCCGAGGTACCCATGGCGAAGACCGCCACGGCGAGCAGAAAGAGCGGGAGAGGCATCGAGTGGCTCCGAGGTGAGGAGAAGCACGAGAAGGTCAACTCGTCACCGCGGTCAGCACCCAAGGGCGCACTCGTCCGGCCGCAGAACGCGGCGAGACGGCAGAACTACGAACTCAGTGGCTCAGGGGGCCGACGGCGTGACCGAAAGCCCCCACCTCGTCTGACTCAGGACTCGACATGGCCCGCACGGTACCCGACCCGCGTACCCGAGGCACGTGGGTTTCACGACCGCCGGGCCCCAGCCGGCAGCGTCACGCCCGCCTCGCAACACCCCGTGCGCGGTGGCCGGCACACTCCGGCATCTCCGCTGCCCCTGCGTCTCGCCCTCATCACCTGCCGGCGAGCCCCGTCCCGGCGGGTCTCACGTCCTGCGGGGGAGCCCCGCCCTGGCGGGTCTCAGATCCTGGCGGGTCTCACGTCCTGGCGGGTCTCAGGTCCTGGCGGTCGCGGCGTCGATGACCTCGTCCAGGACGTCACGGGAGCGGACCAGGTCGAGGATCATGCGGTCGATACGCTCGCGCTCGACGATCAGTTCCTCGACCAGCTCACCGGTGGTGAGCTCGGTCGGGCCGCCGTCCACGTCCCGCATGCACGGGAGCAGCAGCGCGATCTTCTTGCTGCCCAGGCCCGCCGCGAACAGGGCCTGGATGCGGATGACGCGGTCGACCGCCCACTCGCCGTACGCGCGGTGGCCGCCGGGCGTCCGCTCCGACTGCAGCAGGCCCTGCTGCTCGTAGTACCGCAGGGACCGCTCGCTCACCCCGGAGCGCCGTGACAGCTCGCCGATCCGCATCGTCCGCTCCGCTCCGCATCCCGCGTTCCGCTTGAATCTGACACCAATGTCAAGTTCTACGGTACCGGCATGACGAACAACGCGAGCGGATCCCGCCTCTTCGAAGCCACCAACCTCGGCCCTCTCTCCCTCCCCAACCGACTGGTCATGGCCCCGCTGACGCGCAACCGCGCCGACGCCGACGGGACGCCGACCTCGCTCATGGCCACGTACTACGCACAGCGCGCCTCCGCCGGTCTGATCATCGCCGAGGCCACCACGCCGAGCGCCGTCGGCCAGACCTACGCCAACATCCCCGCGCTCCACACCTCCGCCCACGTGGCCGGATGGCGAAAGGTCACCGACGCCGTACGGGACGCCGGCGGGCGGATGTTCGTGCAGATCCAGCACGGGGGGCGGGTCGGCCATCCGGACACCAGCGGTCATGTCCCCGTCGCGCCCTCGCCGGTGGCGCTCCCCGAGGAGATCCACACCACGGACGGCCGCCGGGCGTCCGTGGTCCCGCACGAGCTGACGGCCGACGAGATCCGCTCCACCGTCGCCGACTTCGCCGCCGCCGCACGACGGGCCGTGGACGCCGGCTTCGAGGGCGTCGAGGTGCACGCCGCCAACGGCTACCTGATCCACCAGTTCCTCGCGAAGAACACCAACCAGCGCACCGACGCGTACGGCGGTTCGGTCGCGCACCGGATCCGGTTCGCGGTCGAGGTGGTCCAGGCCGTCGCGGACGCGATCGGTCCCGAGCGCGTCGGGGTGCGCATCTCCCCGGGAGTCGGCGTCAACGGCATCGAGGAAGGCGACACCGACAGCATCTACCCGGCTCTCGTCGCCGCTCTGGCCGAGAAGGGCCTCGCCTACCTGCACGTCGTGTTCGCCGACCCGGACCAGGCGCTGTTCCAGGAGATCCGCAAGGCATGGCCGGGCACGCTGATCGCCAACCCCGTCCTCGGCTGGGGAGGACCGCTGCCCGCCGACGGCGGCCGCGGGGCCGGCGAACGGCTGCTGGCCGCCGGAGCCGACCTGATCTCCCTGGGGCGGGGCTTCCTCGCCAACCCGGACCTGGTCGAACGCCTGCGCGTCGGGGCGCCGCTGAACGCCGTACGGGATCAGTACCTGATGTACACGGGCGGGGCGACGGGCTACACCGACTACCCGACGCTGAACGAGCCCGCGCTCGCGGCCGCTTGAGGCTCAGGGACGGCAGTCGGAGCTTCACTGCACGCAAGGTTCGACCGACCGCGCCATGGGGGCCGAGCGGCGCCGCCCTGTGGTCCTCAACTCCGCAGGTGCGAGGCTCCGTTGAGATCGAGAATCGTGCCCGAGGACCATTCGGCGGCGGGGGAGGCGAGCCAGAGCACCGCCGCCGCGATCTCCTCGGCCGAGCCCACCCGGCCGAACGGGCTCTGCTCCCGGATCGCCTTGCCCTCGGACCCCTCCAGGCGCGGCGCGACGCGCTCGGTCGCGAAGAAGCCGGGAGCGACCGAGGCGACGGCGATCCCGTACGGGGCGAGCGAGACCGCGAGCGACTGACCCAGCGAGTGCACGGCGGCCTTCGTCGCCCCGTACGCCGGATGGTCCGGCTCACCGCGGAAGGCGCCCCGGGAGCCGATGTTCACGATCCGGCCTCCCCCACCCTGCTCGATCATGAGCCGCGCGGCGAGATGGCTCAGGTTCGCCGTGGCGAGCAGGTTCACCGCGACGTGCTGCTGCCAGACTGCCGCCCACTCCTCGTACGGGGTCTCGGCGAGAGGGTGGCGGATGTTCACGGCCGCGTTGTTCACGAGCACGTCGATCCCGCCGAGTGCCTCCGCCGCCTTGTCCACGACGTCGGCTGCCCCGGCCGGGTTCGCGAGGTCGCCGCCGACCAGTACATGACCCGTTCCGGTAAGGGACTTCAGGGTCTCGCGCGCCTCCTCGGCGCGTGAACCGAAGTGGACGGCAACCCGGTCGCCGTTGTCCGCGAACGCCTGGGCCACCGCGCGCCCCAGCCCCCGCGACGCCCCGCTGACGAGGACGCGCCTGCCTGACGCGGGCAGATTCATACGGATTCCTTCCGAACGGCCTCGTGATGCCGCCTGCTTGCCGGAGCTGCCAGGGCGGCTCGGATGCGCCCGTCGTGGGCAGCGTAGTCGGCGACTTGGGCGCGGGGGTGTCGGGATGGGGTGGTGAGGCGGGGCCAGCCCTGAGCAGCGGGGCGACCCGGGCGCCAGTAGGGCCGACAGGAGCCGCCCAGGCGTGACGATCCCGCACTCGCACCGTCAATGGCTCCCGGGCCCAGCTGTCCAGGGTGATAGGCGTCAACGAACATCCCGTATATCACCCTATGAATACAGTCGATTACTTATGGCTAGAATCACCCGCGCAGCCGCAGCCGTGCGGCGGACCGAGGCAGGGGCATCCATATGGCCATCATCGTTTCCTTCGACTTCCCTGACGCCGGACAGGAGCTCTACGACGCAGTCATTGAACGTGTGACCGGTGGACAGGGCTTCACGCAGTTCGCGGACCTGCCGAATCCAGGGCTCATCTCTCACGCGGCTGGTCCGGTCGACGGCGGCGGGTTCCGCGTGACCGAGGTCTGGGACAGTGCAGAGGCGCTGGAAACCCATGCGAAGACGTTCGGTCCGATCTTGGCGGACCTCGGCTTCGCGGACGTGCAACCCGTGATCATTCCGGCGTACAACGTCGTCGTCCGATAGGGACGGTTCAGGCGGCGCCTGACGTTCCTTCTTTGCCCCGGACTCGCCAAGTCCGGGGTATCACTCTGTGGGCGCCCGGTCGCGGTAGCTCGTGTCCAGCCGCTGTTGCCAGTGATTGAGCGGAGCTTCCTGTACCGGGGGCGCTCCCACAGCCCATCGCCAACAGGCGTCGGAACCTCCATGCGGCTGGGCCGGCGCCTCGCCGATCGCAGCCGCACTCATCTGCGGCCGCAAGCAGACGGCCCTACGGACAGCGGCCCGCGGGTGGGACGATTCACAGCGTGATCGGATGGATGCGCCACGCCCCGCGATGGGCGGTCATATCGGTCTGTCTCATCGCTGCCCTGCTCGTCGTCGGCGCCTCCGTGCACGTCACCGACCTCCTCGGCCACGGTCTGCACCCCTACGAATGGGCGCCGGGCTGGCTCAACCTCTACTGGTCGTCGCTGGCGCTGTTCGACGCGCTCGCCGCCGCGTTCCTGATCAGGGGGCAACGCCGAGGAGTCGACCTCGCCTGCGCCATCATGGCCACCGACGTTGCCGCCAACTGGTACGCGGTATACGGCATCCAGCACAGCGACGTCACCGCACAGCCCGGCCTCCAACGACTGGCCGTCTTCGCCGCGCTAGTCCTGGGAACGGCACCGCGCATCCGACGTCACCTCACCAAATGAGGTGACGTCCAAAGCGTTCTGCGGGCGCTGCAGCACCGCCGGGACGTCCCCGCGCAACTCCCGTTCTCAGCGCACCTGCAGGTCGTCGTCGATGCCGACCCCGAGCTGGTCACCGCCGCGTTCCCACAAGATCCTCCGCGACTGCCGCCAGCGCCACGCCGGCCTCCACCCTGCCGCCCGAGCCCTCACCCCGAGGTCGCGTTTCAGAAGTCGACGACTTGTCTGGTTGGCCGTCCGGGAAAGTCGCGGGCGGCCATCCAGACGGTGAGGTCGAGGGCGATGTCGCCGGCGCTGGTCGCGGTGGTGACCTTGTGTTCGTTGTGGGAGGCGTCGCGGCGGACGATCTCGTAGCCGCCTTCGTCCAGGACGGCCACTGAGGCGAACCAGACCGGCTCGTCCTCGTCGGGCTGCACGACCACGAAGGTGTTGTCGGAGTTGTTGAGGTCGCTGATCATTATGAACAGCGCGCCCTCGGAGGGGTCGTCGATGCGGTCGCCATTCTCGCTGTCAGCGGCGTAGTACTGAGCCCCCATCATTGGTTCTCCCTCACCCTCGACAATCTGATCGGCCATCGCCCCATCTTTGTGTACCGACATCACCGCGATCCCTACATCGCCTCTCCGCCTACCGTGAGACGGCGATGCCACCAGAGGTCGCCACGCCAGTGCCAGTGATCGGCGAACGGATCGGGCAGCGTGCGAGCGAGGTACACGGCATCCAGGGCGGCTACCCGGTGCTTCAGCTCAGCGCGGGGCCGGGGAGGCAGCTCTTGCAGAACCTCCTCGAGTACGTCACGGGCGTGGCGCACATCGTTGAAGGAGCATCCGCGGCAGGAGCAAAAGGCGTCCTGGGGATACAAGGGCCGCCGCCCAGGCGGCTGCAGGAACGCTCGATAGCGTTGCAGCGCGTGGGCCGTGGCACCGGGGAAGACGTAGTAGTCGCCCGAGAGGCGCTCTACTCGGTGTACCTCCAGGCTGGTACGGGCGGAGAGCCCGTGGATCCGACTCGGCGGAGGGTCCTCCCAGAGGCGAGGGCCAGGGTGCTGGGCGCGCAGGTCGCCGGGCCGTCTACGCGGCATCGGCCTTTCGGTTCGCGGTCATGGCCGACATCCTGCCAGCCTCAGGCCCCCGCAGTCAGGGATTATCGGACTGCCCGGGCCGAGCCCGCACTGCCTTCTCGTCTTCCGCTTTCAGGAGCCCGCCTCCCATCGGCCAGTGCTGATCTGCGCCCTTACGGGTTGGCGACGCGTCCTTGATCCGGCTGTGCCGAACCAGAGAAAGGGCCACGGCGACGGCACGGAAACGGCGGGTATCGGCTGCGCGCAAGCGTCGTCGGCAGCGACTCAAGTGCGGCGCGATCGCGGCGGGCGTGAGCAGCGCTGCGGTGGTGGCCTTCTGGAGCCTGCTCTGGCCTTACCGCCTCGGTGCCGTCGTGCTCGGCGGTGCCGCTGCGGGTGCGTCGTGGCTGTGGCGTACCGATCGGTCCGCCAGAGGCGCTGATCGGCGGTGGCGGCACGACGAGGCCGTGAGGGCCGGACGGAGTCGCGCTATCGGGGCCCATAATGCGGGCATGGGTGACCAGGGCGGGGGCTCGGTGTCGGTGTCGGTGTCGGTGTCGGTGTCGGTGTGGCGGGTGGGTGGGGCGGCTCGCGTGGCGGGCTGTGCCATTCCGGCTGTTGTAGGGGTGAAGGCGCTCTTCGGTTGGGCTGGGTGGATTTCCTCTCCGGGAGCGGAGACAGCACGACTGGCCGGGCTGTGGTCGGGGCTGGCGATCGGCGTCGCGTTGTTCTTCTGGTGGGCGATTCTGAGGGTCCGGCTTGAGGTCGGTCCTGACGGGATCGTGGCGATCAATCCGTGGGGGACCCAACGACTGGCGCTGGACGAGGTGGCGTCGGTGCGGCTTGGTGCGTGGGGTGCGGAGTTCCATCACGGAGACGGCTTCAAGACCACGGCCTACGCACTCAGCGAGCTGGCTGCGGGAACCGCACAGGACCGGCGCTTCGCGGAGCTGCTGGCCGTTCTGGAGGCGGAGCCTGAATCGCCGTGATGTCAGGTGGGGAGTGCGAGGCCCTGCGCTGCATGCTCGTCCCCGTTGTCCGCGGCGCCGGTGCAGCTCTCAGTAGAAGGAAGACCATGACCACGGAACGAAACCCCCGTACCAACTTCGCCTTCCACCCCCCGGAGGAGGACGGCGGAGCCTGGCGCGCCACGCTCCAGACGCTGGAGCGGTCGCTGCGGGATGCGTTCCCCGAGCCCGTGATCGGGCATCGGAGGTCCGGTGTCCACGAGATGACCGTGCTGGACTTCGAGATCGAGCTGGCATCGGACGCGTGGGTGGGCGGTACCGCCGCCATCACCGCGCCCGACTACGCGTACATCACCCTCACCGACGTGACCGCGGACGAGGCCGGCTGGTTCGCCGTCTGGTTGCGTGACTCCTTCGTCCCGGCGCCGAACCTCGTCCGATTCGCCAGCAGCCTCGCCATGACGAATGGCGAGGACACGCCCTCGCCGCTGCCGGCACAAGGAGGCCGCGAAGACATCAGTGACCTGTTGCGGCGGCACCTCGAGACGTTCGGCCACTGACCGGAGAGCGGGGAGCGGGGAGCGAGAAGTGGAGGGTCTGGACCAGGCCCGGATGCGTCACAGCAGGACTCGCACGTGGCTGCTCCGGATGTCTCACCAATGGGTGAAGTCGTGGACACCGGCATCGGCGTAGGGATCCGGGGCGGGGGAGCGGTTGCTGTCGAGTTCCTCGGAGACGAGGGAGGGCAGTGCGGCCATCAGGGCGGTGCTGCCGACCCGTACGCGGCCGTGGCTGTGGTGGAGGGCGACGTCGAGCCCGAGACGGTCGGTGGTGCCAGGGGCGGTGACGTACAGACGCGTGGTGGTGTGGTCCAGCAGCAGGAAGCCATCCAGACGCAGGCGGCTGTCGTCCCCCGGATCGTCCTGGGGCTGAAGCATCAAGGCGGCGGCGTGGAGTGCGTCCCCGAGCTCGAAGGTGACGTGGTCGAGGGTGTCGAGCATGTGCCGACGGGCGTCGGCGAGTGGAATGCCCACGGGGTCGGTGCCGTGGGCTACGGGGGGATGGACGAGGACCTGTCGGAAGGCTGCGATCAGATGGGTCCACGGGATGTTGTCCCCCTGGGGGTGCACCAGAGGCACGTCGTACGCCATCGAGCTCTCCAGCATGTGTCCGTCCCACAGGACGACGCGGGAGACGCCTCGGCGCTCCGGCGGGAGCAGCACGCCGCGGACGAGCCCCGCGTCGGTGCTTCCCGAGAGGGGTGATGAGGTGAAGCGGAGCAGTTGCCACATCAGGATGCGGTGCAGGTCCGTCAGTCCGTCGTCGTCCCACTCCGATGGAGGGCTCTCCGTCATGGCTGGTTGGCCTTGTCGGGGAGGCGGTGAAGGGGGGCTTTGCGGCAGTAGGCCGTGAGGGCGCCGAGGATCTTCTTGACGGCATTGGGGTCGGCGATGTTGGGCGGCCCGTAGAAGTGATTCCAGCCCGGTTTGCCGTTCGCGGCTCGGGCGGGTACGAGTTCGCCCCGCCGGCCGTCGCTGTCGAGTTTTGCCGTGGCCCAGCTCGGGGCTGCCGAGGTGAAGCTCGCGCTGTCGGTCTGGGGCGCGGCCACACACGGTGGGCTCGGTCGCGCCTGACTGCTGAGCATCTGCTCGTACTGTTCGTTCGACATCACGGTCACCTCCTGCGGCCCGTCCGCGGCCTCGGGGGGAGTTCCGCCGAGGAAGAGGGCTGCGGTGACGGCGAGTGCGCTGAGACGAAGCAAGGACGGCCTCCGGACGGCGGTGATCCAGGACGATCTGCTGACGCCTCACCGTAGCTGCTCGTCACTGAGAGTCCCGGAAAGCTGGGGAGGTCCGTGACGGTACGGAAGTGTCAGGGGTGCTGGACAGAGACGGCGCGGCCGCGAGGGAAGCAACGAGTTCCAGCGCGGTGCCCCCGGGGACGCCGGCGCGCGAGCTGGTGGCCGCGGGTAAGGAATCCGAACAAGATCCGGTGAATGGGTGTAAGCGCGAGATTGTCGGGGGAGGACTGGTTCGGGCGTCCGAAGGGGATGCCCGGGGTGGCTCGAATCCGGGCCACCGCTGAATTGATCAGAAGGACGAGCATGGCCAGCGGCACCGTGAAGTGGTTCAACTCCGAAAAGGGCTTCGGTTTCATCGCCCAGGACGGAGGCGGACCGGACGTCTTCGCTCACTACTCCAACATTTCCGGAAACGGATACCGCGAACTGACCGAGGGCGAGACGGTGACGTTCGACATCACCCAGGGCCAGAAGGGCCCCCAGGCGGAGAACATCATCCGCGGCTGAGCCCCCGCACCCACTTCCGGCGGCGCCTGCACCCTGTGGAGGCGCCGCCGGCCCGTCGGGCGCCGCCGACTACTACGCCACTGCTGCGCCGTCAGGACGACGGTCAGCAGGTGGAGCGCTCCGGCGACTGTGCGGCAGGTCATGGGGGCGCGCCAATAGGATCAGCGCTCTCATGGGAACTGCAAGGCGAACATCAGGGCGGAGCGGTGACGGGCCGAGGTACGCGCTGAACTCGGATGACGACGACGCCGACTTCTGGGGCTTTGCTCTCGAGGCCGAGGGGTTGTTCACGCCGCTGCCGGACGAAGAGGGGGCACGCCGAGTGCACCTCACGGGCTGCCGCCCGCAGGGTGGCCTATTGAGGAGCGTCGGCCACGTCGGCAGTCGTCGCGCGTTGGCGGGGAACGCCTGGTTCGATCTCCTCGACGGTGACCGCGTCACCATGGGGTCCTACTTCGTCAGCGAGGTCACCGTCATCGACGTCAAGCCCTCTGCGACGGGGGCCGGCCTCGTCGACCTCACGATGACGCTGTGGTGCGAGAACGCCATGGCCGGAGCGGAAAGAGCATGGGACCTGATCCGCACGGGTCATCTGAACCGCACCGGCATGTGGCACGACCTCGCCACCGAGGACAGACGAGCGTGGCTGTCGGTGATGCTGTGGTCCCGGAGGTATCGACGGCGGGGGATCGCCGACGCTCCTGCGGGCCAGGTGTTCACCTTGGACGGTCGGCGCATCGTTGACGAAGACAGCTTCTATTGCGCGATCGGTGAAGCCGTCAACGGCCCCGGCGGATACTTCGGCTGGAACCTTGACGCTCTGGACGACTGCCTGATCGGCGGCTGGGGTGCCAGAACGCCGTTCACCTTGCACTGGGATTTCTCGGCCCGGGCGAGTGCACGGCTGCGAGAGCCTGTGCCCTCCGGAGAGCGCGAGGTCGCGTTGTTCGACCTGCTCCTGGAGATCTTCGCGGAACGGGGCGTCAGCGTCGTCCTTCGGTGACAGCTTGACCAGTGCTGGGGACGGCGGACGTGGGGCAGAGCGAGGTGGACGGCCGTTCGTTGTCTGATCCTCTCGGCCTCGATGCGCGGGGCTCGGAGGGGTGTCAGGGTCTTGCCGATGCCGTCGATCTCTCCCCGCTACCCTTCGGTTTCGGCCCGCTTGCATCGCAGGATCGGGTCCCCTTCTTCCACAGCTGCGACCAGCTGCTCGGCAGCGACCGGCGTGCGTGACCGCCGACGCCCCGACTGTCGATGCCCCGACCGCCGTCTCGCGGACACCCGCCGGCTCACCGGCCGTTCCCGCCGCGGTCCCATTTGATCGGGTACGAGACCGTCGGCGTCGGCCTCGACACCGGCTTCGCCCCGCCCGGCCACGGTATCGGGTACTTCACCGCAGGAGTCGAGCGGGGAACAGGCCTGTCCCAGCCCGGCCACTTGATCGGATACGTCACCTGGGAGGAGGGCTTCGGCTTGGGTAACCGCTCCGTGCTCGGTCCGCTGCCCGCCGATGCACCAGTGTTCCCGAGCACGGCCACGGCCACCACGATCCCCGCAGCGATCGCCGTCTGCCGCGCCGTCCCCGCCGGCGCCCGCCAGTGCCCGCGGACCACATTCCCATTGCTCTTGGTGTACTGCCCGATGAACGGCAAGTCCTGGACCCTCCCTGCTCGTGCCGCGCCTCCCTGCGCGACCAGCCCATCCAAGCAGTCGCCACTGACAACTCGTCACCCCACCACTCTCAGTGGTGATTCCTGAGCCGGCGGCTTTGGAACCGGGATGTCGGGCTGCCTCACAGACCCGTCCGTCTGAGATCGTCGTGGTCGTGACCGAGTCCTGGGTGGTCAATGACGGCAGCGCCCGTCGAGAGCGGTCCATCGACGAGCCCGGTGGAGCCGGCGCCGCCGTACCCGCGGCGTGCAGTGTGGTCGGATGCGTCACACGGGCAGGGCGCCGGCGGGGTGGCCGTGTTCGCGGCCGCAGGCTGTGAGGGCGAGGACTCCCCGGCCCGAGGTCGCGGTGTGGGCTCCCAGTGCCCCGGGATCGACCGACAGTCGTGCCGCGATGTCGTTGGCGTAGCAGGTGTCGGGGATCTTGAGCTCTTCCTTGAGCTGGTTGTAGCGAGTGGTGAACGCGTCGGAGTCCGAGGTGTCCACGTCGTCGAACGCGTCGTCGGGGAAGCCGTCCTCGTGCGGCAGGAGGTAGCCGGCCTCGGCCGGGTGCGAGGGTCCTTCGTCGCCGTTCTCCTCGGCGTCGTCAGCGTCGTAGTGGCGCACGGTTTCTCCTTCTTCGGCGATGCACCAGGCGGTCCAGCCGTCGCCGCAGCTCATTCCGTACCACTGGGCGGATCCGAAGCGGCGGCTCAGGTCGGTGCACCGCTGTCTCACGACGAGGGGAAGCGCCTCGTCCTCGTCGTCGGCGTCCTCGATGCGGTGGGTGTCGCGGGAGGAGTCGCCGAAGACGAGCGTCCAGCCGTCCAGGGCGGGACTGACGAAGACGCGGGAACAGGCGGCGTGCGGATGGTCGCGGTCCCGGTCGTGGTGGTCCTGGTTCCAGGCCGCCGCACCCGTGCGGAGGGTGACCGGCTGCGGGCTGCCGAGGTCGAACGCTTCGAGTACGGCGTCCTGGTCAGTGGTCGGCACCGCGTACCAGGACCCGCACAGGTGCATGCCCTCCGGGACCTCGTCGAGCAGCTTGATCGCCGTCAGCCGGCGCCAGGCGTCCCGGTCCCTGGGGTCGAGGCCGTCGGGTCCCGCGATTGCCGCGAGGGCCTCGAGCGCGCCGGCTCGCACCCGGGGACCCGAGGAGGGCATGCGGCGGACGCGGCTCAGGTCGGGCAGAGCGGTGGTGCCGATTGCCCTGAAAGCCCAGACCGCTCGCTGCCGGACCTCCGCTTCCGGGTCGCCCAGCAAGGGGATGAGGCGGTCGACGAACCGTACCGCCGTCTCACCGCGGGTCTGGAAGGCGAAGAGGGCATCGCTCCGAACCCGGGGGTGAGGATGATTCAGCAGCGGTTCGTAGACCGCCGGATCATCCACCTTGAGTCGCGACAGCGTCCACCCCGTCCTTCTCGCGACCTCGGGCGAGCCCGCGGCCGCGGTCGCGTGCGCCAGGGGCAGCAGAGCGGGCTCCCCGATCCGGCACAGAACGTCCGCCGAGACCGTCCAGTCGACGGGCGACTGCTCCTCACAGAGCACGTCCAGCACCGCCCCGACGACAGCGGCTCCCTGCTCCACGAGCGCATCGCGCGCCGACCGGGTCAAGTCCCAGGAACCTGTGAGGGATTCGGTCAGCAGTTCCATGTCCATGGTGGGAACCCTAAGTCGCGGCACTGACAGTGGGGTTGTCTGCTGGTCGGCAGCGAAGGGGGCACGCCCGCGCTCGCTCACTTTCCGAGGGCGCGGTAGGCCGCCACCGTCCGCTCGAGCGCCTCCTCGACCGGGGTGGCGACGGCGCCGAGCCGGTCCCGGACGAGGCTGGAGTCGACGACGAACGGTTCGGCGAACTCGTACTGCATCTCGATGAGTTCGCGCACCGTGCGGTTGACCGCGCCCATCGCGTACAGGGCGAACGTCGGCATCCGGCGCAGCCGAGCCGTGCCGGGGCGGCCGGTGGCTCGGTGGGCCAGGTCCACGAGCTCGCGGGTGGTGCGGGTGTGCGGGTCGTTGGGGAGGTGCCAGATGCGGCCCGGGGCGTCCGGGTGACTGCCCAGGAGGGCCAGCGCCTCCCCGATGTCGGGGATGAAGGTGTACGTGTGGGGCTGGTCCGGGTCGCCGAGTACTGTCGCGGTGCGCCCGGCGAGGAGGGCGGGGAAGACCAGGTCGCCCAGGTTGGACTGGGCCCCGCCGCGTGGCCCGAAGTAGTCGGAGGCGCGGCCGATCGCCACCTCCACGCGCCCGGCCCTGTGCGCGGCGAGCAGGTCCTGCGCCATTCGGCCCCGGAGCCGGCCCTTGCGGGTGGTGGCGGCGTCGGGGGTGTCCTCGGTGAACGGGCGGCCCCCGGGCGGACCGTAGCAGTAGACGTTGTCCATCGAGACCATACGGGCGCCGGCCGCTTCGGCAGCGGCGAGCACCCCGGCCTGCAGCGCGGGGAACTCCTGCTGCCAGCGGTGGTAGGGCGGGTTGAGCGCTTGGTAGACGACGGCCGCTCCGGTAGCGACGGCCGTGGTGAGAGCAGGGTCGGCCGCGTCGCCCGCGACCACCTCGACGCCGTCGGGGACGTCCGCGCGGCCGGACCGGTTGACGACGCGGACGGACTCCCCTCGGCGTACCAGCGCCTCGGCGACGGCCGTGCCCACGGCGCCGGAGCCGAAGATCACGTGACGGGGGGTGGTGGTGTGCTTCATGCGTCGACCTCGCGGAGGGAGTCCGGGCCGGTGGTCCGGCCGGGAGCGGTGGCGGGCAGGAGTCGGTGGAGCAGGACGCCGGAGAGGGCGGAGAAGGCGAGGGCGCCGGTGGCGCCGAAGACGGTGTACCGCGCGTCCACGCCGACGCCGGCGAGCGTGGTCACCGTCCAGCCTGCCGCCCAGAGGGCCGGCATGGCCATGGCCCAGAGCGGGCGGCGGCGGGCGTCGCGAGGCAGGGCGCAGGCCTGCGCCGTGCCGAGCAGGACGCCCTCGACGGCGCCCATGAGCGCGAGCGAACCGAGATCGGTCCGGTAGCCGACCAGGGCGGCGCCGAGCATGAGCCCGAGCCCGCTGCCGACCGCGGTGGCCACGGACCAGCGCGCCGGGTTCAGCCGACCGGAGGAGAGGAGCGCCTGTCCGGCGCCGATCATCGCGCCGGCCACGCCCCCGCCCACCAGGGCGCTCAATGCGTCGTCGACCGGACCCGCCGCCGCACGGCCGGCGAGCCCGCCGATCGGGAACGCCAGGAAGCCGGCCGTCCATCGGACCCAGAAGCGCAAGGCGGGGCGGCCGGAGCCGCGTACCGAGACAGGCAGGGGAGCGCGCATGGGAACACGCATGGAGAACACCTCCGATTTCTGTACGCCGTCCAATTAATGTACGCCGTGCAAAAATGACTCGTCAAGGAGTGGAGCAAGGACGGGCGAGGAGGCGTACGGATGGCACAGGACACGCCGCCGGCGAAGCGGGGCCGGAAGCGGGCGGTCGGCGAGGACGAGGTGGTCGCGGCGGCCATGCGGCTGCTCGGCACCCGTGGTGCCGACGCCGTGAGCATCCGGGGCATCGCCGCCGAGCTGGGACTCGCGCCCAACGCGGTCTATACGTACTTCCCGGACCGTGCCGCGGTGGTACGCGCCGTCGTCGAGCACCTGCTGGGCCAGACGGACCTCGCGGCTCTCACCGCCCCGGGCACCCCCTGGCGGGACCGCATCCATACGCTCGCCGCCGACCTGCGGCAGCGTCTGCTCGCCCACCCGGGCGCGGTCAACCTTCTGCTCTCCGGCCCGATGGACGGCCCCCACGCCCTCGCGCTCGGCGAAGCGCTCCTCATGGTCCTCGCGGACGCGGGCCTCGACCAGGCGGAGGCGGCGAGAGCCTCGTACCTGCTGATCGTCCAGGTCCTCGGGGCGATCGCCCTCGAAGCCGCCGAACTCCCCTCACCCGCACCGCCCCCGCCCCTCGCCGAACGGGTCGCGGCCCGCCGGGAGCAGCTCCGCGCCATCCCTGCCGACCGCTACCCCCGTACGGCCGAGGCGGCGGACACGATCGCGCAGTTCGTCTCCGACGAGCAGTACGCGTGGGGGCTCGACCGGGTCCTGGACGGCATCGCGGGGCGGGCGAAGGGCTGAAGCACCTTCCTGCTGGACTGGTACGGGCGCGCGCAGAGTCCTGCATCCATGCCGTGGGCCGCCCCCGTCGCCCGACTACCCGCCGACGATGAGCAGGCGGCGGCCGACTGAGGAGAGGGGGCGACCCGGCGGCCGAGCTGTGTCCCCCGCCAGCGCTATCCGGCTGCCGAGCCGATGCCCCCTTCCTCAGCTCGGGTAGGTGATCGAGCCCAGCGGCGGGCAGGCGGTGAGCGTGGTGCCGGCACCGGGCCGTGCGACGAAGGCCCGGGCTTCGGCCGCCCGGAGGCGCCGGGTGTCCAGCTCGTCGGCGTCCCATGTATCGTGCCTGGCGCGGGCGTAGTCCCACGTGTCGTCGATGAGACTGAGGCTGGTATTGCCGGCACTGCGCTGGAACTCCGCCTTGAGGACGACCCGTTGGAGCGCGGTCTGGACCGCGGCGAGCTCGGTGCGGGTGACCAGGACGCCGAGGGTGTTCGGTACACGGGTCGGCAGGGGGGCCTGGGGGAGGGGCGACACCCCGGTGTCGAGGCGGCCGATGTTGTCGACAGCCGCCTGCTGGGCGTCCTGCGACATGATCTGCATCTCCTGGTGCAGCCAGAGGAACTCGTCGAGGTCGGCCTGGGTGACGCGCAACCGCCCGTAGAGAGCTTGGAAGCGGCGATCGTGGTGCAGCGGGCGGAGGTGGGCGACGTGGAGCGCCACACAGTCGTTGTAGCCGGCTGTCACCGCGGCGTCGAGGTGGAAGATCGCCTGGTCCGTCTGTCCGTGTGCGCCGGCCAGGCTGCCGAGGCTCGCGTGGCCCGCGGCGACGAGCCACGCGCCGTCGGGTCCCAGCGCCGTGGCCCGCGCGACGACGTCGTGGAAGCCCGCGGTGCCCGCCGCGGCGGGGCCCTTGGTCAGGAACTCCACCATCACTTCGTGAAGACGGGCAGCCAGTGAGTTGACGGTGTCGACCATGGATCTCCTCGGACCTAGGTGGTGAAGAGCGAAACGACGTCGGGTCTTTGGCGACCCCCATGGACATGACGAGTGGATGGGGTGGCGGGTTCCTGCGCGGGCCGGGCGGTGATCACGAGCTTGGCATGGGCTTCGAGGCCCGGCGGCAGGCGGTGGAGTCCACGCTCACGCACCAGGTCGTTCGTCACGAGTCAACGGCGCGCGTCGGGCTGAGGATGCGGAGGGGACGACACATCCCGCATCTTCGTGCACTTTCGGAACAGGCGTCGGGCCCTGGCTCCGACAGATCCTGATCCGAAGATTGCCGGACATCGGCAATGCGCAGAGGTCCGCTGCACGTGCATGCTGATCTCCGCCGACAACAACGGGGGCATCCGTGGAAGCAGCCACAACCCACAGCGTGACGCGTGCACGCATGGGAACGGGCCTGGCGGTGACGGTTCTTCTGCTGCCTCTCGCAGGCTACGGGCTGGCCAGCGCCGGAGTAGCCCCGGAAGGGACACCCATTGCGCTCGGCTTGCTGTCCGTGATCGCCGGCTACGTTCTCCTGCCCGCACTGTGCGAGGAGCGAGCCCCGTTCCGGCACTCATCGTCGTACCTGACCGCGCGCACATGGACCGGTGAGCGGTCCGTCGACCTCGACCGGATCACCTCCGTCCGACTGCTGACGACCTTCTCGTACGGCGGCGCACACCGGACCCTGCTGGTGCGCGATGCCGGCGGCGTGCGCCTGGGTATCACGACCGAGAGAAGCCGCCGGAAACTACGCCGCGCGATCGAGAGGGCGGAAGCGAACGCCGCGCGAGGTGGGCCCAGGCCCCGTGTGAGCCGTGCGGCCCGGGCGTATCTGGGCCTTGGCCCAGGGCGAGGGCTCGTCGTCCATACAGTTCTCGCCTTTCTGCTTCTGACCGCAGCGGGGAGCCTGTACGTGGTTGCTGCACTCCGACTTGGTGGGCAGTAGGTCTTCCCCGTAGTGGCTGATGAGCTGGGCACAGCCGCTCGTCATCACCATCCACGGCTGCAGTGTCAGGCCGGCCCCTCTGCCTTGCCGGATCTGCGGATCGGAGATCCAAGGACCTTGTCGACCTCGCCGGAAACGGCGCTCAGGAGTTCCTCACCGAACAGGCAGAGGGACCCTTCCCAAGGGTGCCCGAAACTGCCGTAGCGGAAGTCTTCCGAGAGGTAGATGAAGTAATCCCCGTCGGGGTACGGGCTCAGGGGCCAAGCCGGCTGCCCAGTTCCACCGACCTCGTGCGGTGCGAAGCGATAGGACGTGTGCTGCCAGTCGAGTGCGAGCAGCGTGCCCTGCGGGCCGGCACACAAGGTCAGCCCCTGCTCGACCGCCTCGACCAGCCGGTCCAGGCGCTCGTACTCCGGATCGCCGTCAAGCGCGGTGACGCTCCAGGTGACCGACGCCACAGGCTCCTTGATGGATGGCCACTCGGACGAACTCGTGCTCGGCCGGAAATCGAAGTCCTCGTAGAAGCGGTCCCAGACGCGTCGGTACTCAGCCTCTGGCAGCTCGGCCACGGGACCCTGCATCATGACTCGATCCAGGATCGTGTGCCGGATTCTGCGGCGCCGCAGGGAGCCAGCGGCCGTCCGCGCTCGGGTCGAGTGGCCTCGCCTCCAGCGCCGTCGCCACCAGGCGGCGACCAGGTTCTGGAGTCGACCGAGTGTCCCAGTCGGTCTCACCCGCCCCGTCGGCCGACCACGGCGGTGGCGTTCGTAGGCCGTCTTCCACGTCCTGGACCGTTCGGGCAGATCGCGCCACCGCACCCCGGTCCGCACCCGGTGCGGAATCCCGCCCACGGGTGCGGAGAGTCCGCTCCGGTACGTGGTGCCCATGGCCAACGACGGCTTCACCGTCTTCGCTGTCCCGCAGGCGCTCTCGACGGCCTTGGCCGGTGCACGGGCGGATCAGCTGAGGACTACCGCTCTCACGTGGGCCAAGAGGCCTCGGTCTGTACTGCTGGTACTTCGCGCCCTGACCTCATTTCGCTCGTATTCCGGTAGCTGGTATCCCAGCCCTCGCGGGGACAACAGGACGCCCCGGCCCGCGAGTTCGGTGTGTCATCGCTGCAACCGGGCCGCGAGCTCGCCGGGGATCGCATCCCGGTTTGCTGCGGTGAGGTGGACCACCTCGATGTCGGCACGTCGCCGTAGGGCGTCGGTGAACGGATCGTGGTGCCTATGGACGGTCGCAACGACGTCGACTTCTGCCGTGAAGAGAGCGTCGACCGCGTCCCGGAACGCGGTACACGCCAGTTCCATCCGCCCCAGCTCGTCGATCAGCAGCAGTCGGCCTGACGACTCCGCCGCCCGCCTCAGCGTCGGCAGCGCCAGTCGTTCCATGACGCGCAGGTCGACGCCGTACTTCCCCACGCGCGGCGGACCGGGAAAGTCGACATGAGCGAGTACCTCGCGTCGCCCGGCCAGGGTCTCCAGGGCGAAACCGACCCGGACGCCGGACTGCCGGATCTCCTCGGTGGTGAAGCCGGTGGCCGGGCGGTCGGGCAGCAGCGTGGCCAGCCCGCGGAGGGCGGTCGTCTTGCCCGCGCCAGGGCGGCCCTCCAGCAGGATCCTTGTCGGCACACTGCCATCTTCGCCCAGCCCTCCCGCCGGCGCGTGCGCTCGGCCGTAAGGGGGGTTTCGGTCCGGACCCGTGCCGGCGTCGTCGCCGGCGGGTAGGGCGGCGCGCATGAGCGGAATCGAAATCAGCAGCACGGCATTCGACGACAAAGCGGCGATCCCCCGTCGCCACAGCGGTGAGGGAGAGGACGTTTCGCCGCCGCTGACCTGGTCGGGAGTGCCCCAGGACGCCACCGAGCTGGTCCTCCTCTGCGAGGACCCGGACGCGCCCGGGACGACCTTTCTGCACTGGCTGGTGACCGGCATCGATCCGGGAACCACGGGGGTGGCCGAGGGAGGGACGCCCCAGGGAGGACGGGACTGGCCCAACGGATTCGGACGGGTGGGCTGGGGAGGGCCGATGCCTCCACCGGGTCACGGGAAGCACCGCTACTTCTTCCGCCTGTACGCCCTCTCCGAGCCGCTGCCGCTCCATGAACACCCGGGCGTCGAGGACGTGCACCGCGCCCTCAAGGGCAGGGAGCTCGCCTCGGGCGTTCTGGTCGGGACCTATCAGCGCTGAGCGCGTCAGGGGCGGTACTGCGACGGGTGGGCGCTGGGCGGGTCGGCAGTGACGTCTGCCGGTCCCGTTCCGTCCGGTCCCGCCCCAGGCCCCCAGACCTGGCGCGCGGAGACCATCGCGGGCAGGGAGCGCCGGGTCGTCAGCCGTCCCTCGGGGTCAGGACGGGGTTCCCGGGTCGGCGTACCGCAGCAGGGCGCCCACGCCCTCGTTCAGTCGCAGCTCACTCTCCGGTACGACGACCAGTTCGGCGCCGGTGCCGACGAGGGCCCTGACGAGCGCCTCGTCCGCGCGCTCCTCGCGAGGCGCCCGCACGCCGAAGGACATCAGCTCTGCCTCGCTCAGGGCGAGCTGCGTGGGCTCCGAGCCCGTCCAGAGCCGCAGCGAGGACTCGGGCGGGCGGTTCAGGAGCAGTGCCGCCACCTGGCCGCGCTGGAGGGCGGCCACAGTGGCGGCCAGCCCTTCCGCCACGGGTCCGTCCAGGGCACGCCGGCCGATGAAGATGTCCACGAGTTCCCGGTCGTGCGCGGCCATCCGGCCCCGGAAGACGCCGTCGAGCTGCGGCTCCAGCAAGGCCCGACCCGTGTCGGTGGGGGTCCGGCCGCCCACGCGTACGACCTTGTCCCGAAGGGTGTGCGGCAGGCGGCGGATCAGAACGTTGCACGCCCACTCGTCGCCGCCCACGACGACCGCGTCGGCATGGGCACGCCGCGCCCGCTCGTCCAGCCGGTGGCCGAGCCGGAGGGCGGTGCGGTGCCAGGTCGCCACGGCGACCCTGCGATGCAGTCGCTCACCCGGCGTGACGGTGGACACCGGCCAGGTGCCGGTCTCCGCCTCCAGCGTCACCCAGCCGTGGGTCTCGGCGGTCGGCAGGCCGCCGTAGTGGACGACCACGGCCATGTAAGGGATCTCCGGAACGTGCTGGGTGACCAGGGGCATCGCGTCCGGCAGCGTGCTGTAGCGCGCGGAGTCGTGCTCCGGCGGCCAGGGCAGCTCCCCGTTCAGGACGAGCGTGCCGTGGGCGGCGAAGAGGGTCTGCCCGTGTACCCCCGGCACCTCGGTGTCGGTGCCGACCACCTCCTCCAGCACGTTCAGCAGCCCCCGGTCCGCGCCCTGACGGGACAGGCTCTCGCGCAGTCGCCGCCAGCGCAGGGCGATCGCCCGCTCGGGATGCTCGACGTTGCGGGACGTGTCCAGGTACACGGAGACGTAGGGGCCCGGCTCCGCGTAGAGGGGCTCAAGGAACGACAGCCTCATCGCCACTCCTCCTCATCGCCACTCCTCGTCGATCGTGCCGATGGTCTTCCCACCTTCGATGATGCCTGGCCTGGAGCCCGACGGAGCCCGACGGAGCCCGACGGAGGGCCTGGAGGCCGGCGAAGCCTGACGGAGCCCGGCGGAGTCCGACGGAGCCCGGCGGAGGCCGGCGAGCGCGGAACCGGTGGGCGAGACGGTGCCTCAGCGGGTGGAGCGTCCCCCCGCCCTCCGCACGCAAAGTGCCGACACCCCCGCCCCGCCTGTCGGCCGCCCGCAAAATACCAGCACCCCCCCGCCTCCGTCCCCCGGTGTCCGCAGCCACCGCCGCCACCTGCCGGGTCCGGTCCTCGGGACGCCGATGTATACGCGTACGAAGACAGCCTCAGGTCCCCTTCCGCCGTTCGCCCGCACACCCGTCCCGCACGACCCCTTGACGGCCCCCGTTCGGTCTCCCTACTGTCACGCCAGAATTTCGAACGCATGACGAAATCTCGAACAGCAGGGGGTCAACCGCTGTGCGGATCACGGGAATCAGCACGCACGTCGTCGGAACGCCGTGGCGCAATCTGACCTATGTCCAGGTCCATACCGACGAAGGAATCACCGGAGTCGGCGAGACCCGGATGCTGGGGCACACCGACGCGCTCCTCGGCTATCTGCGCGAGGCGGAGGTCAACCACGTCCGCGGCTCGGACCCGTTCGCCGTCGAAGATCTCGTACGGCGCATGAAGTACGGGGACTATGGCCGGGCCGGAGAGATCGTGATGTCCGGCATCGCGGTCGTGGAGATGGCCTGTTGGGACATCAAGGGCAAGGCCCTCGGCGTCCCCGTCTGGCAGTTGCTCGGCGGCAAGGTCACCGATCGCGTGAAGGCCTACGCGAACGGGTGGTACACGACCGAGCGCACTCCGGAGGCCTACCACAAGGCCGCCCGGGGCGTCGTCGAGCGCGGCTATCGGGCCCTGAAGATCGACCCCTTCGGCAACGGCCACTACGAGCTCGGCCACGCCGAGAGCCAGTACGCGGTCTCGCTGGTCGAGGCGGTACGGGACGCCATCGGGCCCGACACCGAGCTGATGCTGGAGATGCACGGCCGCTTCTCTCCCGCCACCGCGGTGCGCCTGGCCCACGAACTCGCGCCCTTCCGGCCGGCCTGGCTCGAGGAGCCGGTGCCGCCGGAGAACCTCAGGGCCCTGAAGAAGGTCGCCGAGAAGGTGGACATGCCGATCGCCACCGGCGAGCGGATCCACGACCGGATCGAGTTCCGCGAGCTGTTCGAGAACCAGGCCGCGGACGTCCTCCAGCCGGACGTCGGCCACATCGGCGGCATCTGGGAGACCCGCAAGCTCGCCGCCACGGCCGAGACCCACTACATGATGGTCGCCCCGCACAACGTCGGCGGCCCGGTCCTCACCGCCGCCTCTCTCCAAGTGGGCTTCACCACGCCGAACTTCAAGGTCCTGGAACACTTCAACGACTTCGCGGACGCCGAGATCAAGAAGGTGATCAAGGGCGCTCCGCAGGTGGACCCGGAGACGGGCTGCTTCCACCTCTCCGAGGCGCCCGGACTCGGTGTCGAGCTCGACGTGGACGCGGTCGCCGAGTTCCCGCAGCAGCAGGCCCGGTTCGATCTGTGGTCGGAGGGCTGGGAGCGGCGCCGGCCCCGGGAGACCCGGTGAGCGGCCAGGCCCTCGTCATCGACGCGCCGGGCGCGTTCCGGCTCGTCCCGCACGTGCCGCGCGAGCCCGGCCCCGGCGAGGTGCTGGTGGCCGTGCACGCGGTCGGGGTGTGCGGAAGTGACCGCGAGGTCTACGAGGGCAACCGGCCCGAGGGGTACGTCCGTTACCCGCTCGTCCCCGGCCACGAGTGGTCCGGGACCGTCGAGCGGGTCGGCGCCGGCGTGCCCGGGACACTGACCGGGCGCAAGGTGGTGGGGGAGGGCTTCCGCAACTGCCAGGTCTGCGACCGCTGCCACGCGGGCGAGACGACCCTCTGCACCGCGGGGTACGAGGAGACCGGCTTCACCCTGCCGGGCGCCATGGCCCCGACGCTCACCCTCCCGGCCCGGCTGCTGCACGTCCTGCCGGACGACGCCGACCTGACCGCGGCCGCCCTCCTGGAGCCCGCGGCCTGCGTGGCGGCGGCGGTGCTCAAGGCGGGCGCCCGGCCCGGTGAGCGGGTCGCGGTGGTCGGCACCGGCACCCTCGGACTGCTCGCGGTGCGGATCCTCGCGGCAGCCTCCCCGGAACGGCTGCTCGTCGTCGGCGTGGGGGCCGAACGGGAGCCGCTCGCCCGGCAGCTCGGCGCCACCCAATTCCGCACCCGCGACCAGGACCTCCCGGACGACCTCGACGTGGTGATCGAGGCCGCCGGCTCCGCCGACGCCGCCCGCACCGCAGCCGGCCTGCTGCGGCGCGGGGGACGCCTGGTCCTGACCGGCATCCCCGCGCCCGGCGCCGAGGGGCTCGACCCCACCGACCTGGTCGTCCGGCAGCTGACCGTGCACACCGTCTTCGGCGCCCCGCCGGCCGCCTGGGCGCACGCCACGCGCCTGTTCGCGGCCGGGCTGCTCGACCCGCTGCCGCTGGTCACGCACGAGCTGCCCCTGTCCGAGTTCGGGGAGGCCATGGCGCTCGTGGGGGCCGGTGACCCGAAGATCGGCAAGGTGCTGCTGCGGCCGGGAAGCGTGGGGCGCAATCCGTAGTAATCGCGGGCCCGCGGAACCCCGTAAGCCACAGGCCCCAGCCGGCCCAGCCCGCCGGCGCCGACCCTGACCAGCTCGTGCCCACAGCTCCGAACCATGTCCGATATTTCGAACGCGAAGGACAGTCTGTGACCGACACCTTCCCCCCGACCGCCCGCCGGCCCGCCGAGCAGGCGCTCGCCGCACTCGGCCTGGGGGCGCCCGCCCCCGACCCGGCCGACTCCTCCCCGCACACCTTCCCCGGCGGCGGCCGGTGGCGCACCGAGATCCCGTCCTGCGAGGGGCCCGAGGCGCTGGCCGTCGTCCTGGAGGAGGCCGAGCGGCTCGACGTGCCGGTGCACCGGATCAGCCAGGGCAGCGGCGTGTGGATGCTGACCGACGCGGAGATCGCCGAGATGGTCGCCGCCACCGACGAACGCTCCATCGAGCTCTGCCTCTTCACCGGCCCGCGCGGCACCTGGGACATCGGCGGCTCCGTGCGCACCGACTCCCGGGGGGCCGGACTGCGGGCCCGCGGCCACGACGCGGTCGCCGGCTGCGTCGAAGACGCCGTACGCGCCACGGAGTTGGGCGTGAAGTGCCTGCTCGTCGCCGACGAGGGCGTGCTGTGGACGCTGCACCGGGCCCGTACCCGGGGCCTCATCCCGGCCGACACCACGCTCAAGGTCTCCGCGCTGATCGGTCCGGTCAACCCCGCCTCGTACGCCGTGTACGAGCGGCTGGGCGCCGACTCGATCAACGTGCCCAGCGACCTGACGCTCGATCACCTCACGGGTATCCGGCGGGCGTCCGGTGCCCCCATGGACATGTACATCGAGGCCCCCGACGACCTCGGCGGCTATGTGCGGATGTACGAGGTCGCCGAGCTGATCCGGCGCGGCGCACCGATCTACCTGAAGTTCGGCCTCTCGAAGGCGCCCGGGATTTATCCGTACGGCACCCATCTACGGACCCTCGCCCTCGACACCGCCCGGGAGCGGGTGCGGCGCGGCCGCCTCGCTCTCGACCTGCTCGCCCGGCACGGCGCGGACGGCGCGATGGCGCCGCTCGGCTCCCGGCTGCCGGGGCTGCTGAATCGCTTCGATCTCAACGACGAGAAGAACGAGGACTGATGACCATGCGCAACCGCAGAGCCGCCGTGACCGGCGCCCTGGCCGTGACCGCCTCCCTCCTGCTCGCCGCCTGCGGGCAGAGCGCCGAGGGCGGAGGCAAGGACGAGTCGGCCGGCACCGAGGGTGCCACCATCGGCATCGCCATGCCGACCCAGTCGTCCGAGCGCTGGATCGCCGACGGCAAGAACGTCGTCAAGAACCTGGAGGCGAAGGGGTACAAGACCAAGCTGGTCTTCGGGGAGGACGACCCGGACCAGCAGGTCGCCCAGATCGAGAACCTGATCACACAGGGCGTGAAGGCCCTCGTCATCGCCGCCATCGACAACAAGTCCCTGAACAACGTCCTCCAGCAGGCCGCGGACGCGCACATCCCGGTCATCGCCTACGACCGGCTGATCCTGGGCTCGCAGCACGTCGACTACTACGCCTCCTTCGACAACGAGAAGGTCGGAAAGCTCCAGGCCTCGTACATCGTCGAGAAGCTCGGCCTGAAGGACGGTTCGAAGAAGGGTCCGTTCCACATCGAGCTGTTCGCCGGCTCCAACGACGACAACAACACCAAGTACTTCTTCGGCGGCGCGATGAGCGTGCTGAACCCGTACATCGAGAAGAAGCAGCTGGTGGTCGGCTCGGGCCAGACGGCGCTCAACCAGGTCACCACCCTGCGCTGGGACGGCGGCACCGCGCAGAAGCGGATGGACGACATCCTGACCTCCGCGTACAAGACCGAGCGGGTCGACGCGGTGCTCTCCCCGTACGACGGCATCTCCATCGGCATCCTCTCCGCGCTCAAGTCCGACGACTACGGCTCGAAGGCCAAGCCGCTGCCGGTGGTCACCGGGCAGGACGCCGAGCTCGCCTCGGTGAAGTCGATCGTCGCGGGCGAGCAGACCCAGACCGTCTACAAGGACCTCCGGGAGCTCGCGAAGGTCGCCGCGAACATGGTGGACGCGGTGCTGCACGACAAGAAGCCCGAGGTCAACGACGACAAGACGTACGACAACGGCAGCAAGGTCGTCCCGGCCTACCTGCTCCAGCCGGTGAGCGTCGACAAGACCAACTACGAGCAGGTCCTCGTCGGCGGCGGTTACTACACCGCCGCGGACCTGAAGTAGCCGGGAGGAGGCGACCATGAACGGACCCGTCCTGGAGATGCGTTCGATCGGCAAGGCCTTTCCCGGAGTCCGGGCGCTGTCGGACGTCGCGCTGACGGTCCGCCGGGGCGAGGTCCACGCCCTCTGCGGGGAGAACGGCGCCGGGAAGTCGACCCTGATGAAGGTGCTCTCCGGCGTCCACCCGCACGGCAGTTACGAGGGGGAGATCCTCTTCGAGGGGGCCACGTGCCGCTTCCGTGACATCCGGGCGAGCGAGCGGCACGGCATCGTGATCATCCATCAGGAACTGGCGCTCGTGCCGTACCTGTCCATCGCCGAGAACATCTTCCTCGGCAACGAACGGGCGACGCGCGGGATCGTCAGCTGGAACGAGACGCTGAAGGAGGCGGCCCGGCTGATGCGCCGGGTCGGCCTCGCCGAGCACCCGGGGACCCGCGTCGCGGACATCGGTGTCGGCAAGCAGCAGCTCGTGGAGATCGCCAAGGCCCTCGCGAAGGAGGTGAAGCTGCTCGTCCTGGACGAGCCGACCGCCGCGCTCAACGACGAGGACAGCAATCAACTCCTCGACCTCATTCTGGAGTTGAAGGAGCAGGGCGTCACCTCGATCATCATCTCGCACAAGCTGGGCGAGATCCGGCGGGTGGCCGACTCGGTGACGATCCTGCGCGACGGCCGGACCGTCGAGACCCTGGACGTCGCCGACCCGGCCACCGACGAGGACCGGATCATCAGCGGCATGATCGGCCGGGACCTCGACCACCGGTTCCCCGACCGCACCCCTTACGCCGGGGAGCAGGGCCCGCACCCGGCCCTGGAGATCCGCGACTGGACCGTCCGCCACCCGATCGACCAACAGCGCAAGGTGGTCGACGGGGCCACGCTGTCCGTCCGGCGCGGCGAGATCGTCGGCATCGCCGGCCTCATGGGCGCGGGCCGCACCGAGCTGGCGATGAGCGTCTTCGGGCGCTCGTACGGCCGGTACGCGGGCGGCACGGTCCTCAAGGACGGGCGGGAGATCCGTACCCGGACCGTCCCGGAGGCGGTCGCGCACGGCATCGCGTACGTCACCGAGGACCGCAAGCACTACGGGCTCAACCTCCTGGACACCATCGGCCGGAACATCTCGCTGAGCGCCCTCGCCAAGGTCGCCCGCCGGGGCGTCGTCGACGCCCACGAGGAGCGGCGGGTCGCGGAGGACTTCCGTACCTCCATGAACATCAAGGCGCCGACGGTGTTCGAGCCGGTGGGCCGGCTGTCCGGCGGCAACCAGCAGAAGGTCGTCCTCAGCAAGTGGATCTTCGCGGGCCCCGACGTGCTGATCCTCGACGAGCCGACCCGGGGCATCGATGTCGGCGCCAAGTACGAGATCTACACGGTGATCGACCGGCTCGCCGCCGAGGGCAAGGCGGTGATCATCATCTCCTCCGAACTGCCCGAGCTGCTCGGCATGTGCGACCGGATCTACACCATGGCCGCGGGCCGGCTCACCGGCGAGGTGCCGCGCGCGGAGGCGACGCAGGACGTGCTGATGCGGCACATGACCGAGGAAAACACGGCCGCGCCGATGCGGCACATGACCGAGGAAGACACGGACGTGCTCACGCGCCGCATGACCGAGGAAGACACGAGGGAGAACGACGATGAGCGCTGACGTCACGACCGCGAAGCCGGTGGCCCGGCCGGCCGGGGGCGCCGCCCGGCCACTGCTCGACGGCATGCGCCGCAACATGCGCCAGTACGGCATGCTGATCGCCCTCGGCATCATCGTGGCGCTGTTCGCGGTGTGGACCGGCGGCGACCTGCTGCTGCCGCGCAACGTGTCCAACCTGGTGCTGCAGAACAGCTACATCCTGATCCTCGCGATCGGCATGATGATCGTCATCGTGGCCGGGCACATCGACCTGTCGGTCGGCTCGATCACCGCGTTCGTCGGGGGCGTGGCGGCCGTGCTGATGGTCCAGCACGACCTGCCATGGCCGGTCGCGGCACTGCTGTGCCTGGCCATCGGCGCCGTCGCGGGCGCAGCTCAGGGACTGCTCATCGCCTACGCCGGGATGCCGTCGTTCATCGTCACCCTCGCCGGGATGCTGGTCTTCCGGGGCCTGACCGAGGTCTTCCTCAAGGGCCAGACCCTCGGCCCGTTCCCCGAGAGCCTGCAGAAGCTCGCCAACGGCTTCCTGCCCGAGGTGGGCCCCACCACGAACTACCACAACCTGACCCTGGTGCTCGGCCTCGTGCTGATCGCCGTCGTCATCCGCCAGGAGGTCCGTGACCGCCGCCGGCAGAGCGAGTACGCGTTGGACGTGCTGCCGGCCGGCCTGTTCGCGGTGAAACTCGGCGCGCTGACCGCCTCGATCCTGGTCTTCACGCTGCTGCTCGCCAGCTACAAGGGCGCCCCGGTGGTGCTGCTGATCCTCGCCGCGCTCCTGGTCGGCTTCGGGTACCTGATGCGCAACGCGGTCATCGGCCGCCACGTGTACGCCATCGGCGGCAACCTGCCGGCGGCGAAGCTTTCCGGCGTACGGGACCGGAAGGTCACCTTCCTGGTCTTCCTCAACATGGGCATGCTGGCGGCGCTCGCCGGTCTGGTCTTCGCGGCCCGCTTCAACGCGGCCTCCCCGAAGGCCGGGCTCAACTTCGAACTGGAGGCCATCGCCGCCTCGTTCATCGGGGGCGCCTCGATGAGCGGCGGCGTCGGCACGGTACTCGGCGCCATCATCGGCGGACTGGTGCTCGGTGTCCTGAACAACGGCATGAACCTCGTCGGCATCGGCACCGACTGGCAGCAGGTCATCAAGGGCCTGGTGCTGCTCGCCGCGGTCGGCTTCGACGTGTGGAACAAGCGGAGGGTCGGCGCGTAGACCGTTCCCCCCCCCGCGGACCGAGGACGGGGCCTGTCCCAGCCTGCGAACGGCGGCTGGGGCAGGCCCCGTCCCGCGTCTGGCACGGGCCTGTCCTAGCTGGCGAACGGCGGCTGGGGCAGGCCCCGTCCCGCGTCTGGCACGGACCTGTCCTAGCCTGCGAACGGCGGCTGGGACAGGCCCCGTCCCGCGTCTGGCACGGACCTGTCCTAGCCTGCGAACGGCGGCTGGGGCAGGCCCTGTCCCGCGTCGGGTACGACCAGCAGGGAGCCGGACAGCGGGTGCGGACGGTCCAGGCCGGTCCGCGCCGTCGTCACGTACAGATCGGTGAGGCCCGGCCCGCCGAACGCACAGGCCGTCGGCCGGCGAACGGGCAGTTCCAGCACCCGGTCGAGCACCCCCGACGGCGTGTAGCGGCGCACCGCGCCACCGTCCCACAGCGCCACCCACACACAGCCGTCGGCGTCGACGGCGAGACCGTCGGGAAAGCCCGCGCCGTCCTCGACGACGGCCAACGGGCGGCGGTTCACCGGGAGTCCGGTCTCGGGATCGACGTCGAAGACGTCGACATTGCGGGTGGGCGAATCGACGTAGTACATCCGCCGCCCGTCAGGACTCCATCCGGTGCCGTTGCTGACGGTGACATCGCCGAAGACCGCGCGGACCGCACCGTCGGGCGCCACCCGGGACAGGCTTCCGCCGCCGGCCGCCTCGTCGTAGCGCATGGTGCCCGCCCACAGCGCCCCATCGGGTGCGACGGCGGCGTCGTTGCCCCGGCGGCCGGGAACCGGCTCGTGATGCAGCCAGCTGAACGCCCCCTGGGCGTCGTACACCCCGACGCCGTCACGGAGGTTGACGACGAGGCCGCCGTTCACGCGCGGCTTGGCCGCGCCCACGTGCTGCTCCGTGGCGAGGACGGTCCGGCGCCCGGAGGCGGGGTCGTACGTGTGCACCCGGGAGCCCAGGATGTCGACCCAGACCAGCCGCCCGGCGCCCGTATCCCAGGTCGGGCCCTCGCCCAGCTCCGCTTCCTCCCGCACCGCGACCTCGATCACGCCGGGCTCCGGTGGCCAAGGCGCTCGGAGAGCTCGGTGGCGCCCTTGACGGCCAGCTCCTCCAGCTCGGTGCGGCGCGCCTCGCTCCAGCGGATCATCGGCACGGAGATCGACAGGGCCGCGACCACCCGGCCGGAGCGGTCCCGCACGGGGGCGGCCACGCAGCTGACGTCCGGATTGGACTCGCGGCTCTCCAGGGCAACGCCTCGCCGTCGCACCTCGGCCAGCGCCTCGCGCAGGGCGCCCGGCTCGGTGAGGCTGTTCGGGGTCATCGCGACCAGCTCGGCGCCGTCGGGGATCCGGGCCGCCAGCTCATCCTCGGGGAGCGAGGCGAGCAGCATCTTGCCGACGGAGGTGCAGTGCGCGGGGAGGCGACGGCCGGCGGCGGAGACCATCCGCACGGCGTGCGTGGAGTCCACCTTGGCGATGTAGATGACGTCCGTGCCCTCCAGGATGGCGACGTGCACGGTCTCGTCACAGGTCTCGGCGACGGCCCGGGCCACCTGCCCGCCCTCGGCGGCGAGGTCGAGCTGCTCGGCGTACCGGCTGCCCAGCTGGTACGGGCGTACGCCGAGCCGGTAGCGTCCGGGCTGGTCGGGGACCGGCACCAGGTACGAGCGGGCGGCCAGCGTGGTCACCAGCTCGTGGACGGTGGTGCGCGGAAGCTGGAGCCGGCGCACGATCTCGGGGGTCGAGAGCGTTCCGTCCCCGTCGAGGAAGAGCTCCAGGATGTCCAGGGCCCGGGTCACGGCAGGCACGAGTCTTCCCACGACCGCCCCCTCCCTTGTGTTCGACATCTCAACAGTCGATCGGAATGACGAACACAGGCTACTGACCGGGGCCGCCCCCTGTCAGCTGGTCATTCGAACACGCTGGGCCAGGGACGTCCTGCCGGTCAGCGGTGACCGTCCCCGCAGCTCGCACCAGTTCCGCCGTACGAGGACGGGGATCGGAGGGGGAAAGGTCTTGATGGCGGTCTCGTCGGAGTGTGAGTCCCGACTCCGGTGGCTTCCGATGGCGGCGCGGGGTAGCTCTCCAGCTCGCCCAGGAGTTCCGCGAGGGCTGCGGCCGACGTCCGTTCCAGCGGCCGACGTACGCGGCGCAGCACAGGGGCGCGCCACCGCGCGAGGTTCCGGATGCGTCCCGCCGGAGCGTCGGGCTGCCCTCGGGTGTGCCTTCGTCTTCGTGGAGCTCGGTGACGGCGTGCCACGCGGTCCTCGATGAGCGGCCGGGCTAGCGTGGACGTGCCTCATCCGTGTGGTGCGGCTCGGCGTCGTCGACACCGGGGGCGTCCCTTCGGCTCCCGGCCGGGCAGGCGCGCCGGCGGTCTGCCGCCCAGTTGTGGAGGTGCTCAGTGAAGCCCTGGCTCGACCGGATCGCTGAGCCGTGGGGCGGGCGCACGCCTTACCCCCAGGGGGCGAGCTGGCCCGTGCGTACGGACACCGGACTCGCCGCCGGCGTGGCGCCCGGGGAAGTGGACCGGTGGGTCCAGAGCGCGTCCCTGCTGCACTCCAACGGTGACGCGTTGGACATCGCGGTGAAGGACGGCCGGATCGTCGGCGTGCGCGGTCGGGCCACGGACCGCGTGAACCGCGGTCGGCTGGACCCGAAAGACCTGTTCGCATGGCAGGCGAACGCCTCGCCCGACCGACTGACGCGGCCGCTGGTCCGTGACGGCGGGCGGCTGGTGGAGTGCGACTGGCCGACGGCGATGGACCGTGTCGTGGCCCGTTCCAAGGAGCTCCTGGCCGAACGCGGGCCGGGCTCCATCGGCTTCTACACCAGCGGACAGTTGTTCCTGGAGGAGTACTACACCCTCGCGGTGATCGCCCGAGCCGGCATCGGCACGAATCACCTGGACGGCAACACCCGCCTGTGCACCGCCACCGCCGGGGAGGCGCTGAAGCAGACCTTCGGTTCCGACGGCCAGCCCGGCTCCTACACGGACATCGACCACGCCGACACCATCGCCCTGTTCGGCCACAACATGGCCGAGACCCAGAGCGTGCTGTGGATGAGGGTCCTGGACCGGTTGGCCGGCCCCGACGCGCCCAGGCTGCTCTGCGTCGATCCCCGCCCCACCCCGGTCGCCCGCCGCGCCTCCGTGCACCTCGCACCACGGGCGGGCACCAACGTCGCCCTGCTCAACGCCCTGCTGCACGAGGTCATCCGTACCGACCGCGTCGACTCCGCCTACATCGAGCAGCACGCCGTCGGCTTCGACGAACTCCGCGCCCAGGTGGCGTCGTGCACCCCGGAGTGGGCCGCGCGGATCTGCGACGTCCCCGCCACGCGGATCAGTGAGGCCGCCGAACTCCTCGGCGACGCCGAACGACTGGTGTCGACCGTGCTGCAGGGCTTCTACCAGTCGCACCAGGCGACAGCGGCCGCCGTCCAGGTCAACAACCTGCACGTGATCCGCGGCATGCTCGGCCGCCCGGGAGCCGGGATCCTGCAGATGAACGGCCAGCCCACCGCGCAGAACACCCGCGAGTGCGGAGCCGACGGCGACCTGCCGGGCTTTCGCAACTGGGAGAACGACGAGCACGTCGCCGACCTCGCCCGCGTCTGGAACGTCGAGCCGGACGACATCCCGCACTACGCGCCGCCGACGCCCGCGATGCAGATGTTCCGCTACGCCGAGCAAGGCAGCATCCGGATGCTGTGGATCAGCGGCACCAACCCCGCCGTCTCCCTGCCCGAACTGGCCCGCATCCGCTCCATCCTCGGGCAGGAACGGCTGTTCACCGTCGTCCAGGACCTGTTCCTCACCGAGACGGCCCAGCTCGCCGACGTCGTACTGCCGGCGGCGACCTGGGGCGAGAAGACCGGCACGTTCACCAACGCCGACCGCACCGTCCACCTGTCCGACAAGGCCGTCGAGCCGCCTGGCGAGGCCCGACCGGACCTGGACATCTTCCTCGACTACGCCCGCCGCATGGCGTTCCGCGACAAGGACGGCGCCGGCCTCGTGTCCTGGCACGATCCGCAGGGGGCCTTCGAGGCGTGGCAGCGGTGCAGCGCGGGCCGGCCCTGCGACTACACCGGACTGACCTACGACAAGCTGCGCGGTGGCAGCGGCATCCAGTGGCCCTGCACCGAGGACGCCCCCGACGGCACCGAGCGGCTCTACGGCGACGGTCCCACCTGGGCGGCGCCCGACCTGTGCGAGACCTACGGCAAGGACCTGGTCACCGGCGCCCCGGTCGACGAAACCGAGTACCGGGCTCGCAACCCGCACGGCAAGGCGATGCTGAAAGCCGCCGAGTACGTGCCGCCCCACGAGGACACCTGCGACGCGTACCCGCTGCAACTGAACACCGGCCGCACCCTGTACCACTTCCACACCCGGACCAAGACCGGCCGGGTCCCGGTCCTCGACGCGGCCGCCCCCGACGTGTGGGCGGAGATCTCCGCAGCGGAGGCCGCCGCCCGGGGCCTCGGGGAGGGGGACCTCGTCGACGTGGCCACCGCCCGTGGATCGGTGCGGGCACGGCTGCGGATCACCGCCATCCGCGACGGCATGGTCTTCCTGCCCTTCCACTACGGCTACTGGGACACGGCCGAGGGCCACCGCCCGCCCGGAACCGGCGGCGGGAGAGCGGCGAACGAGACCACGATCACCGACTGGGACCCGGCCTCCAAGCAGCCGCTGTTCAAGACCGCCGCCGCACGCCTCGTCCTCGTCGAGCATGGCGACGGTACGCCTGCTCCCGCGCCGACGACCACCGCCTCCGCGCCCGTCGACCCGCAACGGGTGCCGGCGACCACCGGCGGCCCGGCCGCGCACACGAGCCAGAGCGCCACCAGCAGGTCCAGCGATGAGGTGCAGCACCCGTGAGCGAATCCATCGGCATCATCCTGCGCGCCGTGCACGACGGCGAACGCGCGCTCGGGGAGGCACTCCTGGCCGTCGCCGAGCGCCACCGAGACGACCACGAGATTCACCACGTCGCCAGGGACGTGGCGCGCTGGTCGCACGAACACGCCGTCCGCCTGGCCGACGTCGGCCGGGACTACGCCCTCGACCTTCCCGGCCCCCCTGCGCGGGAGAAGCGGGAGGAAAGCGGGGCCGTACTCGGTCCCCAGCCCGGCCTGGTTCTGCTGACCGACCTGCGAGACCTCCACCTCGCCGCCTGTGAGAACTCCCTGTACTGGGAGATGCTCTCGCAAGGCGCCCGAGCGGCGAAGGACTCCCGACTGCTGGAGGTCACGACCTTCTGCCACCAGAGGACTCGGCGGCAGATCCGCTGGACCGGCTCGGTGATCACCACGCTGTCGCCGCAGCTCCTGACCACCTCGTGACCCGACCGGAGTCGGCCGTCTGTTCGCTGCCCTGGATCCGCCGTCTGAGCATTAGGTTAGGCTGGCCTTCCTGGAGCGTGGATCAGGGGTACGGGTACGGGTTCCCGACGGAACGGGCAGAGGTGGGCGCAGGTGAGAGACGGTGACCGGGCTCGTGCGCGTCGCGCGCCCGATACGGCGGGGCGCCCAGGCGGGCGCACGAGAGGCGCGGGTGACGGACCGGTGCCCGGAATGAGGCGCCGTGGATAAGATCGCGCTCACCGCCGGAGCCCTGTACGTCATCGTGCTGCTGCGCGCCGCGGGGACGTTCGCCGTCGGTTGGCTCGCGGGCGCGGGCGCCCGGCGCAGCAGGTTCGCCGGGCGGATCTCATCGGCGAAGTTCCTGCGCGCCGAGCGGGCGATCCAGCGGTGGGGCGCGCCGGTGGTGGCGGTCTCCTTCCTGACCGTCGGTTTCCAGACCGCCGCCAACTTCCTCGCGGGCAGCATGCGCATGCCGTTGCCGCGCTATCTCCCCGCCCTGTTCGTGGGCGGAGCGGCCTGGGCGCTGATCTACGCGACCGCGGGAATCGGCGCGCTGGAAGTGCTGGGAAGGCTCTTCGCCGAGCGGACGGCCCTCGGGGTGTCCGCCGTGGCCGTCCTCCTCCTCGCGGTCTGCGGGGTGGTCCTGTACCGCAGGAGAAGAGCGGCCCTGCCCTCCGGCGACAGCGCCACCGACGCCTCGTGAGCCCGCCCCGCGAGGGCGGGTGCCGCGCCAAATGAGGACGCACGAGCCTCGGCCCGCCCTTGCGCGGGCGGATGCCGCGCGTCGTGAGGCGCGTTCGGGGGCGAGCTCAGCGAGCGACGCCAGGGGCGGGGCTGGGGGTGCGTACGGGAGCGGGTGACCGCGCGTTACTCGCACAGCGGCTCGGCCCCGTTCAGCCGAGCGAGAGCGGGAACCGCGCGCCCGTCCCGGACAGTACGGCCCGTTCCGCGGCGTTCGGCGTGCGGCGGCCTGTTCCCAGGAGCAGCGCGTCCGTGTCGGACAGCTCGGCCGGGAAGGGGGCGCCGGCGATCCGCTCGAGGAGGTCACGCGCGGCGGCCGGGCTCTGCGCCGGCGGCCGCGGCGCGTCGGGCAGGTGCGCCACGAGGTCCAGATGGTGCAGCGTCCACTCCAGGACGTACGCGGAGAGGTAGTCACCGACGCTGAGCACCTCGCCGCGCGTTCCGACCGCGAGGCCGGAGTCGGCGAGCACGGCGGCGCGTCCGGCCGCGGAGCCGACGTCGTCGAGGTGGAACTTCAGCAGCGCCGGGTCCCCGTACGCGGCGGCGAGCCGTACGGTCAGCGCGTCCAGCGGGTCGTCGCCGTCCGGCGGCTCCTCGGCGACCTCCCAGTAGGACGCGGCATCGCGCGTCGGTGGCGTACCGGCAGGCGTCGCGAGGGTGATCAGGACGTCCTGGGCGTCGATGACGAGGTGGCACACCAGATCGCGTACGAGCCAGCCCGCACAGCCCGACGGCCGGGTGAAGTCCTCGTCGGCGAGACCGGCGACGGCCTCGCGCAGCGCGGTCCACGAGCGTGAGAAGTCGTCCACGCCCGCAAGCTACCAACCCGGACGGTCCGGCGGGGGCGCGGCCCGGCCGGACGGATCCGAGAACGCGGAGACCGGGCAGCGAGCGGGCCCGGGGGCGACCGCGCCGTCGTTCAGCCGGCGTCGATGAGGTGCTGGATGCCGGGGGCGTAGAGGTCCGCGAGACGATCGGCGGTGGTGTGCGCGGTGGCGCCGTCGGGTCGATGGAGACTCAGAGTGGCCCCCAGGCCCAGGAGTTGACCCGCGACGAGTTCGGCGCGCAGTCGGGCGTCGGGACCGGTGAGGACCGCGGTGAGGTGGCCGGTGATCTGCTCGCGGAAGCGGGCGCGCAGCAGGGTGCGCTCGTCCTCGATGCCGAGCGAGAACACCACGCGCAGGAGCGGGTCGCCGCGGAGCCGGTCGCGGAGGTCGACCATGGTCAGGACGAGGTGCCGGCCGAGGTCGGGAAGCGGAGCGCTGAAGAGTTCGGCGGCGGCCGGGCGGAAGTCGACGACCGTGTTGAACAGGGCTTCCTTGGTGCCGAAGCGTTTGACGATCAAGGAGGGGCTCACGCCGGCCGCCGCGGCGATGCCGCGCATGGTGACCTCGGCGTACGGCTTGAGCGTGAACGCCCGCCGTGCGGCGCGGATGATGGCATCGCGTCCGGTCTCCGGCCCTTCCTCCCCACCACCCCCGATGCGGTCCTCGGGGGTCGTGGCGGCCGGGGAGACGGGTTCGTCGGGGGTGCTCATGCGTTCCCTCGGGCGGTGCTGGTGGGAGTCGACACCGCGACCGTACCGCCCGACCGGTCGCCGTCGCGCGGAGCTCTCCGACCCGGCCGGTCGGACGGCAGCAGGAGGGCGGCGACGAGGGCGGCGAGGGCCGCTCCGGCGGCGATCAGGAAGATCAGCAGGTAGGCGTGGAGCGTCGGCGCGGTGCGCCCCGCCGCCACGAAGGTCACACGGGCCAGTACGGCGGTGACCACGGCGCTGCAGGACGCCTGGCCGACGGAGCGCATCAGCGTGTTGAGGCCGTTGGCCGACGCGGTCTCGCTCACCGGGACGGCCCGCATGACGAGGACGGGCAGCGCGGAGTACGCGATGGCGGTGCCGCACGAGACCACGGTGGCGCCGGCGACGATCAGCCAGAGGCTGTGGCTGGTGAAGAAGCGGATCAGGTAGCCGGCGGTCATGACGACCGCTGCGAGAGCGAGCGCGGTGCGGGGTCCGTACGTGGCGGAGATCCGCGCCGAGAGAGGGGAAAGGGCCACCATCGCGAGCCCGCCGGGCAGCAGGCAGATCCCGCTGACGACGATGGAGGCGCCGAGGCCGTAGCCGGTGGTCGTGGGCTCCTGTACGAGCTGGGCGGTGACCAGGGAGTTGGCGTAGAACGAGAAGCCGATGAGCAGAGCGGCGACATTCGTCAGGAGAACGGCGGGGCGGGCGGACACGCGCAGGTCCATGATCGGGGACGTGGTACGCAGTTCGTACCAGCCCCAGAGCAGTCCCACGGCCGCCGAGGCGCCCAGCAGGCCGAGCGTCAGCGCGGAGGTCCAGCCCCAGCCGGAGCCCTGGGTGATCACCAGGAGCACACCGACCAGTACGGCGGCGAGGCCCAACGTGCCCGGCACGTCGAAGCGTCCCCGGGAGCGCGCGCCCGACTCCGGCACGATCCCCAGCACGAGCAGAAGGTCGAGCAGGCCGAGTGCGGCCGATGCCCAGAACATGGTGTGCCAGTCGAAGTTCTCCGTCACGACGGCGGCCAGGGGCAGGCCGATCGCCGCGCCGATGCCGAGGGTGGAGCTCATGAGCGCGATCGACGGCAGGACGCGCTCGGCCGGGAGCTCGTCGCGGATGATGCTGATGCCGAGTGGGATCACCGCGAGTGCCGTGCCCTGAAGGGCCCGGCCGGTGATCAGTACGCCGATGTCGGAGCTGACCGCGCAGAGTACGGAACCGAGGGTGAGTACGCCGAGCGAAGCGAGCAGGACGCGTCGCTTGCCGTACATGTCGCCGACCCGGCCGAGGACCGGAGTGAACACCGCACCGGTGAGGAGGGTGACGGTCACGAGCCAGCCCGCGGCGGCCGGGCTCGCGCCGGTCAGCTCGGGCACGTGCGGCAGCAGCGGTACGACGAGGGTCTGCATGACGGCGACGACCATGCCGCAGAAGGCGAGGACGGGGACGACGAGCCGGGAGCGGATGTGTCCGGGCGGCGTGCCGGGCGCGGATTCGGCGGGGGTCATCGTGCTCCAGAGTCGGTGCGAGGCCGGGAGAGGGGTGTACGGGCGTTCACCCCCAGGGTGAACAACTGTGCACCCCCGGTCAAGGCCGGGGCCCCCGCACCTCGCCCGGCGCCTGTCCGTCGTGCCGGGTGCGGTGGGCCGGGTGATGCTGGGGGCATGGGTGGCGCGTTCCCGCGAAGGCTGTCGCCCGCCTACCGGGCGGCGGCGCGGGGCGCCCTACGCGTCACCCTCACCGCCACGGCCGGCTTCTACGCGCTCCTCTACGGCTTCGACTCGGCGACCGCCGCCACGTACGCGCTCTTCGGCGCGATCGCCATGGCCGGGCTGTCGCGCCTTCCCGGCTCCGGGCGCCGGCGGGCCACGCTGCTGCTGGGCGTGGTGCCGGTGTGCTGGGTGCTGATCACGCTCGGCACGTACCTGTCCGCGGAGACGTGGAGTGCCGTGCTCGGCATGCTGGCCGTCGGGTTCGCGCTCGCGTTCACGGCCGTCGGAGGACCACGGTTCGCGGGTGCGGCCACGGGGCTGCAGCTGATGTACATCCTGCCGTCGTTCCCGCCCTACGACCCGGGTTCGCTGGGCGAACGCCTGGCGGGGGCGACCGTCGGGCTCCTCCTGCTGATCCTCGCGGAGTTGACCGTACTGCCCGAGCCGGCTGCCCTGCCCTACCGGGAAAGGGCCGCCCGGGCCGCCGAGGGCGCGGCGCGCTGCGCGGACCGGCTGATTACCGCCCCGTACACGCTGCCGGAGGCCACCCTGCGCACCGCCCGTGCCCTGAGCACGGGGCTTCGCTCCTCCCACGTCCCGGAGGCGGAACGCCCGGCCGGGGCGGGTCTGCGGTCCAGGGCGCTGGCCCACACGGGCCTGGCGACACGCACGCTGCTCGGCCGGCTGACGGTCCTGCCGCCGCCTCCGCGGGATGCCGTCCCGCGCGGGGAAGCGGGTGCCGGGAGCAACGGCGAGGGCACCCGGACGACGGGCACTTCGGGAGGAGGCGTGGGCCGGGAAGACAGGACGGCCCGAACGGCTGAGGCGCCGGAGGCAGGAGGCCTGGAGCCGCTGCGGGCGGTGGGGGAGGCGGCGAGGGAGACCGCCGCCCGGCTACGGGGCGGATCGCCCGACGGCCGGGCACACGCGCACCTGCTGGAGGTCCGTCAGGCGCTGACAGCAGCGGATGACGCGCCTCCCGCGGTGCTGCGACGCAACGCGGCGCTCCTGGAGGTGACGGACGCGGCGCTCGCGATGTCCACCGCGGCCGACATCGCCGTACGGGGCCGGGCGGCCGACGCACCGGCGCAAGGCCGCTTCTGGTACGCGCGCATGCGGGCCCCACGGCTGTGGTGGCGCCGTCTGTCGGGCCACGTCGGCGGCCGGTCGGTCTTCTTCCAGAACGCCGTGCGGATCAGTCTGGCCCTCGCGGCGGCCCGGCTGATCGCGGGCATCGACACCCTCCCGCACGGCTTCTGGGTGCTGCTGGCCACCCTGACGCTGACGCGCACGACGGTACGGGAGACCCGGACGGCCATGCGGACGGCGCTGACCGGCACACTCGTCGGCGCGCTGGTCGCGGCGGCGCTGCTGGCGCTGGTCGGTACCGACATCGAGGTCTACGCGGTGGCCCTTCCGCCCCTGATGCTGGTCACCTTCACGCTGGGGCCGGTGAAGGGCGTCGGGTGGGCGCAGGCGCTGTTCACGGTGGTGGTCGCCCTGGTCTTCGCGCAACTGGCACCGGCCACCTGGCAGCTCGCCGAGTTCCGGCTGCTCGACGTGCTGACCGGCAGCGTGATCGGGGCGGTGTTCGGACTGCTGGCCTGGCCGCGGGGCGCCCATGACGAGTTGCGGCGGTCGGTCGCGGTGTTGCTGCGGATCGCCGCGGAGATCGTCGTGGCCACGACGGGGCAGATCGGGGCGGGCGGACGGCGCGTGCCGTCGGCCACCGCGCCGGGCCACCGGTCGCTGCAGCACGCCCTGGTCCTGGCGGAGTCGGCGTACGCCCAGTACCAGAGCGAACCCAAGGGGCTTGTGCCGGCGCCGGTCGGTCAGGACTGGCAGGCCGCGCTGATCGCCGGGCACCACACACTGTGGGGCGCCGACCGGCTGCTCGTACCTCCCGAGCCGGTCGTGGCTCCGCCGCTCGGGCGAGAGGCGGCGGAGTCCGTCATGCGCCAGGGTGAGCGGGTCGCGGCGCGGATGCTGCTGACCTCCGCCTGGACGGATCCCCTCGGGGACCCGATGGACACGGCGGCACCGCTGCGCGCCCCGAGAGCCTCCGCCGGCAGCACCGACGACCCCCCCGGCGCGCCGCGTGCGTACTACGCGGCCGTCTCCTGGCTGACCTCGCTGACGACGGACCTGGCACGGCTGGCGGGCGAGAGCGACGGCGACGGGGGTGGCGGTGGCGACGAGGGCGGCAACGAGGAGCCCGGGCTCGATCGTCCGCGTCACAGAAGAGCCTGAGGCTCATCGGATTCGCCTTCCGGGGCGCGGAGTTCGCCGAGACCTCGACGTGCATGCCGGCGCCCGGCACTTCCGCATCGGGCGAGCGCGCACCTTGCCGGCTGGGTGACCTAGAGAGCTATAGTGCTAGGCAACTAGATAAATGGAGGAACCGGTGATTGAGTTCCACCTGAGCAGCCAGTCCGGCCTGTCCCCGTACCAACAGCTGGTCCAGCAGGTTCGGCACGCACTGCGCCTGGGACTGCTGAAGGAGGGGGACAGGCTGCCGACGGTCAAGGAGGTGGCGAAGCAGACGGCGGTCAACCCGAACACGGTCCTCAAGGCGTACCGGGAGCTGGAGCACGACGGTCTGGTGGCCGCCCGTCCCGGCGTGGGGACGTTCGTGACCCGGACGCTGGCCGACGGCACGCTCGCCGCCCAGGGGCCGCTGCGCAAGGACCTGCAGCGCTGGCTGACCAAGGCCCGCCTGGCCGGCCTCGACGACGAGAGCATCGAGGCGCTGTTCGTGAGCACGTTCCGTAACGCCGCAGGAGAGGACGTCGCGTGAGCGCTGTGTTGCGAGCCGGGGGTCTGGGCAAGAGGTACAAGCAGCGCTGGGCGCTGCAGAACTGCGACCTGGACGTCCCCGCCGGCCGGGTGGTGGGCCTGGTCGGCCCTAACGGCGCCGGCAAGTCGACCTTGTTGAAACTGGCCTCCGGCATGCTGACCCCGACGGCCGGCAGCATCGAGGTGTGTGGTGGCCGTCCTGCCGAGGGTGCGGAACAGCTGGCCAAGGTCGGTTTCGTCGCCCAGGACACCCCGGTCTACTCCTCGCTGAGCGTCGCCGACCACCTCGACTTCGGCAAGCGCCTCAACCCGAACTGGGACGACGCCGTGGCGCGCGACCGGATCCGTCGCCTCGGTCTGAACCCGAAGCAGCGGGCAGGCAAGCTGTCCGGCGGTCAGCGGGCACAGCTCGCTCTCACCCTGGGCATCGCGAAGCGCCCGGAGCTGCTGATCCTGGACGAGCCGGTCGCGGCTCTGGACCCGCTCGCCCGCCGGGAGTTCATGCAGGATCTGATGGAGGCCGTCGCCGAGCACGAGCTGAGCGTCCTCCTCTCCTCCCACCTGGTCTCCGACGTGGAGCGGACCTGCGACTACGTCATCGTCCTGGTCGACTCCCGGGTCCAGGTGGCCGGCGAGATCGACGACCTGGTCGCCTGCCACCACCGGCTGACCGGACCACGCCGGGACCCGGACACGCTTCCTGCCGGCCAGCACGTCATCACCGCCAGCCACACCCAACGGCAGACCACCCTCCTGGTACGCACCGACACCGCGGTCCACGATCCGTCCTGGACCGTCGGCCCGCTCGGTCTCGAAGACATCGTCCTGGCCTACATGGCCCGGCCCGCCGACGCGGCACGTGACACCCGCCCCGCACTGGAGGTACTCCGATGATCTGGCTGAGCTGGCGTCAGTTCCGTACCCAGGCGGCCGTGGTGTTCGCCGTCGTGGCTGTGCTCGCCGCCACCCTCGGGGCCACCGGTCCGCAGCTGGCCGAGCTCTACCTGACGGCCGGCAGCGGCCTGGTGGACCAGATCTCCAGTTCGGACCAGAGCCTCTACTACACGGGACTGTTGGTCGTACTCGCGGTACCGGCGGTCATCGGGATGTTCTGGGGTGCGCCGCTGATCTCCCGCGAACTGGAGGCCGGTACGCACTACTTGGCGTGGAGCCAGGGGGTCACTCGCACCCGCTGGCTGGCGACCAAACTGGGTATCGGTGCGGCGGCATCCATGACCGCCGCCGGGCTGGCCAGCCTCGCGGTGAGCTGGTGGAGCAGCCCCATCGACCGGGCCGTCAACGGCGGCGGAGCGACGGACACCTACTTCCCGCGACTCGACCCCGTGGCCTTCGCCGCACGGGGTGTGGTCCCGATGGCCCATGCGGCGTTCGCCTTCGTCCTGGGCGTCGCGCTCGGCCTGGTCATCCGCCGCACCCTGCCCGCGATGGCGACGACGTTCGCCCTGTACGCCGCCGTCCAGTTCGTCGTACCGATGTGGATCCGGTCCCATCTGGCCACCGCGGACCGGACCGTCCTGCCGGTCGAGCCCGACGGCGCTCCCATCAGCATCCAGGACGGCGCCAAGGAGATCGTCGCCCACCTCGAAGAAGTGCCCGGGGCCTGGGTCACGTCCCAGCAGACGCTGAACGCGGCCGGCCGCCCGGTCCCCGTGCCGTCGTCCTTCGCCGACTGCCTGCGCACCGAGTCGGGCTCGCCCGTGCTGCAGCAGGTGGCCCTGACCGGGTTCTGCGTGTGGTGGATCCGCCGCCGAGTGACCTGACAGAAGCCGGTGGCGCTACGGGAGTGGCCGCGAGGGGGGGGGCAGGGTTCGCCTACAAGCGGGCGGCAGCCCGAGTCCGGCGGGGAAATGTATGAGGAGGAATTCTCAACGGGCGACTGAAAAGCATCGTTTCTGCGGTCTCTTGGCCTCCAGATCTGCATTCCGGCATTGGAGTGAGACGTCGTGTCCCATTGCCCTTGTTCGGTGTTTGATGGCGCGACGGGCAAATTTCTGCCACGTCTTCGGAGCTCTTGAGGAGTAGGTATGCGTTCTCTCGCCGCGTCTGTTCTGGCCGTGGGCATTCTGCTGGGTGGCGCCGGTGCCGCGCTCGCCCACGACGGCGTCGGAATCGGAAGCTTCTCCGAGGGCAGTGCCGCCTTCAGCTCGCACTGCTCGGCGACCGGTGTCTCGGCCGTGTACGGTCCGATCTTCACCGCCTCGTGTTCGGAGGAGGGCTGGGAAGAGGGCGCGGAGCTCTACTACCTCGGCGCCCACTGACCTGAAGCCGGGCCGGCCGACAGGCACAGCCCGGAACACTCCGCGCATCCCGTGCTTCTGCACGGCCGGCGGAAGGGGCCCGCTCTCGCATGCGAGAGCGGGCCTTGTGCTGCAGCGGGGCGGGCGTTCAAGGTGAGGGACGGGTGGCACAGATGCTCGCTCGCCGGTTGCGCTGTTCTCGCGATGAAGCGAATTGATGAATTACCGGGACGGTGACCAAGGCCGCCGCTGGAATGGTTGCCCTATGGGATCCGAAGCGGGTGACGACGAGAGCGGCTGGTTCGCTCAGAACCGTCTGGCGTGAGTAGGTTTCGGCCATGACTGGTGACTGGCGGACGGACCGGATCGGTACTGCCCTGAGGGGTGAGAACCCGACCGTATTGAGGCGGTTGACGTCAGGGTTCGCTGTGATCGGGGACGTTCAGTTCCTGCCGGGATACTCGGTGCTCCTCGTGGACGAACCGGATGTGCAGCGACTCTCGGACCTGCCGAAGGCGAAGCGGCTGTCGTTCTTGGCTGACATGGACCGGCTCGGTGAAGCGGTCGAGCGCGCCTGCCGACGGTTCGACCGAGGGTTTCGGCGGGTCAACTTGGAGATCCTGGGGAACACGGACCCGTTCCTGCACGCGCATGTGTGGCCGCGATTCGAGTGGGAGCCGGCCGAGTTGGCGGGTGCTCCGGTGTGGCTCTATCCGCGCGAACGCTGGAGCGACGAGCAGTTCAAGCTCGGACCGCAGCATGACGCGCTGCGGGAGGCGATCGGCGGCGAACTGGACCGTCTCTGATCGACGGTGCTACGGATCCTGGCCGGATTAGACGTCGTTTCCTTTGGTCTTCGGCGATCGTTGACTGAACGTGGATCGTCTTGTTGAGCGGTTAATCCCGGACGAGCTGTGGGAGCTGTTCCGGCGGGTGGTGCCACCGACCGTGGCGTGGTGCATCAGCCGCAGGGCGGGGGACGTCGACGGGCCGGGGACCTCGAGGTGCTGGCTGCGATGGTCTTCGTGGCGACGTCGGGCTGCACCTGGCGTCAGCTTCCGCCAGTCTTCGGGGCTTGCCGGCAAACGGTGTACAAACCGTTCGCGCGGTGGAGCCGTGAGCGTGTGGGGGGCCGCCTCTTTCGGGTCATCCTGGATGAGCTCGGCGCACGCGGGCAGCTGCCGATCGCAGTCGCGATCTCGGCGCCAACCTGCATGACAGCCAAGCCTTGGAACCCTTGGTTCGAGGTATCCCACCGATCCGCTCGCGCCGCGGGCCGCGTCGGCGTCGTCCGGCCAAACTGCACGGCGACGAGGGCTACGACTACGACCATCTGCGCCGATGGCGGCGCGAGCGCGGCATCGTGCCGCGGCTCGCCCGCCGTGGCGTGGAGTCCTCCCAACGCCTCGGCAGCCATCGCTGGGTTGTGGAACGCACGATGTCCTGGTTTGCCGGCTGCCGTCGCCTGCATCGGCGGTATGAACGCAAGGCCGAGCACTTCCTCGCCTTCGCGGGTATTTCCGCGGCCCTCATCTGCCTTCGCCGCCTCGTTTGTGCGGACGCACAGAACCGGTCAGCGTCGTGACAATTGGCGTGTCCGGCCGAACGGGGAGGTTCGCCAGCGTCAGCTGATGGTCAGCCGCCGTGGAGGCCCCACTCGTCAAGGCCGCCGTAGACATGGGCTTCAAGGCATCCCGGGGCCTCCATGGCGACGGCCTCGCCCCGGTACAGGGCGATGAGCGAGTCCTTGCCCCGCCACCAGGTGTCGGTCAGGCCCTGCACCTCGGGCACCGGCTCGTACCCTTCGAGGTCCAGGGAGTCGACGGCCTCGCCGGTGATCCTCGTGATGGTTCTGGCCCAGCGTCTCGCGTGGCCGGCCAGCGCCAACGACTCCACCCAGCCTTCGGTACCGCCATGCAGCGGTGCCCACTGGTAGCCGTGAATCCCGAACTCGCCACCGGGGCCGATCATGAATCCGTAGGCCATGGAATACCGGCAGTCCCCGGCCGGGATCCACCAGCCCTCGGCAGCCGAGCCCTCGGGAACGTCCGCGCCCAGGACGCGCGGGCCGCTCTCGTAGAACGGTGCCGACGGCAGCGCGAGACCGCCCCAACGGTCCTCGAAGGCCACCGCGCGATCGATCTCCACGGCCGGGACGCCGTGCTCGATCCAGGCGTCGCGGTGGCACTCGATGTCCTGCTGGGCAACACGGATGCCTTCACATGCGACGAATCTCTTGGCCCTGCGGGTCAAACCGGCCGGCGCGACCGGGACGGGCGATACGGGAGTGGCGGCCATCATGGCGCCGGAGTCTACTGGCGAGGACCGGTAGCACCTCGGGCGGAAGCCCGCCCGCTCCGTTGCGGCCCAGGACTTGCGCCCTCACCAACAAGCGTCCTTGAGAGCCAACTTTCACGCTCAGCCACCCGTGATCCCAAGGACCGCCATAAGAAGCGACGTCTTAGACGTCGTTTCTTATGGTGCAGGCAGAAGCGACTGCGGACGACTATGCGGCGGTCCACCCGGCTGTGTTGGAGTAGGACTCGTAGCTGTAGCGGGTGCTGCGGTCCCATTCGTCACCGGTGAGGTGCTTGTACGCGTTGTCGGGTACGTAGAGCAGGGCTTCGGCCCAGACGAGGTCGCTGGCGTACCGCATGAACCGCTCTGGGTCTCGAAGTACGCGCTCGAACTCCTCACGGCCGGCCGCGACGACCGCAGCCCGGGTGTAGAGGAACTGATCGCTCGACAGGCCATCGCCGTTCTCCTTGCGGTCCAGCCTGTACAGGGCCCAGGAGAGCTGCTCGGCGAAGCCGACCACGTCAGATACAGGGCCGTTCGTCAGGCGGGCAGTCAGGGCAGCGGCAAGCTCATCACCCTCAGGGTCGGGGACAGAGGGACTGCACGCTTCGATAAGCTGCCAGAAGGCGTTCTCGTTCATGTCGGAGAGCATGGCGAAGGAGTGTGACACATCGGGGTGTCAGGTGCTCGCCCTGGCTAGTCGGCGGTAGCCGATGAGGGCTGCTGCTATGCCGACGAAGGCAAGGAAGTGCTCGGCCTTGCGCTCGTAGCGACGGTGGAGCCTCCGACAGCCGGCCAGCCAGGACACGGTTCGCTCTACCACCCACCGGTGCCGGCCCAGCCGCTGTGAGGACTCAATGCCTTTGCGCGCGATGCGAGGGCGGATCCCACGCTCGCGGAGCCATCGGCGCAGGTGGTCGTAGTCGTAGCCCTTGTCCGCATGCAGTTTCGCCGGCTTCCGCCGTCGGGGCCCGCGACGGGATCGGATGGGCGGGATACCGCGCACGAGCGGCTCCAGGCCCAGACTGTCATGCATGTTCGCGCCGGAAATGCCCAGGGACAGCGGCAGCCCGTTGCGGTCGCAGATCAGGTGGATCTTCGATCCCAGTTTGCCGCGGTCGGTCGGATTCGGTCCCGTCAGTGGCCCCCTTTTGCCGCCCGCAGGCTGACCGAGTCGATCGCGCACCGCGACCAGTCCAGCTCGCCTCGTGCTCCAAGTTCGTCGAGGGTCACGCGGTAGAGCCGGGCCCAGACCCGGTCCCGGCTCCACTGGGCGAACCGGCGGTAGACCGTGGGCCAGGCTGGGCCGAACACCGGCGGCAGCTGCCGCCAGGTGCAGCCCGATGTCGCCACGAAGATGATCGCCGCCAGGGCTTCGCGGTCACCTGCCCGGCGCCGGCCGCCGCCCTGCGGGCGTATCACCTCTGTCGGTGGCACCACCCGCCTGAACAGCACCCACAACTCGTCCGGCACCAACCGCTCAACCAGATCCGTCATGCACGGATCAACGAACGATCACGCCATAAGAAACGACGTCTTAGTCGGGCACCTCGGCGCCGGCGGGAAGGTCAGCACAATCGACGGCACTGACATCCAGGTTCGACGTCCGTTGCCCGACGCAAGGACGGGACGGCTCTGACAGGCTCCTGGCCGACGGGCCCGCGCCCCAGATACTGGACGATGCCGGCCACCAGGTCCTCAATGCCGCGGCCGGCTTACGCGTGATGACACCGCGCACCTCGTGACCCCTGACCAGCCCCTTCGGCCGCCCGCGAGCGGCACCTGCCTTGCCCGGGCCTCTGCCTCGTAAGCGCAGGTCGCTCGTCCTCGGTCCGTGGTGTTGACGTCTGTCGTGTCTGAGCGAAGTCAGTCGTTCGGGTGCGGCTGGGACTCGGTTGGTTGAGACGGAACGAGTCTGATCCCATCCGCGCTAGTCTCCGTTCAGACCGAGGGGGCGACGATGGAGCGGTGGCCTGAGGGTCCCGCCGCTGATCCGGAAGCGGCGCGGGATCGCTATGACTCCGACATGCAGTCGGTGCGCAAGACGCTGCGTGAGGTGGTCAGGGCAGATCTGCCTGCTGCGCACTTCGGTCTGGGGGTGGTCATCGTCGCGAGTGTGATCGTGGGCTTGCTCGTTGAGCCCGCCGCCGGTGCCCTCGTAGTCGGCACCTTTGCTGCTCTGTTCTTCGTTGCTCTGGTGGTCATGTTCATTCGGGGCATTCGAGGTCTGGACGCGGGGCGACGGGCCTATCTCTTCACCTTTGGGTGGGCGAACTGGGTGTAGGGCCCGGTTGCGGTCCCGTCTGCCTCTGGCGGGACATAACTCTGTCGCCCGGACGGATTCGGCATGAAAACCTCACACCGTGGCTACGGAAACCGAAGTTGGAGAGTTCTTGCACCAGCGTGGCTGGCGCACAGCGTTCACGGTCGCTGAAAGGGTGAACGCGTGGGCGGCCCTGGTGAGTGCCATCGAGCGTGGCTACGGCGACTTCGTCCACGAGTACACCAACGACCTCTACTGCCGAAACTGGCTGCACGAGGCGTGGCTCCTGCTGGATGACCACATCGTCCAGCTCTGGACCCCGCAGATCAAAGCTCTGGACGAGCGGTACAAGGCCGCGACCATCGACGACGACGGCATGGCACTCGACCAGTTCCACAGGCTCCCCGGCCCCGACCTGTGGTGGTGGCGGCGACATCCGCTCATCCTCACCGGAGACCTCGGGCGTTCGCTTCGCTCGGCCGGCGCCATCGGTGCCGACGCGGACACAGCGTGAACCTCAGCCTCACGAGAGTGTGGGGCAACCCTTGGCGATCAGGGTGGCGGGGGACCGGGCCACCGAGCCTTCCTCCGCCTCGGTTTCGCGCCGAGAGACGCTCGCTCCCGAAACTGCTCTCGATGAGGACCCCACCTCTGCTATGCCGTACCGGTCATTTGCAACAGCTCTCATTCCATCAGGAGTTCTTGGGGCCGGTGATCGCTACCGGCCGGTCAAGGGGTCGCGGCTCCTATTCTGAGACGCATGGACGATCACATGAAGGTGGAGCGCTACCGGCACGAGACCGTGGAAATGACGGTGGGGGAGCTACTCGAAGCCCTCAGCGGACTGCCTGCCGGGGCTCCGATACGTATCGACGTGCCGCTGCGTCCCAGGTCGGTCGAGATGAGGGACTCGGTCGACTCGGGCGCGAGCCACTTCGTGGTGAGCGGAGTCGTCCTGCATGACGCCGACCACCTCCACCGGGACGAAGCGGTCCTGAAGGCGGATTTCTGCTCGGACTGGTACGTCCGCCCGGTCGAAGCGGGCGCAGAAGAATGACCTGACCGTGCCCGGGACGGCGCTTCAGGCGACATCGGTCCTGCCGACCACGGCGGGAAGGCGTTCATCGCCGGCTTGCTCGTGATGCCAGATGATGGGGCGGCGGATCATGCGGGTCGTGGGAAAGGCAGCTCTGGCCGCGTTACCTCGTCCGGCGCCTTCTCAGCTCGATGAGCCATGCACCGAGCTCCTCGTCGTCGTGCAGGTAGGCACCGCTCTCGTCTGCGGGAAGGTCGATTCCATGGAGGAGACCCAGTGCCCACCAGGAGGTGTCGTCCCAGCTGAGCGCGTCGTCCGCCACCCACTGTGCGGCCCACCGGTCGGCCTCGTCCCGGGTCAGGCGACCCTCGACAAGTGCCACGAAGCGGTCTTCGATCTCATCAAGCGTCGGCTGGCGGCTCGCATCCACATCCCGACCGTACAGCTGGGGGAAAGCGTTGGTCGATGCGGCAGTGGCCCGTCGGCCGCGTCCGCCTCGGGTCACTAGCCGACGGAGACAACCCGATCGGGACGGCCACCCGGGGTGATGGTCACTTCGTGGACCGCTCCTCCCTCTGTGGTCATACGAATTCGGTCGGGGGCCGTCCACACGGCCTCGCTGAGCGCGTTGCCTTCGGAGTCGCCGTTGAAGCAGCCGACGCTCCAGCGGCGTTCCAGCGGCGGGTCCCCCCGGTGGACGTAGACGCACCAGACGGGGTCAAGGAAGCCGGTCCGCGCCACGACGACCAGATGGCGGTCCCGGCGGCCGGGCGCCGTCTCGGTCTTCAACACTTCCTCCGAGTCACCGAACACCGCAGACGCCCAGCCCCCGATGATGAGCGTGGGGACGCCGATGACAAGCAGCCCGGTGATCAGGGGCAGGCGCAGCGAGGACTTCGGCAACCCCAAGAGGACCGCCCCGGTCAGCGCGGCGAGGGCGAGCCATCCCAGCAGAAGGACGTACTCGTGGAGCCCGACCAGCAGGAGGAGCGTTCCCTCGCCGCCCGACGGGAGTCCGGCTACGGCACCGGTGGCGAGGACGACTGCCACCGCCAACAGCAGGAAGGTCGACGGTCTGCGGTATCGCGTGAAGTTCATGATCCCCCCGAACGATGTGGATCACGCAGCCTAGGGGGGAAGACGGGGAAGAGGCCATGGCCAGTGGGCGTGGGCCACAGCCAGCGTTGATGGCCGCGATCAGGACGGTCGCCTCGTAGCGGACCGCCAGCCCGGTCGGCCTCGCCCGGGATGGTACAGCGGATCCCGCGTGGGTTCCCCGGCGCGCGACGCGGGGATCGCCTTCTGAGGCCCGGACAGGGATCCGTCCCGAGCGCGAGGCAGGGCAACCTCGGACAGGGCGCGGTCGGGACGGAGCGGGTGGTGCCTGCTGGCGGGGTCGGCGGGGCCGAGGTGCGGTGAGTCCGCCGGTCCGGTGGCTGTCCGGGAACACCGGGCCGGCGGAAGACCTCAAGCCGCCGCGGTGATCGCCTGCGGTACGAGCAGCGGTGCCGCGGTGGCCGCGGCTACCTCCTCGACGGTGACGCCGGGGGCCAGTTCGACGAGGGCGAAGCCGTCGGGGGTGACGTCGATGACGGCAAGGTCCGTGATGACGCGCTGGACGACGGATCGGCCGGTCAGCGGCAGGGTGCAGGTGTCGACGAGCTTGGGTGTGCCGTCCTTGGCGGTGTGTTCCATCAGGACGATGACCCGGCCGGCGCCGTGGACGAGGTCCATGGCGCCGCCCATTCCCTTGACCATCTTCCCGGGGATCATCCAGTTGGCGAGGTCGCCCGAGGAGGAGACCTGCATGGCGCCGAGGATCGCGGCGTCGATGTGGCCGCCGCGGATCATGCCGAAGGAGAGGGCCGAGTCGAAGAACGAGGCGCCGGGGAGGGTGGTGACGGTCTCCTTGCCGGCGTTGATGAGGTCGGCGTCGAGTTCGTCCTCGGTCGGGTACGGGCCGACGCCGAGGATGCCGTTCTCGGACTGCAGGACGACCTCGACGCCGGGCGGCAGGTGGTTGGGGATGAGCGTGGGGAGTCCGATGCCGAGGTTGACGTACGAACCGTCGGTCAGCTCCAGGGCGGCGCGGGCCGCCATCTGCTCGCGGGTGAGGGCCATCAGGCGTCCCTTTCCTGTCGGACGGTGCGGCGTTCGATGCGCCGTTCGGCGGCGGGGTCGCCGGGGGTGACCCGGACGACGCGCTGGACGAAGATGCCGGGGAGGTGGACTTCGTCGGGGTCGAGCTCGCCCGGCTCGACGAGGTGGTCCACCTCGGCGATCGTGATCCGCCCGGCCATGGCGGCCAGCGGGTTGAAGTTGCGGGCGGAGGAGCGGAAGACGAGGTTGCCGTGCCGGTCTCCGATGGTCGCGCGGACCAGCGCGAAGTCCGTGGTGATGCCGTGCTCCAGGAGGTGCGGCCGGCCGTCGAACTCCCGCGTCTCCTTGGCCGGTGAGGCCACCGCGACCGTCCCGTCCGCCGCGTATCGCCAGGGCAGTCCGCCCTCGCCGACCTGGGTGCCGGTTCCGGCGGGGGTGTAGAAGGCGGGGATCCCGGCGCCGCCGGCCCGCAGCCGTTCCGCCAGGGTGCCCTGGGGGACCAGCTCGACCTCGAGCTCTCCGCTCAGGTACTGGCGGGCGAACTCCTTGTTCTCGCCCACGTACGAGCTCGTCATGCGGGAGATCTGTCCGGCGGCTAGGAGGAGTCCGAGGCCCCAGTCGTCGACGCCGCAGTTGTTCGAGACGATCCTGAGATCGTTGATCTCGTTCTGCCACAGTGCGTTGATGAGCGTGCCGGGTATGCCGCACAGCCCGAAGCCGCCGACTGCGAGCGAGGCGCCGTGGGGGATGTCGGCCACCGCCTCGGCGGCGCTCGCGACTGTCTTGTCCAGACCCATACGGACCCTTTCCCTCGGGCGACCGGTGCGACCTCACTGGTCGGAACCGGTGGCCGATACAACCGATGGGCAGTGAGCCTAGGCAGGCCGCAAGGGGGCGACCATGGCTGTCATCCACACATCAACCCTGGTGGAGGTGGTGATGAACACCTCCACCAGGGGCGCGAGCGTCAGGCCGAGCAGCCGGAATCCGCCACGACGTAGTAGCCGGGTGCGGTCTGCTTCAGGGTGTGCGTGGTGAAGGTGTTCCACAGCCCCATGGCCTGACCCGAGCCGGTCGCGTAGGCGTAACCGCCACTCTGATACGCGCGTCCGCTGGCCACGTGGTCGTAGTTGCTGGCCGTGTAGCACGTCGGCGTGTACCCGGTCGTGGTCGCCGTCACGGAGGAGGAGACGGTCCCGACCGCTCCCGCCGCGTCCACCGCGGCCACCGTGTAGGCGTATGTCGAGCCGGTGGCCAGGCCCGTGTCGGTGTAGCCGGCCGACGTCGTGGTGCCCACCTTCGTACCGTCGCGGTACACGTTGTAGGAGGCAGCTCCGGACACTGCGCCCCAGGTCAGGGTCGCGGTCGTGTCGGTGGTGCCGGTGAGTGCCAGCCCCGTCGGCGCCGGCAGGCCGCCCGGGGTCTGGCCACCGCCGTCACCCGCGCCGTCGAGGCCCCAGAAGCGAGCGGTGTGGTAGCTGGAGCAGATCGTGTCGAGGTAGTACGTGCCGGCGGTGCCGCACTGCTCCGGGCCGCTGCCCGGGTCGACCGCGAGGCCGTGGGCCATGCCGGAGATGGAGTAGACCTGGACGGCGGGCCTGCCGGAGGTGTCGTCGTACTCGCTCAGCGTGGTGCCCCCGCTGAGGCTCCTGGTGCGGGAGGGCGTCTGGCCGATGCCCCACACGTCCGTCCACTGGTCGCGCAGCTCGTCGGCGTTGGCCGGCTTGACGGTGGTGTCGGCGGTGCCCTGCCAGATCGCCACCCGGGGCCACGACGTCGTGCCCGCGGGCGCGGCCGAGCGCACGAGGTCACCCCACTGGGCGGGCGTCTTGTTCGGCGGGCTGTACATGCAGGTGTACGCCGCGGACAGCGCGGTCGCGCAGTACGCGGGCAGTCCGGAGTCGATGGAGCCGCCGGCGAAGACGTCGGGGTAGGCGGCGAGCATGTTCGCGGTCATGCCGGCGCCGGCGGACAGGCCCGTGATGTACACCCGCCGGGTGTCGCTGCCGTACAGGGAGACGGCCTTGTCGACCATCTGCTTGATCGACAGCGCCTCCCCCTGGCCGCGGGTGCTGTCGCCCTTCTCGAACCAGTTGAAGCAGGAGTTGGAGTTGTTCGCGCTGGTGGTCTGCGGAAAGACCAGTGCGAAGTCGTAGGAGTCTGCGAACTTCGGCCAGCCGGACTTCTCGTAGTAGTCGCTCGCGCTCTGCGTGCAGCCGTGCAGCGCCACGACGAGCGGTGCGCCGGCGGGCAGGCCGTCCGGTACGTACGTGTGCATGGACAGGTTGCCGGGGTTGGAACCGAAGCTCGTGACCTGCGTCAGGCCGGCGGCGGATGCCTGCGGGCCGACGGCCACCAGACCTCCGGTCAGGGCGAGGGCGCCGGCGGCGGCGGTGAGCCAGCGGCGGACGCCGCCGACCAAGCGGAGGCCCTTCGTGGTGCGGAACGGGGGATGCGACGGTCCCATGACTGAAGCCTTCCGTGGGGGAAACAAGGAGGGGGCACCGTGGCCACGGCGGCTCGTGCCCTCGGTGTGGCGTGAATCATGCGGGCTCGCTCATCGGTGCCGACATGGGCGGGGCCCCCAGCCTTCATACGGAGGCAATGTGACGACGATCCATGGCCCGACCCGCGAACGGCCGAGTAGTACGCAGGAGTTGGCAGGCCGGGACTTCGTCCGGTCGCTCGGTGGGATGGGGACCCGGCTCGGCGGCATCTGTCGTGAGCAGCTGGACCCCGCTTCGAGCGGTGCAGGTCGCCCTCACTGGCCGGATTCGTAAGCCGCTATCTCTTCCGCAGGTGATGCCTATGGTGTTTGGCGCCATTGAAGTGCTCAGCACTGTGGCGGGCACATACATGGGCCGGGCGGAGGGCTCTCCCTACTGTTTCCGGCCATGACGAACACATTTCCTAGCCCGGCCCTCCTGCCGCCACCCGTCGCCGACATCGACCTGAGCGGTCGTACGGCGATGGTGACGGGCGGCGGCAGCGGCATCGGCCGGGCCTGTGTGCTCGCCCTGGCACAGGCGGGGGCCACCGTCCACGTCGTCGACCGGGACGCCGACGCGGCCAAGGCGGTCGCCGAGATCGTCGGGGGGCAGGCACAGGTGGCCGACCTCGCCGACCCGGGAGCCGTCGACCTCCTGCCCGCCGAGGTCGACGTCCTCGTCAACAACGCCGGACTCCAGCATGTGGCCCCGCTGACGGAGTTCCCGCCGGAGCGCTTCGAACTCATCCAGAAGGTGATGGTCACCGCCCCGTTCCTGCTCATGCGGAGGACGCTCCCGCACATGTACGGGCAGGGCTGGGGCCGGATCGTCAACATCTCCAGCGTCCACGGCCTGCGCGCCAGCGCCTACAAGGCCGCCTACGTCGCCGCCAAGCACGCCCTCGAGGGGCTGAGCAAGGTCGCCGCGATCGAGGGCGCCCCGCACGGAGTCACCAGCAACTGCGTCAACCCCGGCTATGTCCGTACCCCCCTGGTCGAGGGCCAGGTCCGCGACCAGGCCGCCGCCCACGGCATCAGCGAGGGCGACGTCCTCAGCAACGTCATGCTGGCCCGCTCGCCCGTCAAACGGCTCCTCGAGGCGGAGGAGGTGGCCGCCGCCGTCCTCTGGCTCTGTGGTCCGCACTCCGGCTACCTCACCGGAACCTCCCTCCCGCTCGACGGCGGCTGGACCGCCGGCTGACCAGCCGCCCCGGCGCAGCCCTTCACCTGCCACCGGCGGCTGGACCGCCGGCTGAACAGCCGCCGAGAGCGGCCCCTGCACGCGCCACCCGCACCACCCCGTCCCGTCCCCCCTGCGAAAACCCGGTGAACCCATGTCTGACACCACCACGCCGAGAGGCGGCATCGGCCGCATCGTCGCCGCGAGTCTGATCGGCACGACCATCGAGTGGTACGACTTCTTCCTGTACGGGTCGGCCGCCGCCCTCGTCTTCAACACCCTGTTCTTCCCCAGCGCCGACCCGCTGGTGGGCACCCTGATCGCCTTCATCACGTACGCCATCGGCTTCGCCGCCCGCCCCCTCGGCGGCATCGTCTTCGGCCACTTCGGCGACAAGATCGGCCGCAAGAAGCTCCTCGTGCTCAGCCTCCTGCTGATGGGCGGCGCCACCTTCGCGATGGGCCTGCTGCCCACGTACGACACGATCGGCGTCTGGGCGCCGGTCCTGCTGACGGTGCTGCGTCTGGTCCAGGGCTTCGCGCTCGGCGGCGAGTGGGGCGGGGCCGTCCTGATCGTCTCCGAGCACGGCGGCGACAAGAACCGCGGCTTCTGGGCCTCCTGGCCGCAGGCCGGCGCCCCCGGCGGCAACCTGCTCGCCACCGGCGTCCTCTCGCTGCTCGCCGCCGTCCAGTCGGACGCCGCCTTCCAGTCCTGGGGCTGGCGCATCCCCTTCCTGCTCTCCGGCCTGCTCGTCATGATCGGCCTGTGGATCCGCGTCTCGGTCTCCGAGTCCTCGGTCTTCCTGGAGGCGCAGGCCAAGGCCGAGGCCGCCGCCGAGGCCGGCGCCAAGGAGGAGGCCCCGGTCGTCGAGGTGTTCAAGCGCAGCTGGCGCGAGGTCCTCTCCGCGATCGGCACCCGGTTCGGCGAGAACATCTCGTACTACATCCTGACCTCGTTCCTCCTCGTGTACGTGACCACCCACCTGGAACTGCCGAAGAGCACCGCGCTGAACGCCGTCCTCATCGGCTCGGCCGTCCACTTCGTCACCATCCCGCTGTGGGGCGCGCTGTCCGACCGCATCGGCCGGCGCCCGGTGACCCTCATCGGTTCCGCGGGCATGGCCGTGTGGGCGTTCGTCTTCTTCGGTCTGCTGGACTCCAGGTCGTTCCCCGTGATCGCCCTGGCCGTGACCGCCGGTCTGCTGCTCCACGGTGCGATGTACGGGCCGCAGGCGGCGTTCATCTCCGAGATGTTCGACACCAAGGTCCGCTACTCCGGCGCCTCCATGGGATCCCAGCTCGCCTCGATCCTCGCCGGTGCACTCGCCCCGATCATCGCCGTGGAGCTCCTCAAGGACTACGACTCCTCCACGCCGATCTCCCTGTACCTGTGTGCCGCGGCCGTGGTCACCACCATCACCGTGGCCGTCACCCGGGAGACCCGCGGCCGCGACCTGGCCCGCGGACGGGACGAGGAGACCGCCACCGCTCCCGCGGTCCCGGCGGGCGACCGGGTCTAGCAACGCCGTACGCGTGAGCCGCCCGGTCCGCCGTCATGAGGTGTGATGACGACGGACCGGGCCCACGACCGCGGCACCACCCGCGCCGAGGCCGTGAGTGGGCCCCATGACCGCCGTCCGTGGGGCCCGCCAGGCAGCACGACTCGCCCCGAGGCGGCGAGCAGGCCCATGACCGCCGTCCGTGGGGCTCGCCCAGCAGCACCACCCGCCCCCCCCATGGCCGCGAGGAGGCCCCATGACCGCCGGCCGTCCAGCCGACGCCCGAACGCCGTCACCCGCCGAGACGGCCGTACGCCGCATGCTCGACCTCCTCGCCGCGGACGCTCCGGCTCAGGAGCTCGCGGCGCTTCCCGCGCGCTCGCGGGCCGGCGGGGCCGCCCCGGCGGAGGTCGAATGGATCGAGGAGACCACCGAGGTCGCCCTGTCGGTGCGGCGCGTGCTCGACCAGTACAGGCGCCGGGAGACGGAACTCGTGGCGCTGTTCGACACCGCGGGCGACCTGGCCGGTCTGCGGGACCTGGACGCCGTGCTCCGCGCCATCGTCCGGCGGGCCCGCACGCTGCTCGGCTCGGACGTCGCCTATCTGACGCTCAACGACCCGGTCGCGCACGACACGTTCATGCGCGTCACCGAGGGCTCCGTCTCGGCGGCCTTCCAGCAACTCCGCCTGGGCCTGGGCGAAGGACTGGGCGGCCTCGTCGCGCAGACCGCACGCCCCTACGCCAGTACCGACTACCGCACCGACCGCCGCTACCGGCACACCGGAACCATCGACGACGGCGTGGCCGAGGAAGGACTCCGAGGGATCCTCGGGGTCCCGCTGCGGCTCGGCGAGGAGATCATCGGCGTCCTCTTCGCCGCGGACCGCACCCCGCGCGAGTTCACCCCCGACGCCATCGCGCTCCTCGGCTCGCTCGCCGACCACGCCGCCGTCGCCATCGACAGCGCCCGCAGGATGGAAGAGACCCGGACGGCCCTCGCCCGGCTCGAAGCCGCCAACGCCACGGCCCGCGCCCACAGCGAAGCGCTCCACCAGGCGTCCGACGCCCACGACCGACTGTCCAGACTGGTCCTGCGCGGCGCGGGCACCGACGAGGTGGCGGCCGAGATCGCGGCGCTGCTCGGCGGGGGAGTGGCCGTCCACGACACCGACGGCAGCGAGCTGGCCCGGGTCGGCACCGAACCGGTGTCGCCCGCGACCGTCGCTCTCGACGCGTCGTGCAGCGAGGGCCGCGCGGTCCGCGCCCACGGCGTCTGGACCTGCGCCGTCCTCGCCGGCGCCGAACCACTGGGCAGCATCGTCCTGACCGGACGCGCGGACCTCCCCGAAGCCGACCGCCGTCTGTTCGAACGCGCTGCCCTCGTCACCGCGATGCTCCTGCTGATCCGCCGGTCGGTCGCCGAGACCGAGGACCGGGTACGGGGCGAACTCCTCGACGACCTCCTCGCGGACCCCTCCACCTCGGCGCACTGGGACGGCGGCAGCCTCACCCTGCGCGCCCGGCGCCTCGGACTCGACCTCGCCCGCCCCCACGCCATCGCCGTCCTCGACACCGAGCCCTCCCATCGCCCCCGGCTCGCCGCGGAAGCCGCCCGTGTCGTGCGCGGGCTCGGCGGCCTTGCGGGCACCCGGCACGGGCACAGCGTGCTGCTCGCACCCTGCGACCGGCCCGGAGCGCTCGCCCGCGACCTCGCCGCCGACCTCACCCGGGCCCTCGGCGCGCCCGTCACCGTGGGCGCGGCAGGGCCGGGCCACGGCCCCGAACAGCTCGCCGCCCTCCATGCCGAAGCCCTGCGCTGCGTCACGGCGCTGCACGCCCTGGACCGCACCGGAGAAGGCGCCGACATCGCCGACCTGGGCTTCATCGGCGTCCTCCTCGGAGACCGCGCCGACGTCGGCGCGTACGTCGAGCGCGTCCTCGGCCCGGTCGTGGCCTACGACGCCGAACGCGGCACCGAACTCCTGCGCACCCTGCACGCCTACTACGACCACGGCGCGAGCCTCTCCCGCGCCAAGGACGCCCTCCACGTGCACGTCAACACGGTCGTCCAACGCCTCGACCGCGTCGCCCAACTCCTCGGCCCCGACTGGAACGCCCCGGCCAGCGCCCTGGAGATCCACCTGGCCCTCCGCCTCCACCAGCTGTCGCGCGGAACGGGCGGGCGCTGAACCGCCAGACCCGCTCTCCTCGAAGGGGCCCGGCGCCACGGTGTGACACCGCCCGCGTCACGTCCGCGTCAGGAGCCGCTCCGCCAGGAAGGCGATGATCTCGTCACGGGCCCGCACGGTGGGGTGACCGGCCTCGTCGACGAGGTGCGCCGTGACGACGCTGTGCGGGCAGCCGACGATGTCTCGGAAGAACGGCGGCGGATCGGTGTTCGCCGCCTCGGCGGGAAGGACACGGCCGTCGAAGGCGTCGCCGAGCAGCGCCCGGTAGGCCGCGAACCGCTGCCCCGTGCACCATCTGTCGTTCTCGAAGCGGTAGGCGAGCACCTTCAGCCGGTCGCGCCCGACCCGCTCGGCCACCGCGGCGGCGTCCTCCTCGCCCAGCTCCAGCCCCGCCGGGTCGTCGAGCGGCAGGGACGGATGGTTGACCACCGGCGCGACGACGGCGGGTTCGAGAGCCATGGCGAGGGCGAAGTTGCCGGTGAAGCACAGCCCGACGGCACCGACGCCGGGCCCGCCGCGCTCGGCGTGCGCCATCCGCGCCAGACCACGCAGCCAGGCGACCACGGGGCTCGTACCGCCTCCGGCGAACGCCCGGAACTCGGCGCTGACGCAGGCGCGCCGGACGACGGTCTCCGCGGCGTCGGCGAGCGGGTAGGCCCCGTCGACGCCGAACAGAGAGGGTACGTACACGGAGAAGCCGGCCTGCTGGATCCACCGTGCGAACCGGGCCACGTCCGGGCTGATGCCGGGCATCTCCGGCATGAGGACCACCGCGGGACCCGACCCGGCCACGTACACGCGCTTGCCGACGCCCTCCACCTCGACCTCCCGGTGCTCGAAGTCGTCCAAGGGGTCGTCGTACCGACTGCGTGTGGTTGCCATGAGAGGAGGATGGCGGGAGGCTACGTGCCCGGAGAACCGGCGATATCGCCAGTTCGCACGGCGATGTCGCCACCCGTCGCCCCTCGGAGGTGTCGTATGAGCCCCCTGCGGGTGAGTGTGCTGGCCCATCCCGGCTGCTTCGCCTCGGAGGTCTTCGGCGTCCCCGACATCCTGACCATGGCCGCGCACGTCGCCGCGGCAGCCGGGGCCGCGGAGCCCTCGTACGAGGTGTCCGTGGTCTCACCGCGCCGGCGCGTGGTCGCGTCCGGCGGTGCACGTATCGACGTCTCGGCGGTCCGCCCGGCGGACGTCCTGATCGTCCCGGGCTTCGACGCGCCGTCCGCATGCGACCTCGACGCGGAACTCGCCTGCCGCACACCGGAGATCGCCACGATCCGCGCCCAGGCGGCGTCGGGCACCGCGGTGGTGTCGATCTGCGTCGGCGCCTTCCTGCTGGGGGAGGCCGGGCTGCTGGACGGGCGCGACGCGACGACGTCCTGGATCCACGCCGACCGGTTGGCCCGCCGCTACCCCGCCGCGCGGGTACGCCGGGACGAACTCGTCGTGACCGACCGCGGAGTGACGACCACGGCGGCGTTCAGCGCCATGTACGACTTCGCGCTGAGGTTCGTCCGGGAACACGACGGTCCTGCGGTGGCCCGGCGCACCGCTCGCGTCGCGCTCCTCGACGACACGCGGTCCACCCAGGCGCCGTACGTCGACCTGGAGGTCATGCCGACGACGGGACGCGGATTCTCGCCGACCGTCATGCGATGGCTCGACCAGAACCTCGCCGCGCGCTACGACCTTCCGGCCCTGGCCCGGGAGTTCGGCGTCAGCACGAGGACCATGCTGCGCCGCTTCGGCGACGAGACGGGCCGCACGCCCCTCGCGTACCTGCACAGTGCGCGGGTGCGGCGGGCCAGGCACCTGCTGGAGACGACGGACAGAACCGTCGCGCGCATCGCCGCCGAGGTCGGCTACCGCGACGCGGGAACGTTCACCGGCATCTTCGTCCGACACACGGGACAGCAGCCGAGCGCGTACCGGTCGGCGCTGAAGAACCGATCCGATCGCGCTGACGCGCCGCCCGGAGCGGGGTAGTCCCGCCCCGGGCGACGTACACGACGGTCAAGACCGACCAGCCCCGCGCGCGCTGACCGCGAGGGAAGACGGAACCCTGCCGTCGTGGCACGACATCACGGCCCCCGTCGACCTGATCAAGTCCTCCGGCGTCGGCATCTGCACGACCACCGTCGAGCTGCCCTCGACCTGGAAGGGCGGATGGGGCGCGACCGGCCAGGTGACGTCGGGCGCAGGTGGTCGCGTGTCGGGGGTGAGACTCCGGAACAGCGGGGCATGCTCGTGGGCCGGGGGGCCGTGACACCCACACCCGAGGACGGTCCATGCGATTCCCACGCCCCAGCACCTCCGCGCTCAGACGCGCCGCGACCGTCTGCGGCGCCGCGCTCCTGATGGCCACGGGCCTGACGGTGGACTCCCAAGCCGCCATCCTGCCCGGCCCCGTCGTCGGCTGGGGCGCCAACAACACCGGGCAGTTGGGCAACGGCAACACCACCGACAGCCCCTTCCCGGTCCGCACCACGCGCATCCGGCGGGTGATCGGCATCGACGGCGGGGTCAACCACAGCGTGGCGCTGCGCGCGGACGGCACCGTATGGACGTGGGGGCTCAACAACAACGGTCAGCTCGGGGACGGAACGAACACCGGCAGCACCCGACCTGTCCAGGTGTGTGCACCGGGCCAGACCGCCCCCTGCGGCACCTACCTCACCGACGTCGTCGCCGTCGCCTCCGGCGCGTTCCACAACCTGGCGCTGCGGGCCGACGGCAGCGTCGTCGCCTGGGGCGACAACGAGTACGGCCAGCTCGGCGACGGCACCGCGACCAACCGGAACACACCCGTCCAAGTCTGCGCCCGGGCCCAGACCGCGCCCTGCACGAGCTTCCTCACCGGCATCACCAACCTCGACGGCGGCTCCTGGCACAGCCTGGCCGTGCACTCCGACGGGACCGTCAGCAGCTGGGGCCTGAACTCCTCCGGCCAGCTCGGCGACGGCAGCGACGACTTCCAGAAGTCGATCCCCGTACAGGTCGCCCTCACCGGCACGGCCGGGAGCGTGGCGGGCGGCGGCAGCCACAGCCTCGCGCTGCTGACCGACGGAACGGTTCGCGGTTGGGGCCACAACTTCTTCGGCCAGCTCGGCGACGGCACGGCGACCGGCACCAACACGCCCGTCCAGGTGTGCGCGCCGGGCCAGACCGCTCCCTGCGGCACCTTCCTCACGGGCGTGAACCAGATCGCCGCCGGCGGCGACCACAGCGTCGCGCTCCTCGCGCTCCAGAACCAGCAAGGGGTCGTCGGCTGGGGCGACAACCGCAAGGGCCAGCTCGGCGACGGCACCTTCAACCACCAGCAGAACCCGATCCCGGTACGGGCCTGCGCCCTCGGCCAGACCGCACCGTGCAGCAGCCTCCTCACCGGTGTCTTCGACATCGCCGCCGGAAGCGAGCACACCCTCGCCGTGGCATCGGACCTGACGGCCATCGGCTGGGGCTCCAACGCCAACGGTCAGGTCGGCGACGGCACGACGATCGACCGCAACGTCCCGACCCAGGTCTGCTCGGGCCGCCGGCCCAACCCCTGCGCGGAGCCGCTGGCCGAGGTGCTCACCGTGGAGGCGGGCATCTCGCACAGCCTGGCCACCTACCACTGAGCACGGAGCGAGGAGGCAGGAGCGGTGGAACGGCCGGACACCGATCGCCTGGAGTCCGGCCGTTCCGCTGTGCGGGTACGGGCCCGCCCACCCGGGGGCATCAGGCTGTGCCGGTGCGGATTCGTCGTGCCTGTGAACGGCCGGGCGCTCGTCGCGGCGCGCTCGCGAAGGTTCCGCGGCCCGGAGCCGACGCGGACTCCGTCGGCACGGCGGCCGGCGGCCTTACCGCGACGGTGTCGCAGGAACAGAGGCCCACCAGGTCGAGGGCGCCGCGACGGTGTACCCCAGGGACTCGTACAGCGGCCTGCCCAGCTTCGAAGCGGTGAGTGTGACCGGCAGGTCCTTCAGGTGGGCGAGGGAGCCGAGCATCACGGCCCGCCCCACTCCACGCGACCGGAAGGCCGGCGACGTACCGACCCAGTAGTGGCTGCCGATGCCGTCGTCCACGACGCTGACGGCCGCTCCCGCGGCAACGCCGTCGGCCAGGGCGAGGAACACGTCCACGCCCGGCTGCTCGATCAGCGTCGTCGGGAACAGCTCGCCAGGACGGAAGGGCTCGAACCCGGTCAGCTCGAAGCCCTCGATCACGATCCGCTCGGCCGCCTGGAGGTCCTCCGGCCGCTGGATCCGGATCACGTCGAGCGCCGGTTCGCCGACGGGCCCGGGCCGGCGCAGCATGACCGGCATCTGCCAGCTGCGCATGGCCAGGTGGCTCAGGTCGGTCGAGCTGAACGGATCCTCGACGTTCACCGGGCCCGCGGCCCCGCGAACCAGCTCGTTCAACTCGGCCAGTTCGGCCGGGTCGAGGTCGGGTTCCTGGATCAGGACCCGGCTGCCGGCGCGCTCGTCGCCGTCGACCGCGACGAATCCGCGGCGCCGGATGACCTCATGCCCGCGGGATCGACCGGTCGCTGTCCACAGGGCGGCGGAGTTACGGGCCTGGCGCCTCGGCGCATCGGCAAGCGCCACGGTCGTGGGCTGTTCGGCCGAAGTAGATCTTGTTGTCATTGCGCCTACGGTAGTGCGCAATTGCCCCCGCACACAGGCCAATTCCATAAGATCTGAATGGGCCACTTCGGGTCGGGGTACTTGGCGGGTCCGGCCACTGGGCGAGACCGAGCAGCGGCTAGAGGCGTGTCGCGGTGCGGACGAGATCGGCGACGGCTGTGGATCTGCTGTGCGGTGGCCAGGCGATGACGGTCGTGACGGCCGGCGCGTCCGGCACCGGCACCGTCGCGTGATCCCCGCGCAGCTGGGCTCGGAGGGACTCGGGCACGAGCGCGCAGGCCCGTCCCAGCGCGATCAGCTGGAACAGCTGGGTGTGGTCGCGCACCTGCGGGCCAGGTCCGTCCGGATAGCCGCCGTCCCGGCGAGGCCAGCGGGGCAGGGGCAGGTCCGTCAGGGCGGTGACCTCGGCCATCGACACACGGGGTCGGGTGGACAAGGGGTGTCCCGCTGGCAGGACCACGACCTGCTGCTCGGTGTGCAGGTCCTCGGTGTCGAGTCCGGCCGTCGTGTCGAAGGGCCGCTGGAGCAGAGCAACGTCGGCACGCCCGTCGCGCAGCAGCCCTTCCTGCTCTCCGGGCCCGCACAGCATCACCTCGACGGCGACCGCGCCGGGCTCGGCGGCGTAGGCATCCAGGAGCTTCGACAACAGCTCGCGGGACGCTCCGGCTTTCGTGGCCAGCACCACACCGGGCTCTGCGGCAGCCGCGCGGCGGGTGCGGCGCTCGGCGGCTTCGACCGCGTCGAGCGCGACCCGGGCCTCCCGCAGAAGCACCGCGCCGGCCTCGGTCAAGGTGACCGCGCGAGGAGTGCGGTGCAGCAGAACCACTCCGAGCCGCCGCTCGAGCTGCTGGATCGCCCGCGACAGCGGGGGCTGGGCCATGGCGAGCCGCTGCGCCGCCCGCCCGAAGTGCAACTCCTCCGCGACGGCGACGAAGTACCGTAGCTCCCGCGTCTCCACAGCGCCATCGTATCCGACGCTCACCAGGGACGATACCCGTTCGGTATCGCCGCCCACCGAGTCGGTCTTGGACGGCCGGCCCCGGCCCGGAACACGCTGGACGACATGAGTGAACAGACGATCGCGCTGGTGACCGGTGCGAACAAGGGAATCGGATACGAGATCGCGGCGGGCCTGGGCGCCCTCGGCTGGCGCGTCGGCGTGGGCGCGCGGGATCGACAGCGCCGCGACACCGCGGTGGAGAAGCTGCGCGCAGCGGGGACCGACGCGTTCGGCGTTCCGCTCGACGTGACGGACGACGCGAGTGTGTCCGCCGCGGCCGAGCTCATTGCCGACCGCGCCGGAGGACTCGACGTCCTGGTCAACAACGCCGCGATCACCGGCGGCATGCCGCAGACGTCCACCACGGTCGATCCCGCGACCGTACGGGAGGTCGTGGAGACCAACGTGATCGGCGTCATCCGCGTCACCAACGCGATGCTGCCCATGCTGCGCGGCTCGGCATCGCCGCGGATCGTGAACATGTCCAGCAGCGTCGGCTCGCTCGTCCTGCAGACCACGCCCGGCATCGACATGGGGCCGGTTCCCGTTGCGTACTTGGCGTCCAAGACCTTCCTCAACGCCGTCACCGTCCAATATGCCAAGGAACTGAGCGACACCGGCATCCTGATCAACTCCGGCTGTCCCGGCTTCACCGCAACCGACCTGAACGGTTTCCAGGGCGTCCGCACCCCCCACCAGGGCGCGGCGATCGCGATTCGCCTCGCGACCCTGCCCGACGACGGACCGACCGGCGGATTCTTCGACGACGGTGGAACAGTGTCCTGGTAGCAGGCTCACCGACCCCTGGTGATCCGGCTGATGTTCATTGCTGGTGCCTCGGCCCGCCGAGGTCCGGGAGTTGATGGGGGCGGGTGCGGTGGCGGTGGCCGGCCCGTTCGGGCGGGAGCGCAGTCCGCGGGCACCTCTTCGGCCGGCCATCGCTTCGGCGGCCGCGGCCCCGCCCGACCCGCCGACCGGCCTGGGCTTTCCCGGCACGGGACAGTGCTCGGCCTGGCGGGCGATGATCCCGTATTCCGTGGACGCGTGATGAGCCACGAGCCGGTACGGCGGCGCGGTCATTCCTGCGTCGAGCCGGGCCATCACGTCGGCGGGCGGAGCCGCCGCGGCCGGCACGTACCCCGCGTCGGGATGGCGCCGGCCCAGCAGGACCTTGCCGTCCTGTGCGAGGACGAGGTGGACCCCGACGATGTGGAGCCCGGTGCCAGGGGGCGCCGAGGGTGTCGTCATCCGGCTCCCGGCAAGAGGACGGAACGAAAGTACAGGGCACGTCGGAACCTCACAGTGGTGGTGGGGGCGTGGGGGCGTGGGGACGGGTCGAGACAAGGCCGTTTTTTCGACGATCGTGTCGTGCGTAGGCGTAGGCGTAGGCGTCCCGGCCCGGTTCGGCTGAGACTGCTACCGGAGGTGGTTCCTCAGTACCTCCTCCGCCTCGTCCAGCCGCTCGCGCAGAACAACAGCTGCCTCCACTCGGTCCCGGGCGTACGCCTCCAGCGAGTCGGTCACGGGGCCGAGGCCGGCCACGAGCGTATTCAGCGGATACACGGTGCACCCCAGGTACGCGGCCGTCAGCCGGACCACGCTCACCAGTTCCTCCACCGGCACCGCCGGATGGTGTCGGTGGTAGACGGCGGCGAGGCGGCCAAGCCCCTCGGGCCAGTCCGGTCGGGCGAGGACGGTGCGCGGGTCGAGTGCCAGCCGGCCGAGCTCCCACATGGGGCTGCGCCGCCCCGGCGCGGCGAAGTCGATCACCGCCGCGACTTCGTCCCCGCGCAGGAGCACATTCGGGCCCGACAGGTCGCCGTGGACCAGCTGCGAGATCGTCCGCTCCGGAGCGGACTCCAGTAGTCGCTCCACCGCCGGGAGCCCGGCCAGTCGCTCGCGTGCCGTCTCCAGTGCCCACCGCTCGAAGTCCGTACGAGGGGGGTCCGTCTCGTAGTGGTGGACGAGTCCTTCGAGCCGGGACCGGCTGCGGCCGGGGTCGACTGCCCTGTCGCGGGCGTCGAGCCGCGGCGGCCCGAACCGGTGCCGGGCCAGGCCGTGGTGCAGCCGGCCGATGGCCTCGCCGACCGCCTCCCATCGACGCCCGGTGAGCCGGCCGTCGGCGGTGACCGTGTGCCCCAGGTATCGGGTGACCGACATGCTGACTTCCCCGTCGGAGGCGACCAGTTGCTGACGGCCGACGGTGTAGCGGGCGCGGGCGACGGGCACGCGGCACAGCCGGGCGTACTCGCTCAGCGCGGCTGCGCTCTCGGCTCTCGTTCGGCCCGTGCCGGCCGGGTAGGTCTTGACGAACCAGGCGGCGCCGGACTTCGCGGTGGCCACGTAGTTGCGAGTCGCGGTTCCGGACGGACCAGGCGTCACCGACGCCGGGGTGATGCCGAACTCGGAGGCGAGCATCCGTGTCACGAAGGAGATCCGGTCCCGGGAAAGTTCGGTGTTCACGACGCTCCTCTCAGACGCGTGGCGGACAGGCAGCGGGGGACGCGGTCATGGGGAGCGTCGAGGGATGGGAGCACCGTTCCTCCTTGGAAGTGTCCGTACGGCGAAGTCGCTTAGCGGTCCTGGGAGAGCTCCAGCAACTCCGCAAAGGTTCCCCCGCCGTGGACGAGGTCGTCGTACCGGCCCTGCTCGGTGATCCGGCCGTGCTCCATCACCACGATGTGGTCCGCGATCCGGGTGTTCTCCAACCGGTGGGTGACCACGATCGTGATGCGGTCGGCGGCGATGGCCTTGATCCGCTCGAAGATCTGGTGCTCGCCCCGCGGATCCATCTGGGAGGTGGGCTCGTCGAGGATCAGCAGCCCCGGGCGCCTGTACAGGGCGCGCGAACACGCGATGCGCTGCCACTGCCCGCCGGAGAGTTCCGTACCGCCGAAGATGTCGCGGGACAGCAGGGTGTCCAGGCCGGCGGGGAGGTCCTCGACGGTCTCGCGAAGGCCGACGGCCTCGACGGCTTCCCACACCGGGACGTCGTCGTGGGTACGGGGCTGGCCGAGCGTGATGTTCTCGCGGACGCGCAGCGGCCACTGCGCGAAGATCTGCGGCACCAGACCGGTGTCCGCCCATACGGTGGCGGGGTCCACCTCGGCGAGGTCGGTGCCGTTCCACGTGACGTTGCCCTTGTCCGGCAGGTAGATCCCTGTCAGCAGGCGGGTGAGCGTGGACTTCCCCGAGCCGTTCGCGCCGACGATCGCGAGGATCTGGCCCCGCTTCAGGGTGAGGGACACCCCGTCGACGGCGGGCTTGTCCTTGCCCGGGTACTGGTAGACGACCTCGTCGAGCCGGATCTCCTCCGTCGGCGCGGAGTGCTTGTGGGGCCCGCGCCGGGGCATTCGGGCGGAGGCGTCGTCGAGGAAGGACTGCATGTCACCCAAGTACAGGCTGGTGTGGAAGAGCGCGGCCCCGTGGATGACGACCTGGGACAGCGCGGCGAGCGTGGTCTGGACGGCGATCACGGCCGTCGCGGCGACGGCGAGCGCGATGCGTCCGGACACGGCAAGCCAGGCCAGGGCACCCCAGGTCGCGACGAGGAAGACGCCGCCGGCCAGCGCGGACAGCAGAGCGATCCGCAGGGTCCTTGGGGCGGCGGCCAGAGTGCGGCGGTCGCACCGGTCCGAGAGGGCCCGGTACCAGAAGACGAGGTAGTCGGTCATCGAGTTGGCGCGGACCTCGTCGCCGTACTTCGATGTGGTCGCCCACCAGCGCATCATCCCCCTGACGTTGCGGTCCGCCACGTTGGCGTAGTGAATCTCGTAGTCGACCCGGGCGGTCAGGACGGCGCCGACACCGGCCGGGAGCACGGCGAGCAGGAGCAGCGGAAGCATCAGCGGGTTCAGCACCGACAGCACCCCGCCGGCGGTGACCATGCGGATCACCGCGGACAGGAACCTCTGGGCGTCGCTGACCATCACATGGGTGCGGATCACCCCCATCTCGGCCGCCTCGTGCCGGTCCGAGAACCCCTCCTCCGCGTACGCGGACGCCTCGACCCGGCACACCGCCTCGACCACAGAGCTGTCCGTCTCGGTCGTCAGACGTGGGGTGATCCGCCGCTCCGCGTACGTGGCCACCGCCGCCGCGCCGCGGCCCAGTGCGGCGGCGACTGCGACCGACAGCAGCGCCGGGATCGCTCCGTGCAGCCGGTCACCGGCGGGGCCGTCGCCGAGGACGGGCCGCATGGCGCGAGCGGTGGCGGTCAGCAGCACGGCGGCCGAGATGCCCGTGACCGCCTGGCAGACGAGGAGCAGTTGGACCGCCCGCCGGTCGGTCCGCCACGACAGGCGGACGATCCGGCCCAGGACGATCGGAAGCTGTCCGCACATCCGCCGGAAGGAGGCTTCGGCGAGGGGATTGACGGAGTACTGCCCGCTGTACGTGATCTCCGCCGGCGGGGGAGGAGGTGGCGTAGCGGTGGCCTGCTGTTCGCTGGAGGTGGCCGAGGTCAACGTGGGTCCCCTGACGGTCGTCCGACGTGGTCGTGAGGTTCAACGACACCGTCGGAATATCGAACGTCTGTGTTTCGGTCTCCCTCGGGACCCCGGGATTCGAGGCGTGGCGGAGCGTGGAGGATGCATCGACCCGCTCCCGACAACAGGACCTCAGGGAAGGGGGGTTGGCCGAAACGCCGGTGGTGCAGGGGAGTGGACTCTGTCGAATCGCGGTGTCATCTCGCGTCCCTCAGCCGGCTGCTGGGTCGGCTCAGCCGGGGCAACCTGGTCAGTCGTCAGTCGTCAGTCGGCAGTCGGCCCGTCGGCCCCGTCGGTCAGTCGGCCAGCGGGGCTCCGGCGGCTATCCCTCCTGGCGGCCGCCGGGCATCTGCAGGACGGCTGCGCCGTTGACGCGGCCGGCGGCGAGGTCGTTCAGGGCGGTGTCGGCGTGGGCGAAGTCGTAGCGGGTGACCCTCGGTCGCAGCCGGTGTGCGGCGGCCGCGGCCAGGAAGTCGCGGCCGTCCTCGCGGGTGTTGGCGGTGACACTGCGGACGGTCCGTTCCCGGAACAGATGCTTCTGGTAGTCCAGCGGCGGGATGTCGGACAGGTGGATGCCCGCGATGGCGAGCGTTCCGCCGCTGCCCAGTGCTTCCAGGGCCACCGGGACGAGGGCGCCCACGGGGGCGAAGAGGATGGCGGAGTCCAGTGGTTCGGGCGGGCCCGTCCGGGCGTCCCGTGCCGAGGCGGCGCCGAGTTCCAGGGCCAGGGCCTGGGCGGCGGGCGAGCGGGTGAGGACGTGGACGGTGGCGCCCTCGGCGAGGGCGAGCTGCGCGGTGAGGTGCGCGGAGGCGCCGAAGCCGTAGACACCGAGCCGGCCGCCGGCGGGGAGGTCCGCCCGGCGCAGGGCCCGGTAGCCGATGATGCCGGCGCAGAGCAGGGGCGCCAGCTCCTCGGCGGCGTAGCCGGCGGGCATCTCGTAGGCGTGGTCCGCGGGGACGGTCGCGTACGCGGCGTAGCCGCCGTCCGCGTCCCAGCCGGTGTACAGCGACGAGAGGCACAGGTTCTCCCGGCCGCGCGTGCAGTACGGGCAGGCCCCACACGTGCCGCGGAGCCACGGGATGCCGATCAGGGCGCCGTCCCCGGGCTGCCTCGCGACCCCGCTGCCCGTGGCGACGACCTCGCCGACGGCCTCGTGGCCGGGTACGACCCGCTCGCGGTGGGGCAGCAGGTCGTGGTCGCGGACGTGCAGGTCGGTGCGGCACACACCGCAGGCCCGTACGCGGACCAGCAGCTCGCCCGCTGCCGGGGACGGTACGGGCAGTTCCGCGCGCTCCAGGCTGCCCGGCCGGGCGGCGGAGACGACCCAGGCGGCCATCGTCTCGGTAAACGAGGTGTCCATGGGTCCTCCTCGGTTCGACCGTTCGACCATGCACTCGGCCGTGCCACGTCAGCCGCCGGGCGCCCCGCGGGCGGCCGCAGGTCCGCAGGGCCGGCGACGGCCACCTGGGCGGTGCGGAGCAGCCTCGTACCCACCGGGTAGCCGGGTCATGGTCGTGCCGCCTCCGGCTGTACCCCCTTCGGCCCGCCCGTCCCTCTTCCGAGCGTCTTCCCGGACCACATGCACGCATGCCGGGTGTGAGGTGGATCTTCTCGGGCAGTCGAGTGGGGGAGGGGGAGGCAGTCGCCCTCCTCAGGACCCAGTGAGCTGGTGTGATCATGGCACGTGACGTACGGACCGGCCCGCCGACTCATCCGGACCCGTCCGAGCCGCACCCGACGCCCCCTACGAACCCGTTCCCTCCCAGCCGACCGGGACCGGGCCCGGCGCCCGCACCGGCCCCCCGGCCCAAGCCGCCGGCGGAGCCACGGAAGGCGACGACGGGTACGCCGCCCGACGACCCGGTGCCGCCGAACCCCACCCCGGCGCCCGGTCCTGGTCCCGGACCACAGCCGGGGCCGGTTCCCGGCCCGGTGCCCGCGCCGGGCGGTCCCGACCCGGTGCCGCCGGCACCACCCCGGCCGGAACCGGATCCGCAGCCGGGAGGCCCCCGCCCGGAGCCGGGTCCGCATCCCGGGCCCCTGCCGGGGCCGCTCCCGGCGCCCGAGCCGCTCACCTGACCGCTGGGCGAGTCGAGCAAGGTCGGTCTCCCGCCGGAGCACGGTCGGGTGTCAAACCCAGGCGTTGAGCAGTCTGCCGTGGTGGCCGGCGAGCCAGGTGGCGAAGTCCTGGAGGGCCGGGTTGAGGTCACGGGCGGCGAGGACGTCCCGGGCCGCGGTGAAACGGTGCTCGCACTCCGCGTAGTACTGGAACATGTTCCCCGACTCGTCGGCGCCCGGAAGGCCTTGTGCGCGCCACTCGTCCGGGCTGAGCGGCCGGTACCGCACGGTCCTGCGGAGGGACGTGGAGAGTGCCGCGGCCATCTCGGCGACCGTGAGGTGCTCACCGGCGATGCTGACCGTGGCGGCGATGAGGTCGGGTCCGCGCCGGAGGACGGCCAGGGCGGTCTTGCCGATGTCGCCGACCGCGATGCCGGCGAGCCGGCTCTCGCCCATGGGATAGGAGAGCTGGAAGGCGCCGTCCGGGCAGCGCTGAGGGGCGAAGACGCCCAACAGGTTCTCCCAGTAGAACGAGGTGCGCAGGAACGTGGTCGGCACCGCTTCCTCGGTGAAGTAGTGGTCCGCCTCCGCCTTGGCATCGAAGTGCGACACCTTGTAGTGCCCCTGGAGCGTCGGCATGCGGTCGTCGTCGAGCGGGACGCACTCCCGGGTGTCTTCGAGGGTGGACCAGATCGCGTGCTGGACGCCCGCGTGCGAGGCCGCCCGGGCGAGCGCCTGCGCCTGGGTCTTCTCGCGCTCCGCGTCCATGTGCTCCCAGAAGTCGGTGACGAGGAACGCGCCGTACGCGTGCTCGAAGGCGGGCGCGAGGCTGGGCGGATCGTCCATGTCGGCCCGGACGATGTCGTCGACGCCGAGCCGCTTCAGCTCCCGGGCGGGTTCCCCTTCTGGACGGCGGGTGACGGCGCGTACCGTGTACTCACTCTCGCGGTCGGCCAGGACGGCACGCACGAGGCCGCCACCCTGCCTACCGGTCGCTCCGATCACCGTGATGATCTTCTTGTCGGCCATGGCTCGTCGCCTCGCACTCGAACCCGTGGTTCAGCCGCTGTCGTCCCGCCGGCCGTCCGTCCTACCTGGCGTGCGTCGGGCCGGCCGTCCGTCCCACTTGCCGTCTGTCCTACCGCCCGTCGTCCACCTGCCGTCCGTCCTGACCGCCGTCGTCCACCTGCCCTCCGTCCTACCTGCCCTCGCCCTTCCTCTTGTCCTCGTCGACGATCTCCGCGTCGACGATGTCCTCCTCACCGCCCGCTCCGCCGTCGGTCGTGGGCCCGGCGCCGCCTTGCGGCTCCTGGTGCTGGGCGTACATCGCGGTGCCGATCCGCTGCGCGACCGTGGTCAACCGGTCGACGGCGGTGCGGATCCCGGCGGTGTCCTCGCCCTTGAGCTTCTCCTTCAGCTCGACGACGGCGGCCTCGACCTCGGACTTCACGTCCCCGGGGATCTTGTCCGCGTTGTCCTTGATCAGCTTCTCGGTCTGGTAGACGAGCTGCTCGCCGCGGTTGCGGGTCTCTGCGGCCTCGCGGCGGCGCCGGTCCTCCTCGGCGTGGGCTTCGGCATCGCGCATCATCCGCTCGATGTCGTCCTTCGGCAGCGAGGAGCCGCCGGTGACGGTCATCTTCTGTTCCTTGCCCGTGCCGAGGTCCTTCGCGGTCACGTGCATGATGCCGTTGGCGTCGATGTCGAAGGCGACCTCGATCTGCGGGACGCCGCGCGGGGCCGGCGGCAGACCGGTCAGCTCGAACATGCCGAGTTTCTTGTTGTACGCCGCGATCTCCCGCTCGCCCTGGAAGACCTGCACCGTGACCGAGGGCTGGTTGTCCTCCGCGGTGGTGAAGACCTCCGCGCGCCGCGTCGGGATCGTCGTGTTGCGCTCGATGAGCTTGGTCATGATGCCCCCCTTGGTCTCGATGCCGAGGGACAGCGGGGTCACGTCGAGCAGCAGGATGTCCTTGACCTCACCCTTCAGCACACCGGCCTGGAGGGCCGCTCCGACGGCGACGACCTCGTCCGGGTTCACCCCCTTGTGCGGGTCCTTGCCCGTGAGCGACCGCACCAGACCGGTCACCGCCGGCATCCGGGTCGAACCGCCGACCAGGATGACGTGATCGATGTCGGCGACCCGGATCCGTGCGTCGTCGACGGCCTGGTGGAACGGCCTCCTGCAGCGCTCCAGGAGGTCCTCCGTCATCTTCTCGAACTGCGCCCGGGTCAGCGCCTCCTCCAGGTGCAGGGGGCCCTCGGCGGACGCCGTGATGTACGGAAGGTTGATCGACGTCTCGGTCGCGGACGACAGCTCGATCTTGGCCTTCTCGGCGGCCTCGCGCAGACGCTGCACCGCCATCTTGTCCTTCGACAGATCGACTCCGTACCCGTTCTTGAACTGCTTGACCAGGTGGTCGACGATCCGCTGGTCCCAGTCGTCACCACCGAGATGCGTGTCGCCGTTCGTGGACTTGACCTCGACGACGCCCTCCCCGATCTCCAGGAGGGACACGTCGAAGGTGCCGCCACCGAGGTCGAAGACGAGGACGGTCTGGTCGTTCTCCTTGTCGAGCCCGTACGCGAGGGCGGCCGCGGTCGGCTCGTTCACGATCCGCAGGACGTTGAGCCCCGCGATCTCACCGGCCTCCTTCGTGGCGGTCCGCTGGGAGTCGTTGAAGTACGCGGGCACGGTGACGACCGCGTCCGTGACGTCCTCACCCAGGTAGGCCCCGGCGTCCCGCTTCAGCTTCTGCAGCACGCGTGCGGAGATCTCCTGCGCCGTGTACCGCTTGCCGTCGACCTCGCCGCTCGCGGGGAACCGCCAGTCCGCCTCACCGATGTGCCGCTTGACCGACCGCACGGTGCGGTCCACGTTCGTCACAGCCTGTCGCTTGGCCAGCTCACCGACCAGCACGTCACCGCCCTTGGCGAAGGCGACCACGGACGGGGTGGTCCGCGCGCCCTCCGCGTTCGCGACGACGGTGGGCTCACCGCCTTCGAGCACGGAGACCACCGAGTTCGTCGTACCCAGATCAATACCCACCGACCGAGCCATCGCCGGCCTCCCAACCATCACCGAGGCACGCCCGGCACCGAGCGCTCCACGCCGTGGCGACTTCCCCGGCATGCCCGGCGCATGCCATCGGGAGGTGTCCCGTCAACGGTTTCTTCGGCAGACCCGAGACGGCCTGCCCGTCTGTACGAGGGAGCGGTCGCCAACCGGAGCGGTGGCCGGTCTGCGCGACGTCCGGCGTCGCCCGCCCGCACCACCTCCACCTCGCCGACAGGCGAGAGGCCGGACCACCGGATGAAGCGTGGGGTGTCAGCCGTCGCGGTGACCTGGCCGGTGCCGGGTGCCGTGACACTGCGGGGAGGGCGGACCTACCCTGAAGGCATGGCAACGGTGCAGGTCAACGGGGTGAGAGTTGCTTACGATCGTGTGGGCGTGGGGCCGCCGATCGTCTTTCTGCATGGTGCTGCGCAGGACGCTCGCGTCTGGCGGCCGCAACTCGACGCGCTGGCGGATGCTTTCACGGTCGTGGCCTGGGACGAGCCGGGAACGGGCCGCTCATCCGATGTGCCGGAGTCTTTCGTTCTCGCGGACTACGCCCGCTGTGCGGCCGCGGTCCTGGAGTCGCTGGAGCTGGGGCCGGTGCACTTGGCCGGCCTGTCCTGGGGCGGCACGCTCGCCCTGGAGGTCTACCGCCGTCACAAAGACCTCGTGAGGTCGCTGGTTCTCGTCGACACCTACGCCGGCTGGAAGGGCTCCCTGCCGCCGCAGGAGGTACGGGCGCGGGTCGAGGGTGCGCGCCGGATGCTGGCCGCGCCGCGCGCCGCATTCGATCCGACCCTGCCCGGGCTCTTCGCCGGTGAGCCGCCCGCCGCGTACGTACCGCTGCTGGAGGCCGTGGCGGCCGACGTACGCCCGGAGAGCCTGCGGACGCAGCTGAGCCTCGTGGCCGAGACGGACCAGCGGGATCTCCTGCCCGCCGTCTCGGTCCCCACCCTCCTGCTCTGGGGGGAGCGGGACGCGCGCTCGCCTCTGAGCGTCGCGCGCCAGTTCCAGGAAGCGATCCCGGACGCCGAGCTGGTCGTGGTCCCTGGAGCGGGCCACGTCAGCAACCTGGAACGGCCCGAGGAGTTCAACCAAGCCGTCCGCGACTTCTGCGGCGCCCACTCCTGAGCTCCGGACGACACCACCGTCGGTCTCGTCGGCCCCAGGGTGTACACCCGTGGGCCGATGTGACGGTGGAGGCATACGTGACAGCGTTGCCGCTGTGCCCACGGACTGCCCCGCGCGGCACAGTTGACGACCAGTCACCTCGGGAGGGGTCCATGGGGTCCATGAACGACACGCCGCTCACCAGCCGGAAGGGCATGACCCGCCGCAGCATGCTGGGAGCCGCGCTGGCCGCCGGGGCCGCCGTGCCGCTCACCGCCGCCGGCCCCGCGTGGGCCGGCCCGGCCGCCGCCGCTCCTGCCGCGACGCGGCTCGTGCTGCCCGCGCCGGCCGGTCCGTACCCCGTGGGCACGGTTCAGCTGCACCTCGTCGACCGGTCGCGTCCGGACGGCATCGCGGGCCCGGGCCACTTCCGCGAGCTGATGGCCACCGTCTGGTACCCCGCCCGGGACGTCCAGCGGTACCCGGTGGCGCCCTGGATGCCGGCCGGGGCACTGCAGGCGTTCCTCACAGACGTCGGCCTCGGTGACCTGGCCCCCCTGGCGCCGCACACGGTCGGCCATGTGGGCGCTCCCGTACGCCGAACGGGCCGACAGCTGCCCGTCGTCGTCTACTCCCACGGCGCGCACGGCCACCAGGGCGACCACACCGTCGTGGTCCAAGAGCTCGCCAGCCACGGGTACGCGGTGGTGACGGTGGCTCACCAGTACGACACGTACACCGAGTTCCCCGACGGGCGCATCGCCGTCCCGCTCTACGACAGGCAGGCGCCGACGCTGCCCGGGGACTTCGCCGCCGACCTCCGCTTCGTCCTCGACTGCGTCGAGCGACTCGCCGCCGGGCGGAATCCCGACGTCGACGGCAAGGAGCTGCCGACCGGACTGCTCGGCTCCCTCGACCCGCGGCGTACGGGGGCGTTCGGCTGGTCGAAGGGCGGGACGGCCACCGCCTGCGCGACGCTCGCCGACGAGCGCATCCGGGCCGGGCTGAGCCTCGACGGCCCGATGCAGATGAAGCCGGCACTGGCCGGCGACCTGTACCGGCCGTTCATGATGATGTCCGCCGAGTTCACCCGAGCCACGGATCCCGAGGCCGCCGCGTTCTGGCCGCACCTGCGGGGCTGGCGGCGGGACATTCAGGCCCAGGGCGCCGTCCACGGCTCGTACGGTGACGGTGAGGCGCTGTTCCCGCAGGTGGCGAAGCTTCTCGGCTGGAGCGCGCAGCAGCTCCAGGACGTGATCGGCACTCTCGATCCCGAGCAGGCGGTGAAGATCCAGCAGGCGTACCCGCTCGCGTTCTTCGACGAGCACCTGCGCCACCGTCGGGGCCACCTGCTCGACGGGCCGTCCCCGGCCTTCCCGGCAGTGACGTTCCTCCCGTGAACACCCGGGACCGCGTTAGGGCGGTCCCTCGTCCGGCTCACTGCCGTCGGGAGCGGAACCGGCGAGCGGGCCGGGACGTCGAAAGGCCATGGCTGGGAGAGTGGGGCACATCATGTTCGCCCTCGGGCTGGTTCTTGCGGTCCTTACGGGCTGCGCCGAGGCCGACGAGGGCGCAGAGACCGCGCGGGAGACGCCGTCCGTTCGGGAGACCCCGTCCGTCCGCAAGACACCATCCGTCCGGGATGCGCCGTCCGTCCGGACGATTCCCTTCGACCTCTCTACGCATTGCGGGATCGACGAGGCACGTGTCGGCTCGACGTACTTCGAAGCGGAGACCCCGCTGACCGACGGCTCGGGAAATCCGCCCGACGGGTGGGACAACCCGATCCAGCACGGCAGGATGACCTTGAAGTCGGACACGGAGGCCGTCTTCACCGACGACGCCGGTCACATGGTGAAGTTCCATGCCCGGCCGGGTGCGAGTGCCTTCAAGCACATCTGCGCGTAGAGGGCCGGCACCGTCGTCCGGCTAGGGGCCCGTGTCCGGCTCAGCCGCGTCCGGGCCCCTTGCTCATTCGACCGGCCAGGTGTGCGCCGGAACGTTCATGTGCATGTAGTCGAGATACTGCTGCGTCATCCGCCGCAGCGCCTGATGCCGGTCCACGTGGTCGATGTCCTGGATGCGGTGGAACATCTCCGACTGCCACACCGCGCCGTTCCGGCCGCTGACGCACCGCTGCTCGATGATCCCCAGCAGCGGCTCCCGCCAGGCGCTGTCCATGCCCCACCGCTCCAGCCCGCGGTCCGCGAGCGGCAGCAGGCGGCGCAGCACCAGTTCGGTCACGGGGACCTCGCCCATGCCGGGCCAGTACAGCTGCGCGTCGATTCCATGCCGGGCTGCGGCCTCCAGATTGTCCTCGGCCGCCGAGAACGACATCCGCGACCAGACCGGTCGGTCCTCGTCGACCAGAGCGCGCACCAGGCCGTAGTAGAAGGCGCCGTTCGACAGCACGTCGGCCACCGTGGGTCCCGCGGGCAGCACACGGTTCTCCACCCGCAGGTGCGGCACGCCGTCGACGACGGCATAGACGGGACGGTTCCACCGGTAGACCGTTCCGTTGTGCAGGGTCAGCTCGGCAAGCTCGGGGATCCCTCCGTCATCGAGCGTCTTCTGCGGGTCCTCGTCGTCGCAGAGCGGCAGCAACGCCGGGAAGTACTGCGCGTTCTCTTCGAAGAGATCGAAGACGCTGGTGATCCACCTCTCGCCGAACCACACCCGGGGCCGGACCCCCTGCACCTTGATCTCCTCGGGCCGGGTGTCGGTGGCCTGCTCGAACAGCGGAATGCGCGTCTCGCGCCACAGCTCCTTGGAGAAGAGGAACGGAGAGTTCGCGGCCAGCGCCACCTGTACCCCGGCGATGGCCTGCGCGGCGTTCCAGTGGTCCGCGAACTCGTCCGGCGACACCTGCAGGTGGAACTGGGTGCTGGTACACGCCGCCTCCGGCGTGATCGTGTCCGCGTAGGTGCGCAGCCGCTCCACCCCGTCCACCGCGATCAACAGGTCCTCACCGCGTGCGGCGAAGATCTGCTCGTTCAGCAGGTGGTACCGCGGATTCTCGGAAAGCGACGCCGGACCCACGTCCTTGAGTTCCAGCGTCGGCAGGATTCCGATCATGACCAGGTGCGCCCCGATCGCCGCGGCCTTCTCCTCGGCGTGGTTGAGCGCGTCCCGTATCTCCTGTTCCCAGGACCCGGGGCCGCCCGCGGTGAGCTGGCGCGGATCGATGTTGATCTCCAGATTGAACCGTCCCAGCTCGGTCGACCAGGACGGGTCGGCCAGCGCCTCCAGGACGTCCGAGCCGCGCATGGCGGGTTCCGCGGTTTCGTCCACGAGGTTCAGTTCGATCTCCAACCCCACTTGCGGCCGTTCGAAGTCGAACCGCGACTCCCTCAGCATCTGGGCGAACACGTCGAGGCACGTGTGCATCTTGTTCCGGAACCGGCGACGGTCGTCACGGGTGAACTCCAGCGCCGGGACGTCACGTCCCATTCGGTCCTCCCGAGACTCGTCGGCACGGACCCTGCTCTTCAGCGTCTCACTTCACGGGCGACCCAACCATTGAGCGGGCTCCGGCCGGGCCGGTCTCCAGCCCAGCCGGTTCGACCGGACCGGTCTCCAGCCCAGCCGGTCCGACCGAGCCGGTCTGCCAGTGCCCGGCAGGTGCTTCACCGGTGGTTGCAGTCCCAGTGGCCCTTCACCCAGACGTGGTCCCAGTGCCCGGGAACGTAGACCCACTTGTAGGAGTGGTGGTGCTCCCAGTAGCCGTGGTGCCACTTCCCGTGGTGGTCATGCCGGTCCGGGTGCCAGGTGTCGTGCTTGACCCGCTTCTTCTCCCAGTGGCCCTTGACCCAGGTCTTCTCCCAGTGCCCCTTCTTCCACTCGCACCGGTCGTGATGGCCGTGCCGGTCACCGTCGTCGTGGTTCACGACAGTCGTGGCGACGGACGTCGGGGCCGGAGCAGCGGCCGTCGAGCCGGCCATCCCGAGCGCGGCGCCACCTGCCAGCAGGCCGGACGCGGCGGCACCCGCCACCAACCGGCGGACTCGCATGGTCCTGGTCATGGAACACACCTCCTTCGAGCGAGCCGGTGGGGGAGTGCGCGGCGACAGCCGACGGATGAGGAGACGGTCCGACTCGCGAGGCGATCGCGGGAAACCGTGAGATGCGCTGTGCACTTCGCAAGTGGTCGAACGGTTCCCGGACCCTTGGAATGAAGGCCGTATGCGACGCCTTTGTCTCAGTTTGGCACGTTCGCCATCCCCTGTCGGCGCGGAGGTCCCGAGGCGGCATTCTGCAGGGATGCGGGGCGTGGCACGGGTGCGCGTGACCCGTGACGCACAGTGCGGTGACGGGAACTCGGCGTACGTACCGTCTGTCCTGCCTCGACGCCTGGCAGCGCATACGACACACACTCCGCCCGGCCCCGACCGGCCGGAGTCGCGCCGCCCGCACGTGGTCGCTCGGATCGGCGCCGACAGCAGTTGCGCAGTACGGACTGGTTCTCGGGGTAGGCAGCCTTACGGTGCAATGTCCGAGACGCCCACGGAGAGGAGTGCGATCGCGGTGCCCCTGGTCGGAAGGCTGCGAGCGAAGGCAGGCGATGCGCTCCTGCGGCGCGTGGCCGGTCCGGAAGCGGAACAAAAGCGCGACAGGATCCATCACACACCCGGGCCTCGCTGGTTCGCACCGGACAGGCCGGTGCGGACCGTGCACTCCGATGCCTCGATGTACATCGGAGGGCTCGCCGCACTTCTGCTTCAGTCGCTGCATCCGGTCGCCATGGCGGCTGTCTGGGCGCACTCGGGCTTCCGCGGCGATCCGTGGGGCCGCCTGCAGCGGACCAGTACCTTCCTGGCGGAGACGACGTTCGGTACTGCGCGGGACGCCGAGCGGGCGGTGGAGCGGGTACGAGGGGTGCATGCGCGGGTGACCGGGCGCACGCCCGGCGGAGTGGTCTACCGCGCCTCTGATCCCTCGCTGTTGTCGTGGGTCCACATGGCCGAGGCCTACTGCTTCCTGAAGGCACATCAGCGCTACGGGCTGCAGGCCCTGACCGCCCGGCAACAGGACGCCTACGTCGAGGACATGGCCTCGGTCGCCGTTCGACTGGGCATACCCGACCCGCCCGAGACCCTTGCCGCCCTGGTCGCGGAGCTCGGCGGGCGGCGCCCTGAGCTGCGGGCGACGGACGAGTCGTCGGCGACGGCCCGGTACCTGCTGGTGACACCGCCGCTGCCGTGGCCGGCCCGGCTTCCCTACCTTCTGCTGGCGACAGCGGCTGTGGATCTCCTGCCGCCGTGGGCTTAGGACCTGCTGCCCGTGCCCCGTCGAATCCGGCTCCTCCTGCCTTTCGCCAGACCTGGCGGCCGGGCGGTCACGGCAGCGATCCGCTGGGTGACGCCTCCGGTCCCGCCGAAGCCGTTCGACAGCCGTGACGCGTCCGATCGAGGGGCGACCAGCGGCTGACCAAGCCGCGGGGACGGAGTGCTGCCTCCCCACCCGATCAGGCTCGCCGGCTCCGTAGGCGAACCGAACCGGGTGAGGATGGGTGCGGCTAGCTCAGCGTCTTCACGGCGGCCGCGTCGTACGGCTTCAGCTCGTCGGTCCGCCCCGCCAGGACCTTCGCCGCCCACTCCGGGTCCTGGAGCAGCGCGCGGCCGACCGCGACCATGTCGAACTCGTCGCGCTCCAGGCGGTCCAGGAGGTCGTCGATGTTCTGGACGGGGGCGCCCTGGCCGGCGAAGGCGTGGAGGAAGTCGCCGTCGAGGCCGACCGAGCCGACGGTGATGGTGGGCTTACCGGTGAGCTTCTTGGTCCAGCCCGCCAGGTTGAGGTCCGATCCTTCGAACTCGGCTATCCAGTGGCGCCGGGTGGAGGCGTGGAAGACGTCGACGCCGGCCGCGGCGAGCGGGGCCAGGATCGCCTCCAGCTCCTGCGGGGTCTGGGCGAGCCGCGCGTCGTAGGCGTCCTGCTTCCACTGCGAGTAGCGGAAGATCACCGGGAACTCGGACGAGACGCGCTCGCGGACCGCCGCCACGATCTCGGCCGCGAACTTCGTACGGGCCACGGGGTCGCCGCCGTAGGCGTCGGTACGGCGGTTCGTCCCCGCCCACAGGAACTGGTCGATGAGGTAGCCGTGGGCGCCGTGCAGCTCGACGCCGTCGAAGCCGATGCGCTCGGCGGCCGCGGCGGCCTCGGCGAAGGCGCCGATGACGTCGTCCAGGTCGCTCTGGGTCATGGCCTTGCCCGTGCCCTCGGTGCCGTCGGTGCGGATACCGGAGGGGCCCATCGCCGGGGCGTCGGGGTAGGGGGCCTGGCCCTGCTCGCGCACCATGCCGATGTGCCACAGCTGCGGCACGATCGTGCCGCCCGCCGCGTGCACGGCCTCGGCGACCTTCGCCCATCCCGCCAGCTGCTCCTCGCCGTGGAAGCGCGGCACACGGTCGCTCTGCCCGGCCGACTCGTGGCCGACGTAGGTGCCCTCGGTGACGATCAGGCCCACGCCGGCGGCGGCGCGGCGGGAGTAGTACGACCGCACGTCCTCGCCGGGGACTCCACCGGGGGAGAACATGCGCGTCATCGGCGCCATCACGATGCGGTTCGGGACGGTCAGGCCGTTCAGCGTGACGGGCCGGGACAGGACCTCGGCCGCGCGGGAGGTGGGGGACTCGGTGACGGTCACAGGGTGCTCCTCAGGGCAACTGCTTGACAACCTTGATGCTTGAGAACTTCATGCAATGGGGCGACGGTAGAGGGCAATGCTTGAGGTCGTCAAGTATCTCTGGGTAGAGTGGCCCGCATGACAGAAGCTCCCCGCGCCGACACGGCTCAGCTCATGGAGCTCCTCTCCGTGTCCCTCGGCGTCTACTACGGCGATTTCACCGTCGCGGCGGCGAGTGAGAACCTCACGGCGAGCCAGGGCAAGGCACTGACCGTGCTGCGGCGGGGACCCGCCGCGATGCGCGCCCTGGCCGAAACCATGACCTGCGACGCCTCCAACATGACCGGGATCATCGACCGGCTGGAGAAGCGCGGCCTGGTACGCCGGGAGCCCGGCGCCGCCGACCGGCGCGTCAAGTACGTCACCCTCACGCCCGAGGGCGAGCGCGTCACGGACGCGATCCGCGCGAAGATGCGCACGACACAGGAGGGCCTGGACAGACTCGACAGCCAGGACCGGGACACCCTGTACACCCTCCTGGAACGAGTCTTCACTTCACCACCGGCCACGTGACCTCGCTCGACCCCTGATCACCACAGGACGCACCTGCCACCCCGCCCCGCCAGCGGCGGGGCGGGATCAGGACGGGCATGCCGTGCTGTGCCTTGCGGCTCGGGTCGTCGCGGACCTTCGTGTACCGCCGTGACGCTTCCCGTTTTCCGGGGCCGTGGGGACGCGGTCAGCTCTCGATGGCGCGAGCGACGTCTTGCGGGTGGCTGAGCTGCGGGTGGTGTCCCGCGCCGTCGATCACCGTCACCGTGGCGTGCGGAAGAGCGTCCAGCAGGGACCGCCCGTCAGCGGTGAGGGGATCGTCGGAGCCGACGACGATGTGGACGTGCCCCGGGTGGTGCTGCAGCTTGGCCCGAAGTTCTGCCCGCCACTGCGAGTTCGCGGTGGCGGCCAGGAGTCGCGCGGTGGTGGCCGCCACGGTGTCGCGCCGTAGATCCGCGACGGCCGTGTGGAGCGCGGTGGCGTGGTCCGCGCTGTCGGTCAGCCGCTTGGCCAGAGCAGTGGGAGTGATCCGCTTCAGGAGCCGGTGGGTCAGAGGCGTCCACCTGGCCGTGCGGGGCGGGGGAGCCTGCAGGAAGAACGGTGATACGAGAGTGAGCCGATCCACCGCGTCGGGGTGGGCGGCCGCGGCCTCGAGCGCGGCTGCGGCGCCGATGGAGTGGCCCACCAGGTGACGGGCTCCGCTCTCGGTCACCAGTGCGGTCGACCAGGACGCCCAGTCGTCGCGTCGTCCCTTGCTCATGCCGAGGCCGGGGAGGTCGACGGCGCGGGCCTTCCCGACCGCCGCGACGACCGGCGCCCAGGTGTCGGCATTGACCGGCAGACCGGGCAGCACGACCAAAGGTGCGCCCTCCTCGCCCAGTTCGAAGGTCCGGATTCCGCCCGTCGTGGTGAACCGCCTGTCAGGTGCTGGGGCATCACCGAAGCGACGGGCTGCCATGTGGTCGGCCCAGCGATGGATCGTCGTGGCGGTGTCCGGCATGGTCAGCCCGTGACGGGCGGCCAAGGCCCGGGCCGAAGCGGTCGGATAGCGGTCGGTCGACAGGAACGTCAGGGTCTCCGGGTCGGTCTGGGTGAGCCGACGGGGGAGGCGCTTGAGCAAGGGCACGGGAATCCGTGCCCGGGGTGCCCTGAGGCCGTAGTGCTCGGCCACGAGCGTGAGCAGGTCGGGCAGCGCGGGCGTGTCGTCGTCCAGCAGCCAGTACGCGGTGCGTTCGGTGGCCGCGTCCGTCGGCAGCAGGGTCATGAACCGGGCGAGGTAGTCGGCCGCGACCACGGGGACGAACGTCTTCTTGTTGCCCGGGAGCGCGGGGAGCGAGCCCTGCCAGAGGTCCTTCATGGTGGAGGCGAGCCCGAGGTACTGGTCGGATTCCCCGGTGGCGCCGTCCCCGATGACGCTGGCCGGGTTCACGATGGACCACGGAACGCCCGACTGTCCTGCCAGCTCCTGGAAAACGGCGTCCGCCTCGACCCTGCTCGCCTCGTACGCGCCCAGCGCCCGGTAGGTCTCACGTCGGTGCTCATCGCTCCAGGGGGCGGGGTCCTGCCCGCCCACGCGGTACCCGGAGACCTGGACCAGGCGGCCCAGCTTCGGCAGCCGCGAGGCGAACTCGACGACCGCGCGCACGCTGTCGACGTTGGCGTGACGTGCCTCGTCCGCCGTCATTCCGAACCGGTAGGCACCGGCGCAGTTGTAGACCTCGGTGATGTCGTCGCACTCGCCGTCGATCAGCGAGGCCGTCGCGAAGTCGACCCGCAGCTCGGCCGGGGCGTGGCCGAGCCCGCGCCCGGCAAGCCAGCGGGCCAGCTGCTCGTAGGACTCGTGGCTCCGGGTGGCCGCACTCACGCGAACGCCGGCTCGGCCGAGCGCGAGCACCACGTGGCGCCCGATGAAACCGCTCGCGCCCAGCACCAGGGCGTGCCGATCCTCCGGGCTCATGCCGAGGCCTCCGTACCCTCTGCCAGCAGTACGGCGATCGCCGCGGCGGCGCAGTGCAACGGCTCGGTGGACTGCTGGGCACGCGACATGATGACCGCCCCCTCCACCATGCTGACCGCGGCAGTCGCCAGAGTACGGGCGACGGTACGAGGCCGGCCGTGCGCGACGAGCAGTTCACCGACCGGCGCGACCCACGACTCGAAGGCTTCGGCACAGGCGTCGCGCAGCCGTTCGCTCTGTGCACCCATCTCCAGGGTCACCACCGAGACCGGGCATCCCAGCTGGAAGTCGCCGGCATCGAGCATCCCGGCCAGTTCGTCGATCACACGGCGCAGCACGTCACCCGCCGTGGCGGGCCCCGTCGCCGAGTCGGCCACGAGGGAGCCGAATTGCGCGGCTGCAAGCTCGATGGCCCTCTGCCCCAGTGCCTCCTTGCCCTCGGGGTAGTGGAAGTAGAGCGACCCCTTCGGCGCCCCCGCATGCTCCACCACCGCGTTGAGCCCCGTACCGCTGTATCCGTGCCGCTGGATCAACTCCAGCATCGACTCCGCCAGCCGCAAGCTGGTCTCGGCTCCCTTGGTTCCAACCATGAGGAAAGAATAGACCGGTCTACATATTTTTTGGAAGGCGTGAGACGACGATCGCGTCAAGAACGGTGTCAGGCCCGTGACGGCGCAGCGACGACTTGCTCACGGGCGCGCACCGGACGCCCGGGGTCGCCACGCGCCGGGGGCCCAACGCCTGCCGGTGGCGCGGGCGGCCCCAGCCCTTTCATGTTCCGCTCGCATTCGCCCAGTTGGCGCCCCTCGTGAACCAACAGGGTGCCAGGGTCAGCCCGTCAGTCGGGCGAGGGCCAGCGCGTGGGCGCGGTCGAGGGAGTCGGCGGCCGCGCAGGGGATGTCCGGCTGCACACCGGTGCCCTCCCAGTTGGCGCCGGAGACGGGGTTGATGGCGCGGCCGACCGGGATGGTGGCTTCAAGATGCGGGTGCACGGTCCAGCCGTTGCACGGGTGCGCGCCGCCCAGAGTCGGCTCGCCGACGACTATGGCGCGGCCGAGCTGCTGGAGGTCGTACGCCAGCTCCTCGGCGGCGGAGAAGGTGCTGTCGCTGCACAGCACGTACAACGGCTTGCTGCCGCCGAAGCGCGCGCCGGGAACGTACGGCAGGCTCCAGGACTGCTCGCTGCGCTCGCCGTCGCGCCAGTACATGCTGTTGAGGTGGGTGCGCTCGTCGAGGAGGTAGCTGCAGACGAAGGCGACCGTGTCCGGGTCGCCGCCCCGGTTGGTGCGCAGGTCCACGATCAGCGCCCGGGCGCTGGAGGCCAGGGTGAGCGCGGCGCTCAGCGGTTCGGCCGCCCATTCCAGCGGAAACAGCATCGGCGCCAGCTCCACCACGGCGACGCCTCCGTCGAGCAGCTGCACCCGGGGTGCACCGCCCAGCGACGCGTCGAAGTCCCGGCGCATGGCGTCCAGGGTGGCCGCCCCCCGCTTCGGGGACACCGGGGCGTCGTGGTGCTTCAGTCTCAGGTGTCGGTCGCCGTTGACGGACTGCAGGTCCGCCGTGACCAACCGGGCCAGCCCCTCGGCGTCGTCGACGTCGTAGGCGCCCTCGTCGAGGCGCCGTCGCAGCAGGTCGGCGAGCTGCTCGGCTATCTCGGGGAAGACGTAGTGTTCGGTCAGCAGCCGGGCCGTCTCGTCGACAACCGGGGCCGCCAGAAGCTTCGTTGGAGTAGTCATGGCACGGAGTAGACCACCGCCCTTGCCAAAGCGTCAAAGAGTTTAGACACTTTTGGGATGCCTGATCAGCCCCCGTCTCAGCCTCCCTGTCCGACGCCTCCCGAGGACGTCCTGGAGATCGCTGCGCCCGAGCAGTTCGCGGCGCTCTCTCATCCCCTGCGCCAGCGGTTGCTCTTCGCCCTGGGCCACCGGCCCGCCACCGCCGGCCAGCTCGCGGCCCAGCTCGACGCGAAGAAGGGCAACGTGGCCCACCACCTCAAAGTGCTCCGCGAAGCCGGCCTCGTCCACATCGCCGAGACCCGCCAGGTCCGCGGCGGCACCGAGCAGTACTACCAGCGCACGGCCCGCCACATGGTCGTCGCCGAACCCCAGGCGGCAGGCACCGCCGCGATGCTCGCCGCGTTCGCCGAGGAGCTGGACCGCTCGCCCGCCGAGACCCACCTGACCCTGCGCCACCTGCGCGTCACCCCGGCGAAGGCGAGAGAACTCGGCGAGGCCCTCACCAAACTGGTGGACGAGGCCGAGGAGGACGCTGAGGACCAGCCCCTGCACGGTGTGCTGGTGGCGCTTTATCAGCAGGCCCTGCCGACCGATACCACCGGTTCCGCCTACGGCATGCCCGGCGGAACTCGTGAGTCCGAGTGAGGGGTTCAATGCGGTGCAGCCGTCGGTTGCGCTGTCAGGCCGTTCGCCAGGGTATGCAGCCATGACGGAGAGCAGAACCGAAGCGTGGCCGGAACCTCCCCTCGCCGGCACCGAGGCCGCGATGATCATCGGCACCCTCGAACGTCAGCGGGCCACCCTCGTCTGGAAGTCCTCCGGCCTGGACGCTTCCGGCTTTCGCGTCACACTCGGCACGTCCACCATCACCCTGGACGGCCTCCTCAAGCACCTGGCGCACGTGGAGGACAGTCGGGCTGGACCAACTCGGCGCCTTCACCACCCGTAGCGGCGAACGTCCCAACCTCCGCCGTATCCTGCTGGACCTCGTCGAGGAGTACGCCCGGCACGCCGGTCACGCCGATCTCATCCGTGAATCCGTCGACGGGCTCACGGGCGAGGACCCACCGAGGTGAACTGACGTGGGTCGTGGCGAACCCGCAGGATGGTGCCAGTCGGGCAGATCGGCGCGGTACTGCAGGCGGGCGTGGCACGGTCAGCGCCCCCAGTGCGTCAGCCGTGCCAAGATGAAGCGGTGTTCGATTTTGGGATCGTCGGCTATGAACCCTCGTGGCTGAACCATCGCGATGACGTCGTGCGGAAGCATGCGCACCACCTCCGCGGTCTCGCCGGCCGGACTCTGACGAGTGTCTGGGTGGTCTGGGACCGTCAGGACGACGAGTGGTTCAGCGACTGCCCTGTTGTGCTCGACTTCGAGGGCGAGCGGGTCGAGATCAATCATCAGAAGTTCGACGATCTCTCCCTGACTTGGAACACGGTCGACCCCGGCGCTCCTGTCCGCTGGCCCGGCTTCGACCTGCAGTGGCGTGCCGATCCTCTTCCCGAGCTGCAGGATCTGCGAGGGATGCCACTCCAAGCTGTCGAGCTGCTGGAGTGGACGGGTGCGGACCTGGCACAGGGAAACGTCGACGTCAGTTTCGTCTTCGAGACGGGCCGGGTGACCGTCTTCAACGCTCTCGACGAGAACGGGCTGAGCTTCTCCCCGCCTGATCAGCGCCAACAATCCCACCCGCTCTGCTGAAGCGCCTCTGCCGAACACGCCCCATCGACGTCACCTCGCCGTCAGGGTCACGATCCTTGCCTCAGACGAGCGTGTTGCAGGCGGCCCGCTGCGCCCGGGGCCGAACCCCGACTCGTCGCAGCTCGCGTCAGGGGACACCGGAGCAGTCGCCGGCCGACCCCTGCCACGGCCCGCGTGGAGGCGACCGCCCGGAGCCAGGCACGACTACCGGCACGGAGGTGCAGGCGGCAAGCTCGCGTAGGGCTGCGCCGAAGAAGCGGCGAGCCCGCCCATCGGACGAGGAGGCAGTAAATGAGCGACCGGACGAAGACCCCTTTCCTGTACGTCGTCGTCTGCGCCGCCGGCATCGCGGCTGACGCCCACAAGCTGATCACCGCCGCCCAGCAACAGGGCTGGGATGTGGGTGTCGTCGCGACACCACGGGGACTCGGCTTCCTCGACACCGACGCGGTCGAGGCCCAGACCGGCTACCCGATCCGCTCGGCCTGGCGCAGCCCCGGTGACCCGCGCCCACTGCCGCCCGCCGACGCCATCGCCGTCGCGCCGGCCACGTTCAACACCATCAACAAGTGGGCCGCCGGAATCGCCGACACCCTCGCCCTGGGCATTCTCTGCGAGGCGTACGGGATGGGCATCCCGACCGCGGTACTGCCGTGCGTGAACACTGCCATGGCCGCGCACCCCGCGTACGGCCGGAGTCTGGACCGGCTGAGGGAGATGGGCGTCCTGGTCGGCTCGTACGAACCACGCCGCCCCAAGGCAGGTGGGGGAGCGGAGCCCTTCCCATGGGAAGAGGCCCTCGAACTGCTGGGCGGCAAGGCGTCGGCGGGATCGTACGGTGCTGCCCTCCCGCCGGGGGAGCGGGACGTCAACGGAGGCCGGGGGCCGCACGAGCCGGAAGCGGCGCAGCACCGGAGGGATCCCATCCAGCCTCGGACAGAGGCCGCGACGCACACGACCGCCCTCCACCACCTGGTCGGTCCGCGCCTGGCCCTGCGCGAAGTCGAACCCGGGGACACCGACGCCCTCCTGGCCATTTACGGCGATGCCGAGGCCACCCGGCACCTCAGCTTCGAACCCCGTACCCCCGAGCAGGTCCAAGCGATCGTCGACCGGTCCATCGCCTCCGCCACGGACATCCCCAGGACCGAGTACTGCCTCGCCGTCACCCGGCGCGGCGAGCGTCGTCTGATCGGCTACGCGCGCCTGGCCACCGAACCGCAGCAGGCGGCCACCATCGGATTCGCCCTGCACCCGGACGAGTGGGGCAAGGGGTTGGGGACGGAGACCGTCCATCTGCTGTGCGCGCTCGGCTTCCGGACGCTCGGCCTGCACCGCATCTGGGCGGCGCGCTCACCCCTCAACGAGGCGTCCGCCCGGGCCCTTCTGCGGGCCGGGATGACCGAGGACGGCCGGATCCGCGACCACGTCTTCGTACGCGGTGCGTGGCGGGATTCGATCTCGTACTCGATCCTGGAGCACGAGTGGACGCCGATCGGCGACCAGGGCGTCGGTCCGATGACGGATGCCGGCGGCCCCCGGGGCTGAAGGCACGACCAGAAGGCCGTTCGTCGTACGTTGCCGGACAACGGGTCCGTGACTGCCTCGGCGACCAGACAGTGTGTTCGTGCCCCCGCGCAGGGTCTCTCTACCGGGGCTGATCGGTCACGTTGTCCTCGAGCAGCTCCCGGGTGCGGCGCAGCAGAGCTTCTCGTACGTCGTCCGGTGACAGGACCCGCAGGGGTGTGGCCAGGCTGAGGAGGTACTTGGCGAGCCCGTCCGCGTCGGGACCGCCGATGTCGACGACGGTGGCGTCACTCCCCTCCGGGCGATGGCTGCCGACCGTCGGCGGGATCAGCCGCAGCGCCTGGTCGATGGGCAGCGGGAGGCGGATCGTCACGTAGAGCGGGTAGGCGCCGGTCGCGATGGAGCGGGAGACGAGCAGAGCCGGGTCGGGTGGATCGATGAGCTCCACCGGACGCCCTGCCGGCTGTATCCGGCCAACCCTGTCGGCCCGGAAGGTGCGCCACTCGTCCCGTGTGACGTCTCGGGCGACGAAGTACCAGCGGCGTCCCGTGTGCACCAGACGGTACGGGTCGACATCCCGGACCGTGGCCTTCCCCTCCCGGTCTCGGTAGGTCAGGCGGCAACGCTCCGCCCGGCGACACGCGCTGGCCAGTTCCAGCAGCATGCCGGGCGCGATCTGCGGCGCGTCGAGCCTCGCGGTGTGAACGAAGGCGGCGTCCATCTCGCCCAACCGGTCCGCGATTCTGCCGGGCAGGACCTGGCGCAGTTTCAGCAGCGCGGACAGCGCGGCCTGGTCGCCGCCGAGAACGCCGCTGAGCGCCGCCTCGCGCAGTCCGACGGCCACGGCGAGTGCCTCCTCGTCATCGAGGATCAGGGGCGGCACCCGGGCTCCGGCGCGGAGGCGGTAACCGCCCCATGGCCCGGGATCGGACTCGACTCCGTAACCGAGCTCCCGGAGCCTCGCGACGTCCCGCCGCACCGTGCGTTCGGTGACCGCCATGTGGTCGGCCAGCTCGCCGCACGTCCACGACGGCCGAGCGGACAGCAGGGAGACCAGTCGGAGCAGACGGGCGGATGTACTGATCACATCGTGAAGTGTCCCGCATGACCAGGACCGAATCTGTCCTGGTCCCGGCATAGCGTCCTCCCCATGAGCACCGGAAACACGTCCGCACCCGCGATCCGCTACTCGGCCGTCACGTTCGACTGCCCGGACCCCGCCGAAATGGCCCGCTTCTACGGAGAGGCCCTCGGCCTGCCCGTGGCCTACTCCAGCGACGACTTCGTCCTGCTCGGCCAGGAGGGCTCGGCCGGACTGGGGTTCAACCGGCTGACCGACTACAGGCGCCCCACCTGGCCGGATCCGTCCCAGGAAAAGCAGGCACACATCGAACTGGGCGTCGACGACCTGGAGGCCGCGCGTGCCCACCTGCTGGCCCTGGGTGCTGTCGAGCCCCCGACCCAGCCACAGCCCGACCGCTGGTGGGTCCTGCTGGACCCCGCAGGCCACCCCTTCTGCATCACCACCCTGGTCTGACCGTGATCGGCAGACTGATGACCGTGACCGCGCACCCGGGCGGAGGCGGTGAACTCGCTGCCGTCCTGCTGAGGGTCGCGGAGGGGCTGCGCGGCTTCCCCGGCTGCGAGATCTACCTGATCAGCCAGGACGCAGGAGACCCGGACACGGTGCACGTCACCGAGGTCTGGCAGGACGAGGCCAGTGCACAGGCCGCCCTCGCCGCTTCGTCGCGCGCAGGCGGTCCCGATCCGGCGGACGTCCTCGCGCTGCTGTCGTCCCCACCCCACCGGACGGACCTCACGGTCCTGGGCGGAGTGGGCCTCCCGACGGCCGACGGCCGCCCCTGACGCACGCCCGCGGCCGCCGGAACGTCCCCCTCGGATGTCATTTCCTGCGGCCGCGGCGTGCATGTACGCGGGCTCGGAAACGAGACGCTCGACTGGTCAGCTCGCGTGTTTCGGGTGTGCCTTCTCCGCCCCTTGACTTGGGTAACAGCACGTCAGGCCGTGGCCTGGCCGTTGAGGCGGTGCTCCTCGGAGGGCATCGAGTCCCATTCGGTATGCGCGCCGTCGCGCGTCACCATGAACAACGGACGCGAGCGGACAAACTGCCCGACTTGTTGGCAGCGCATGATGACGCCGGGATCATCTGGTCCCGCGTAACCCTCGGGCGTGTAGCGAAGGTGCCCGCCCGCGGCCTCGGCGTACGCGATGGCGTCGCTCTCCAGCGCTGACAGGTCTCTCCCGACCAACAGGAGTCCGTCATACGCGACCTGGGGACCACGCACGGCGTCGACAGCGACGCAGAACAGCCCGACGGCCTGGCTCACATAGGCGGTGACGGCAGGCGGGCTACCGTGGACTTCGACCTTCCAGGTCGGTGAGAAGATCGCGTGCTCCCGTGCACAGCCGCTGACCTTCGTCCGGCCGAGGCTCGCAGCCGCCTCGACGACGTCGCTGACGGTCATTCCGAACCTGAGCGGTCCGACGCCTACAGCCGGCGAATAGGACCACGCGCCCCGTTTGCCGACGACGGTCTCGAACGCCACGGTCATCCTCCGGAGACACCTCGGACTTGGCTTCGGCCATCATGCCCATCACGGACCAGCGGACTGCTAGGTGCCGCCCGAGCCGCTCACGAGATGCGGTCGGTGGGGATCCAGTGGAAGGACGGCCCTTGGGGTGGCGGGCGGTGACCGACTCCAGTCGTGTCAGGGCCGCTCGGCGGGCTCCAAAAGAGAATCCGACCCGGTCGACCCAGGACGGCCGCGCAGCCACCACGCCCTCGTCGACGGGCAGGGCATTCCGCTCGCTGTGTCCCTGCCCGGCGGCAAAGGTCCGCAGATCCTCGACAGCTCGACGGTGATCCCGGCTCTGATGCCGTACACGCCAGCCAGTTCCCCGTCCGCAGTTCCGGGAGACCGACGCCCGGTGGTGCCGGAGAGGCGGCGGCGACCCGTTCCCACAGGGGCAGGGAGTCGTTGTTGAGGACCCCAGCGGAGGATCGCCAGCCGGGGGTGCTGCTGCAGCCGTTCCCAGTCCTGAGTCATGGCCGCGGGCGGTCGCTTCTCGTGAGCGGCAGGCCTTCGCTTGACGGCTTCACAGCGTGAGGTGCCCTTTCGTGAAGGCGTTGCCATCGAGTAGGTGCAGGTCTCCTCGGGGAAGAGAACGGCCCCTGCCTGGGCCGGTGTTACAGCCCACATCAGGTGGCAGCGGGCGCCTCAGCATCACTTGGATCCCCCTTCAACAGCTACAGAGGGTGCTCAGCAGAGGCCCAAGTGGAAGGCTCGGTCGCGGAGGCACACACTGGAAGTGCAACAGGGTAAGCGGCAAGTAGAGACGCGCATGGACTGGCCGGGGAACTGTATTGCAGCACCCACAGGAAGCCTACTGACTTCTTATCAGCGCGCTGCATGACACCAGAATCTGGAGGATGCCCACAGCTACCGGGCCAGTAGCGTCGCGGTTGTTGAGAGCGGGTGACTGTTTTTTCGGCGGTCTCCCGTGGCAGATCATTGGCGTCCGTAAAATCTGAGGGAACGGTAAGTCGGAAATCCTCTGGGACGCCGGTGCTTCGAACGGGACCCAGATGTGGTTGATGGGCGACAGTAAAATTGTGAGCCGGGTGGTTGTTTTCGACGGCAACGGCCGCCCATCGAACTTCAGCCCTTTCGGGCTGAGTTGGGGCGCTTGCGCTCGTCAAGCCGGGCGACATCATGCAACGCACGCTTGGCTCACGAGCAGAGCGTGATCCGTTGCTGCCTCAAGCATGGCAACCAGCGTCTTAGGCGGGGGAAAAAATGCTCCCCGCGGCCCTCGCATGTCTTGCCATCTCGCAAGCCGTTGCCGCTCCAGCCTCGCAAGCTTGGACCGCCTCACCCACCCAGAGGGCTAACTCCGAATCCATCTCCAACGAACCTACTGGTGAGGAGTGTTCCGTATGCTGCCCGACTACTATCCCTATATACGCGACACTGTAACCATCACGGAGCATCTGAACGAATTCTGTACGCGACCCAGCATCGGACCAGTCTTCCTAATCGGCCGCGTAGTGCAGCATGCGCCCGGGTGTAATCTGCGGGTAACCGGAAACCGAGTCTTTATCGTCGCCGACGTCTACGACGGAACGAATGGAGTGATCGACGCCAGCGCTACGGACAGAGGCGGCCTCGGCGGCACCGTCACGGTGATGTGCCGGCGGTCGATCAACGCCCGGGTAAACGCTTCTGGCGGAGGCGGGACCGCCGGGACAGCCGGGACAGCCGGCTCACCTGGAACAGCCAACTACCACAGTGACGGCTACTACGAGACCGTCACGGACCCGGACGGGACCACCCACGAGGTATGGCACGACGAGGTGGACATCCCCGGCGCCGATCCCACCAATGGCACGCCGGGTGGCCCAGGTGGTCCAGGCGGCAAGGGCGGGTCAATCACCTTCACCAGCATTGAAGACGAGACGCCACCGGATCTCTCGGCCGCCGGCGGTTGGGGCGGACCAGGTGGCCCTGGCGGGCCAGCCGCGCAAGGCCCATACAGCGAAGGATCAATGGAAGGGGAACCCGGAGAGTATGGCCCCGAGGGCGCCGATGGCCAGATCAACTTCACCAACCTCGACGAAAGCGCCTACGTCGCCGGTCTTCAACCCCTGCTCAACAGCACCGGCCCCGTCTACACGAACTACTGGGCCCCCTACCGCATCGTCACAGGCGAGTACTATTACCATCTGTACAACCCGGGTGTACCGAACCTTGTCAAGTACGGAGCACTTGCGGCGATCGAGTTCGAGCGAGCGCTGGAACTCCAACCCAACAACGCCGACGCGATCCGCCTACACCGCCAGCTCGTCGGCTATGCTCCCACACCCGGCGCCGCATGGGTGGGGGGAGGCGCCAACGCGCTGGGGCTGCCGCCCGACATGGACGTGGTGCCCAACTTCGACAAATACATCGAGGCATTCACGCGTTTCCTGACGCCAGTTCTCGATTTTCTCTCACTCGGCGTCGAAAAGATCCTGTGGACGAAGACGATCGCCAATCTGGCCGATATCGCCGGCCAGCTGGCACAGCAGGCGGTCGCCGCGCGTGAGGACGCCGACCGCTCCCTGGGCATCGCCAAGACAGAGCAGACACAGGCCGACAGCGATGTCGCCTACGCACAAGCCCAGCTGGACCAAGCGACCACCGCCATCAACCGGGCGATCGTCGAGGCCCAGCAACACCACGACCCACCCAGCATTTCCTTCGGCGACATCGTTGCGACGGTCGCCGAGGTGGGCGGCGCAGTCCTGGGCGTGGCGGCCGCTATACCTACCGGCGGAGCAAGCCTGGTCGCTATGGCACCGAGCCTCATGACGCTTGCCGACACCGTCTTCGACAACGCAGAACCGATCGCCCAAGCTCTCCTACGCGGCGAGGACGCCGATCTGGCGAAGATCAGGGAGGTCTACAACACTGTTGGCCAGGACGCCTCCACAGCCATCAGCAACGCCCGCACCGTCGTCAATTTCACCACGGTCGCACAGCGACTCGCTCAGGTCACAACAGCCCAGAACTCACCGCATGTGGCTCTGATCAAGCGTGGCACCGAACTGACTCACGAACTGCTCCTCGCTCGCAACCGTGCAGTGCTCGCCCGCCAACGCGTCGACGCAGGAACCGCTCGATTGGCCCGCGCGGAAGCCGTTGCCGCACAAGCAGACGCACTGCAGCACAGACAAAAACTCGATGCAGAGGCGATCAAGCAAGCCGGACTGTTGGCGGTCTCCACCGCTCAATCGAAGGCCGATGCACTGCTGGGCCTCGCGTTTCGGGCAAAGCGATCGGTCGAAATCTACACGCTGAAGAGCGAGGACGCTCACTTCCCCCTTGATGCCGGCCGGCTGCACCCCGACATCTGGACGGATTACTACGAGCAGGAGATCGACGAAATCAAGCTCTCAACTGAGCTCACCTCGTCATGGGGGCACATACTGGACCTGGTCGACATGCAGGCCGACTACATCGAGTACTTCGACCAGCCGCTCGATCAGGACTGGATCAGACGATCGTTCAAGCCCTCCGATCCGCAGGTGGCGGACCTGAAATCACTGCACCGGTTCACCTTTACGGTCGATCCAGTTGCCGACGTGCCAGCCGACCGCTTCGACGCAAAGATCAAGAGTATCCGGCTGGCCCTCATCGGAGCGACTCACCCCGAAGGTGAGATCTCATGCCAGGTTCGTCACGACGGGAAGCATCAACAGCGCCGCGCCGACAACAGTGTGACGACCCAATGGCTGTTGCCCAAGGTCAGCACTCGTGGAGCCAAGACGACGCCGCTGCTGCCTGATGAAGGATTCGGTGATGACCCACCCCTCGACGCACCCAAATCCCTGGCATTCTGGGGGCGAGGCGTAGGCGGAAACTGGCAGGTGACAATCCCGCAGCACCAGTTCGACACAGGACTGAATCTGAACGGGCTGACACAAATCCAAGTGTGGATTGGATATCAGTTCCTCCACGGCTGACCGACGCCCCGCCGGTCAAGCACCGATGTAGGCAAAAGTTCAATTGAGGGGGTGCCTGTTCCGGCAAGTGGTGGCGGAGCGGTCTGAAAATAAGCCAGGCGCCGGACGAACCGGTTGAGCCAGGCGACAGGAGTCAATTATGGGCGACTTGGCCGACATTCTCGAAGCAACCCATGAGATATTCAAGGGAAGTACAGCACTGAGTGTCTCGTCAAACAGCCTCGGTATGGCCTATGCGATTCCCAGAGGATCCGAGGATACGGTCGTCGACACCTACGGACCTTGGAAGAGGGCAGAGCTCAGGCAGGTCTTCTACCGGGAAACGTTCCTCGGGGCGGTCGCGGCAGAGATCCAGTTCATCATGAGCTGGAAATACTCGGCAGCGGAACAGTACATATTCGGGGTCGAAATCATACCGAAGAAGCTGAGTCTCGACCCGACCGTGGACTTGGACATCAAGATCCAATTCCACCACCCGGAACTCTACGACTTCAACCTTGAAGCCTACGAAATACCCTTCACGATAACTGTCGATTACAACCCCGTCGGCGGAGGTGCGACGGTAATATACCGAGGTACGATACGCGCCAACGGCAGCGGAGAGTTCCCTCCCGAAGAATAGTGATCGAGCCGGCGAGAAGCATGACGCACGGCAAATCACCCAGTCTCATGCGCCGGTCAATCCATGTCGGCTATCAAGAGACGAAACCCTATTTCGGCCATGTCAATGAGGAGCGGAGGTGCATGGTCATGGCCAAGGCAACGATCGAGAACGTATTCTGTGTGCGGCCATCAAGTGGAACAGACCTTGACGTTCTGACGGCGCTGGCAAATCTGGCCGCCTCGATCGTCCCGGACGTTTTCCAGCTCGATGAGTCGATCAAATCACTCCCCGCTGTCGCTGCAGCGATCGACACCGCGGGCGAGTACCCGGACGACCTCTACTTCACGAAAACTCCCTACAGCGGCTTGGACTACTCCTTCTGGCCGCCGGACAGGGAGACGGTTCAGGTGCAGACCGGAGCTTCCCAGCCCGTGAACTGGCAGATCGATGTCGAGTTCCCCCAGAACGTCTCTCTGTGGGATGAAGATCTCTCTGGTCACGAGCACCTGGGATCGATCCAGATCGATGAATCGGATCAGGGGCAAGGGAGTGTCACAAAGCTCGCCAAGAACGAGGCGCAGGGGTCCGCGTTCTATGTCACATACAGGGTGGACTGACATCCATCCCCGCGGCGGCCGGCCTCGGTCCTGAGCCGGACTCCGGAAGGGACCGTGGTCGACGATGCCGCACCCGGTGCGACGAACGACCTGTAGGAACCGAGAGGTCACTGCTCAAACCGCATGAGGTGGTTCCCGGTGCTTGTACGTGCCTACGTCTTGTTTGAGGTCGAGTCCGGTGCCGCCGACGTTCTCGATCGCCTGACACATCGCAGCCTGAACAACTGCAAGGTGGTGGCCCGTCAGCTCTATCCGAACGAGATCGTCGCCGGGCTGGCAGCCGACGGATCCGAAGCCGATGCAATGAACAATTTCAACAGTGCTTTGTCGGAACTGATGAGTGAGGCCGGAGTACGGCGCGCGACCACCCTCGGCGTCGCCATCACCCCCTGAGCAAGCGTCCTCCGCACAGTCCGCATTGAGGAGTAGACAGCCAGGTGAGCGCCGCGTGGCGCGGCAGGTGCGGCGTCGACGTCGTGCACACCACATCGACCACGCGGTCCTACCTGCTTCTACCTGATCGACGGGGCCAACGTGGCTCTCCCGGGCGTGTGCCCGGGAGAGCCGTACCCGGCCCGGCACATGCCCCACTTCGAATCAGCAGCAGGTCGCTCAGGCTCTCTCCGAACGGTCCCCCAAGGCTCATACGGTTCCCTGTCAGCTTCAGGGCCGCCCCAACGGCTCGACTCCGCGTGGATCGCAATGACTCGCATCGTCGTGTCAGGGTTCACTGTGTGAGCGTACGAGCCACCTCTGACATAAGGGGCCGGTCCTGGAACGGCTGGAGGCGGGCACGCAACCCATGCGGAGCTGTGTCTCCACCGCCTCGATATACGCGCTCGCCTACTCCACCTGCGGGGCGGACGGCGGCGGTGTGATGGACTTCTCCGCCTCGGTGGAGGCACTGAGCCCTTTCCAACCTGATTATCTGGTCCGGCAGTTGGGCTGACAGCGTGGCGAAGCCCCTGGTAGATGGGTTTTCGACCAAGAGAACCGTGTCC
>NZ_JBEOVH010000033.1:0-106139 GCF_040295385.1 Streptomyces sp. NPDC002825
GAAGCTAAGCCTTTCAGCGCCGATGGTACTGCAGGGGGGACCCTGTGGGAGAGTAGGACGCCGCCGAACAATCATTGTGGGAAAGCCCCGCACCTCATGGTGCGGGGCTTTTCTGCGTTTACGGTACGGATCCCCTTTCGGAGGGGGTGTCTGTCGTTCGGGCTCAGAGGCGGCCGGCCGCTTTCAGGGCCAGGTAGGCGTCTGCCAGGGCCGGGGCGAGGGTGTCGGGGGTGGCGTCGACGACTGTGACGCCGTGGTGCTGCAGTTGGTCCGCGGTGCGGGCGCGCTGGGACTGTGTCTGCGTTGCCGCCGCTGCCTCGTAGACCGCCTCGATGGTGCCGCGGGCCTTGGACATGTGCGTGACGTGCGGATCGGCCACGGAGGCCACCAGGACGGTGTGGCGCTGGGCGAGTTGCGGGAGGACCGGGAGGAGGCCCTCCTCGATCGGGGCCGCGTCGAGGCTGGTGAGGAGGACGATCAGCGAGCGGCGCGGCGCGCGTGCCAGAGCCGTCGCGGCGAGGCCGCGCGCGTCCGTCTCCACCAGCTCGGGCTCCAGCGGGGCGAGGGCGTTGACCACGGCCGGCAGGACGTCGCCGGCGGAACGGCCCTGGACCTGGGCGCGCAGGCGGCGGTCGTAGGCCAGCAGGTCCACGCGGTCACCGGCGCGGGAAGCGAGTGCGGTGAGGAGGAGGGCCGCGTCCATCGAGGCGTCCAGACGGGGTACGTCGCCGACGCGGCCCGCCGAGGTGCGGCCGGTGTCGAGGACGATCAGGATGTGCCGGTCGCGCTCCGGGCGCCAGGTGCGGACCGCGACGGCGGTCTGGCGGGCCGTGGCCCGCCAGTCGATCGAGCGGGTGTCGTCTCCGGGGACGTACTCGCGGAGGCTGTCGAACTCCGTGCCCTCGCCGCGGGTGAGCACGCTGGTGCGGCCGTCGAGCTCGCGGAGCCGGGCCAGACGCGACGGCAGGTGCTTGCGGCTGGTGAAGGGCGGCAGGACGCGGACGGTCCAGGGGACCTCGTGGTGGCCCTGGCGGGCCGCGAGGCCGAGAGGTCCGAAGGAACGGACCGTGATCCGTTCGGCGCGGCGGTCGCCGCGGCGCGTCGGCCGCAGGCTTGTGGTGAGGCGGCGGCGCTCGCCGGCGGGGACGGTCAGGCGGCGGCGTGAGGCGGCCTGCTCGGTGCCGGGGAGCCAGCTGCTGGGCGGCCAGGCGTCGCGGAGCTGGGCCCGGAGCCGACGGCGGGACGGGTTGGTGACGGTGAGCTGGACTTCGGCCCCGTCACCGAGTCGAACGGATGTATCACCACTTCGGGTGAATTGGAGCGTTCTCACTGGCGCCGCCAACGCGTAGTCGCACAGAATTGCGAGCGAGAGAGGCGCGTTCACCGCGAGCATCCCCGCCCAGCTGGGGGCGAGGATGCCCACGGGGAGCGATCCGAGAGCCGCGAGCAGCGCGGTTCGTCCGGTGAGGGCCATGGGGCGCCGTTCTCAGCGGGGGACGGGGACGTGGGCGAGGATCGAGTTGATGACGGAGTCGGGGGTGACCCCCTCCATCTCGGCCTCGGGCCGCAGGTGGATGCGATGACGCAGAGTGGGGAGCGCGAGGGCCTTCACATCGTCCGGGGTGACGTAGTCCCGGCCTGTGAGCCAGGCCCAGGCGCGGGCGGTGGAGAGCAGGGCGGTGGCGCCTCGGGGAGAGACCCCGAGCGTGAGTGAGGGGGAATCACGCGTGGCACGACAGATATCGACGACATAGCCGGCGATCTCGGCGGAGACCGAGACCTTGGCGACGGCGGCCCTGGCCGCTTCGAGCTCGGCGGGTCCCGCGACGGGGCGGACGCCGGCGGCCTTCAGGTCGCGGGGGTCGAATCCCTCGGCGTGGCGGGTGAGGACGTGGATCTCGTCCGCGCGTGACGGCAGAGGGACCGTCAGCTTGAGGAGGAACCGGTCCAGTTGGGCCTCGGGGAGCGGGTAGGTGCCCTCGTACTCGACGGGGTTCTGGGTCGCGGCGACCAGGAACGGCTCCGGGAGGGGGCGCGGGGTGCCGTCGACCGTGACCTGACGCTCTTCCATCGCCTCCAGGAGGGAGGACTGGGTCTTCGGGGGCGTGCGGTTGATCTCGTCGGCGAGCAGCAGATGGGTGAAGACCGGGCCGGGCTGGAAGGAGAACTCGGCGGTGCGGGCGTCGTAGACCAGGGAGCCGGTGACGTCACTCGGCATCAGGTCGGGGGTGAACTGGACGCGCTTGGTGTCGAGTTCGAGTGCGGCCGCCAGCGAGCGGACCAGGAGGGTCTTGGCGACTCCGGGGACGCCTTCCAGGAGGACGTGTCCCCGGCAGAGCAGGGCGACGACGAGACCGGTGACGGCGGGGTCCTGGCCGACCACGGCCTTCGCGATCTCGGTGCGCAGGGCCTCCAGGGAGGCGCGGGCGCTGTCCGAGTCCGTGGCGGTCTCGGGGGTCGGGGCGCTCATGAGGTGCGTACCTCTCTTTCGAGGGCGTCGAGTTGGTCCGCCAGGCGGATGAGGGTGGCGTCGTCGGCGGGAGCCGGGCCGAAGAGGAGGTTCCTGGGGTCCGCGGTGGTCCCGGGGAGACGGGCGGAGAGTGCGGGGAGGAGACGGTCGGGGGAGTGGGCGTCCTGGAGGGGGACGCCGAGCAGGGGCGCGATCCGGGAGCGGGTCGCGGTGCGCAGGACGGTGGCGGCGCGGTCGCGGGCGTTGGCCTTGCGGTAGAGGCGGGCGCGGCCCTCGGTGGCCTCCGAGGCGCGGAGGGCCACGGGGAGGCGCTCGGTGACCAGGGGGCCGAGGCGGCGGCCGCGCCAGAGGGCGGCGAGCAGGGCTGCGAGGGCGAGTTGGAGGGCGCCCCACAGCCAGCCGGAGGGGATGAGGGCGAGGAAGTTGCCCGTGGTGTCGTCGGCCGGTGCGTCGGCGGTGGCCGAGGCATCGGAGAGGGAGGGGAGGTACCAGACGAGATGGGGCTGGGAGCCGAGGAGTTGCAGGGCCAGCGAGGCGTTGCCCCGTTGGTCGAGGCGGGAGTTGTAGAGGATGTCGGGCGAGCCGAGGAGGACCGTGTCCGTACCCGTGCCTCTGCCGGAGTGGGTGTCGGGGAGGTGGAGCAGGGTCGGCAGGCCGTCGGCGAGGTAGCAGACGGAGGTGGTGGTGCCGGGGGAGGGCTCGTAGCGTTCGCCGCCGAGGTCGACGCTGCCGGCGCGGGTGGCGGCCGGCAGGGCGCAGTCGGGGGTGCGTTCCCGTACCGGGACGCTCGGGGCGCTGGTGACTCCCGGGGCGAGGGTGGAGAGGGACGCGCGGCCGGCGCCGATGAGGACCGTGCGGCCGGTGGAGTTCTCCATGGCCCTGTGGAGGGTGGACTGCTGGGAGTCCGTCAGCAGGTCGGGGGTGGTGACCAGGAGGGTCGTTCCGGTGTCCGTGGCCGCGGTGGCCTCGTCGAGGGTGGTGGCGAGGGTGACGGTGACGCCGCGGTCCCTGAGGAGTTCGGCGACGGCCAGGCTGCCGTGGGGGTCGGCGGAGCGCGGGTCGAGGGCGGCGTGGGCGTCGGTGGAGCGGACCGTCGCGAGGACGAGGCCGCCGATCAGGACCAGGGCGACGACGAGGACCGCGCCGCGGACGCGGGTCCACACCTGGCGGGCGGTGGGTGCGGTCGAGGTGCCGGCGGCCGGGCGGCTCATGCGGGTGCCCCCGTGGAGGCGGAGTCGAGGGTGGGGCGGGTCCGCTCCAGGGCGGTGTCCAGTTCCTGGACGCGGCGGTACGCGGGCTCGTCGGCGGTGCGGCCGCCGTATGTGACGTCGTCGAAGGTGCGGGCCGCGAGGCGGAGCTCGTCCGCGTGGGAGGGGAGGGTGCGGCCGGCTTCGGCGGCGGCCTCGTCGGCGGTGCGGCCGGGGCGGGGTTCGAGGAGGGTGCGCTCTTCGAGGGAGCGGACGATGGCGCGCATCCGTTCCTGCACGGCCTCGTTCCAGCGGCCTGCGGAGGCGTGCCGGGCGGCGGCCGTGCGGTGGTCCCGGGCGGTGCGGGGGCCGTCGGCGAAGAGCGAGTCGCCGGTGGTGCCGGGGGCCCGGCGCGGGGTGCCGAGGCGCCACCAGAGGGCGGCGACGAGGGCGGCCACGAGCAGGACGATGACGACGAGGCCGAGCACGCCGCCCGGGGTGGCCCCCGAAGCGGCGCCGAAGAGGTCGTCGAGCCACTCCCAGAAACGGTCGAGGCCGCGCTGGAGGAGGTTCGGGTCGTTCTGGTGGTACTTCGGGTCGGACAGCTCCCGTTCCGCCGCCTCGCGGGCCGGGACGCGGGAGATGTCCACCGGTACGTCGCCGTCGGCGCGCAGCCGTCCCAGTGTCGCGGCCGCTCCCCCCGTGACCGTCACCGCATCAGCCCCCGACGGTGTCGGTGCCCGGCGTGGTGCCGTAGCCGGGGAGGCCCGCGGCCCGGGCCAGTTCGAGGTCCAGGGCTTCGCGGCGGATGCGCTGGTCCACGTAGAGGAGGACCGTGACACCGGCCGAGATCGGGTAGGTGATCGCGCTGGTGATCACGCCGCCGATGCCCGTGACGATCAGGAACGGCCAGCCGACGGTGGTGGCGGTGCCGGAGAGCACGCCCTCGAAGCCTTCGCCGTCCACCGCGAAGCCGACGATGGTGAACGGGATCGCGATGATCATGGCGAAGAGGAAGATCAGCAGCTGCGTCAGCATCGTGATGCCGAAGATCCGCCACCACGAGCCCTGCACCAGCTTCGCCGAGCGCTTCAGCGACGGGATGATGCCCTGGCGCTCCAGCATCAGGGCGGGGGAGGAGAGGCTGAAGCGGATCATCAGCCAGACGACCGCCACCATGGCGCCGAGACCTCCGAGGAAGGTCAGGGCCACACCGGCGGCGCCGCCGATCAGGAGACCGGGGAACAGGCCGACGCTCACGATGGCGGCGACCATGACGGCGAGCAGCAGGGTCAGGCCGAGCATCTGGAGCAGCCGCGGGCGGGCCTCCTGCCAGGCGGAGCCCAGGGAGACCGGGCGGCCGAGGATCGCGCGGCTGATGACGACGGTCAGCAGGGCGGCGCTCACCAGCGACGCCATCATCGTCACGAGCAGTGCGGGGCCGAGGCCGATCAGGGAGGCCTGGGCCGCGTCCAGGGACTGTTCCAGCGCCTCGGCGGGCGTGGCGTCCGGGTTGAGCTCCGGGGCGGCCGGCACGAGGTAGCGCTGGGCCAGGATGTCGGCGATCTGGGAGATCACCGCGACCGTGACCGTGATGGAGAGGACCGTGCGCCAGTAGGTGCGGAGGGTCTTCGCCGCGCCGTCGAGGATCTCCCCCATGCCCAGCGGGCGCAGCGGGATGACTCCGGGCTTCGCGGCCGGAGGCCTGCCCCAGTTGACGTTCGGGGGCGGGGTTCCCCAGTTCTGGCCGGGTGCCGTCGGCGGGGTCCGGTCGGTCGGCGGGGACCACTGGCCGGCGGGCGGCTGGTCCTTGGACCACTGGGTGGCGGAGCCGTTCGCGTCGGCCGCGGAGGGGGGCCCGGGGACCCCCGAGCCGTCCTGGCCGTCGGAGGGGGCGGATCCGGGCGAGGTCCAGCCCGGAGTGTCGTTCACGGTCGTCCACCTCGGAGGAATGGTCGCGGTGCCGGATCGGCGAACCGGCTCGGTCACGGCGGCCGACACCTGACACGGCGGCGGGCCGGGTGCCATCGTGCCACGCGGGGCCCGCCCGTGGGCCGGAGCCTTGATCTCCTTCGTACGTTCGTCCGGACCTTCATTGTGCGAGCGGCAGACGGCACACTGTGCGGATGCCCGATCAGGTCGCGCGAACCGCACGACTACGGGCCGAGCGGGCCACCGACCATGAGATCAGGGCCCGGGCTGGGGGAGGCGCTGTGGGACAGGTCACGGCAGGTAACGATTGGCTAATGGGATGATGTCGATATGAAGGGACGCGTTCTTGTCGTCGACGACGACACCGCACTGGCCGAGATGCTCGGCATCGTGCTGCGGGGTGAAGGGTTCGAGCCGTCGTTCGTCGCTGACGGTGACAAGGCGCTTGCCGCTTTCAGAGAGGCCAAGCCAGACCTGGTGCTGCTCGACCTGATGCTGCCCGGCAGGGACGGCATCGAGGTGTGCCGGCTCATCCGGGCCGAGTCCGGGGTGCCGATCGTCATGCTCACGGCCAAGAGCGACACCGTCGACGTGGTCGTGGGCCTGGAGTCCGGTGCCGATGACTACATCGTGAAGCCGTTCAAGCCGAAGGAGCTCGTCGCCCGCATTCGGGCGCGGCTGCGGAGGTCCGAGGAGCCCGCTCCCGAGCAGCTCACCATCGGCGACCTGGTCATCGACGTGGCCGGGCACTCCGTGAAGCGGGACGGTCAGTCCATCGCGCTGACCCCGCTGGAGTTCGACCTGCTGGTCGCGCTGGCGCGCAAGCCGTGGCAGGTGTTCACGCGTGAGGTGCTTCTGGAGCAGGTCTGGGGCTACCGGCACGCGGCCGACACCCGGCTGGTGAACGTGCACGTCCAGCGGCTGCGCTCGAAGGTCGAGAAGGACCCCGAGCGCCCGGAGATCGTGGTGACCGTCCGCGGTGTCGGTTACAAGGCGGGACCGAGCTGACATGAGTGCAGGCAGTGCTGCTCCGAGGCCCGGGGACCCGGGAGTCCGTACGGGGCGGACTGCCGGACCGGGGCGGGGGGGCTCGCGATTCGGCCGTCTGCTCCGCAGCAGGGCGGTCCTCCGGCTGTTCGCGCGCTGGGTCCGCCGGCCGCTGCTGCCCGCGGTGCGGCTGTGGCGGCGGAACATCCAGCTGAGGATCGTCGCGGGCACCCTGCTGATGTCCCTCGGAGTGGTGCTGCTGCTCGGCATCGTCGTCATCGGGCAGGTCCGCAACGGTCTGCTCGACGCCAAGGAGAGAGCCGCCCAGAGCCAGGCCGCCGGGGGGTTCTCCGCCGCCCAGGACCGGGCGGCGACCACCCCCTCGGCGCCCGGGCAGCAGGACGGCGGACGGGCCGGCGCCTCCGTGAACTGGCGCTCCACCCTGGTCGAGCAGCTCGCCAGCGGTGGGCAGAGCGCGTTCAACGTCGTGGCGCTCTCCCTCGACACCGGTGACACCGCGAGCCGCGGCGCCCGCGCCTCCGGCGAGGTCGACCCGACCACGAGCATCCCGGCGGACCTGCGGCACTCGGTCGCCCAGGGCACCGGGACCTTCCAGAAGTTCACGCGCATCCACTACACCAGTGGCAAGGCGTCCGAGGCCGGCCTGGTGATCGGCAAGCGGCTGAACGACGCCGACGGCGACCAGTACGAGCTGTACTACCTCTTCCCGCTGACCCAGGAGGAGGACTCCCTCACCCTGGTCAAGGGCACCCTGGCGACCGCCGGGCTCTTCGTCGTCGTGCTGCTCGGCGCCATCGCCTGGCTCATGGTGCGCCAGGTCGTCACGCCCGTACGGATGGCCGCCGGGATCGCCGAGCGGCTCTCGGCCGGCCGCCTCCAGGAACGCATGAAGGTCACGGGCGAGGACGACATCGCGCGCCTCGGCGAGGCCTTCAACAAGATGGCCTCCAACCTCCAGCTGAAGATCCAGCAGCTGGAGGAGCTCTCGCGGATGCAGCGGCGCTTCGTCTCCGACGTCTCGCACGAGCTGCGCACGCCGCTGACGACGGTACGGATGGCCGCCGACGTCATCCATGAGGCCCGTGTCGACTTCGACCCCGTCACCGCCCGCTCCGCCGAACTCCTCGGCGACCAGCTCGACCGCTTCGAGTCGCTGCTCTCCGACCTCCTGGAGATCAGCCGCTTCGACGCGGGCGCGGCCGCCCTCGAAGCCGAGCCGATAGACCTGCGGCAGGTCGTCCGCCGGGTCATCGGCGGCGCCGAACCCCTCGCCGAGCGCAAGGGCACCCGGATCGTCGTCCTCGGCGACCAGCAGCCCGTCGTGGCCGAGGCGGACGCCCGCCGGGTCGAGCGCGTGCTGCGCAACCTCGTCGTCAACGCCGTCGAGCACGGCGAGGGCCGCGACGTCGTCGTGAAGCTCGCCGCCGCCGGCGGGGCCGTCGCCGTCGCCGTACGGGACTACGGAGTGGGTCTGAAGCCCGGCGAGGCGACCCGCGTCTTCAACCGGTTCTGGCGTGCCGACCCGGCACGTGCGCGGACGACCGGCGGCACCGGCCTCGGCCTGTCGATCGCCGTCGAGGACGCGCGGCTGCACGGCGGCTGGCTCCAGGCCTGGGGCGAGCCCGGCGGTGGCTCGCAGTTCCGGCTCACCCTGCCGCGCACCGCGGACGAGCCGCTGCGGGGCTCCCCGATCCCGCTGGAGCCCGAGGACTCACGGCGCAACCGCGAGCAGGCGGCCGCCGTACGCGAACAGGAGAGCGGCCGCCTCACCTCGGTGCCGACGCAGCCCGCGGGCGACCGGCCCGCGCTCGCCGTGCCGCCGAGGCTGCCCGCGCCGCCGCGGGCGACCGTCGATCCGACGGCGCTGCCCGGCAGCGGCGCCCGGGTCGTGGCGCGCGCGGCGACGGACGGCGACGGCGGGGTGGGCACGACGACGGCCGGTGGAGACGGGCACCTGGAGCGGGAGGACGGAACACGTGGGCGCTGACTCCCGAGCGGAGCACGCGGGGCGGGGACGGAGTACACGCGCGGTGGTCCTCGCCGCGTGCGGCGGGCTCCTGGTGACCGGATGCGCGACGATGCCCGACAGCGGCGACGTACAGCCGGTCAAGGGGTCCAACACGGGCGACTCGCAGGTGCGGGTCTACGCCGTCGCGCCCCGGGAGAACGCGGACCCGGACGAGATCGTCGACGGCTTCCTCGAAGCCATGACCAGTGACGACCCCGGCTTCGCCACCGCCCGCAAGTACCTCACCAAGAAGGCCGCGCAGAGCTGGAGGCCGGAGCAGAGCATCACCGTGCTCACCACCGCGCCCGACCGCGAGCCGACCGACCGCAACGCCGACCCCGACAACCAGGGCCGCGCCTACCCGCTGTCCGGCCGCAAGATCGCGACCGTGGACGCCCGGCACGCGTACCAGCCGGTCAGCCCCGCCGAGTACCTCCAGTCGATCCACGTCGTGCAGCAGCCCTCGGCGAACGGCAAGGGCAAGGAGTGGCGCATCGACAGCCTCCCGCCCGGCCTGGTCCTCGGCGAGGCCGACTTCCTCCGCAACTACCGGTCGGTCAACAAGTACTACTTCGCCTCCGGTGCGAACTGGGTCGTCGCCGACCCCGTCTACATCCGGCAGCGGCAGGACCCCGTCACCCGGATGGATCCGGTGACGCAGACGGTCAAGGCGCTCCTCGAAGGCCCGACGAACTGGCTCAAGCCGGCCGTCGACTCGCAGTTCCCCTCCGGTACGGAGCTCAAGAGCGGCGTCACCACCCTGACCACCGACGACCAGTCCACCCTGAGGGTGCCGCTCAACCGCAAGGCGGACCGGGCCGGCGGAGAGGCCTGCCGGCGGATGGCCGCGCAGCTGCTGTTCACCCTGGGCGACCTCACCTCCGTACGGGTCGAGCAGGTGGAGCTCCTCGGATCGGGCGGGCAGTCGCTGTGCCGGCTCGGCAAGGGGCAGGCGGCCGAGTTCGCGGCCGTGCGCAACGCCGACCGCGAGGAGACCCCCTACTTCGTCGACGAGCACGGCAAGCTGATGAAGCTCCTGATCGGCGGCAAGGAGGCGGACGCGCCGATCGAGGTGCCGGGGCCCTTCGGCAAGGGCACCGTGCCGCTCGGCTCCGTCGCCGTCGACCGGAGCGAGACCCGGGCCGCCGGCGTCGGCGAGACCGGCCGCCAGCTCCTCGTCTCCTCCATCACCACCGAGCAGGACCCGCTGCCGCCGGTCCTGACGAGCCGCGGCGCCCGGCCGTCCGACCGGCTGTCCGCCCCCAGCTGGGACGTCAGGGGCGACCTGTGGGTCGCCGACCGCGACCCGGCCGCGTCCCGGCTGTGGATGGTGCCCGGCGGCACCGGCCACCCCGTCAAGGTCCGCACGCCCTGGCTGGGCGACGACACCCGCATCGAGTCCCTGCGGGTCTCCGCGGACGGCGTACGGATCGCCCTGGTCGTCACCCGGGGCGAGCGCACGACCCTGCAGATCGGCCGGATCCAGCGCCAGACGTCGGGCGACGAGGAGGTCGTCTCGGTCCTCGACCTGCAGCCCGCCGCGCCCCGGATGGAGTCGGTCACGGCCGTCTCCTGGGCGGGGCCGAGCCGGCTCGTCGTGGTCGGCAAGGAGGCGGGCGGCGTCCAGCAGATCCGCTACCTCCAGACCGACGGCTCGACCTCGACGACCTCGGTGCTCCCCGGTCTGAACGGGGTGACGTCGGTGGCCGCGCCGCACACGGACAAGGCGCCGGTGGTGGCCGACTCCGGCGACGACGGCATCGTCCGGCTGGCCCCGGGGACGAACTGGCAGCCGGTGGCCAAGAAGGGGTTCTCGCCCGTCTACCCCGGCTAGGACCCCTTCCGCCGAGCGCTGACGAGGCCCCGGCCGAAGGGCGTACCTGACGTACTTCCGGGCTGCCCGTGGGTTTTCCACAGGGGTGGCCCGGAAGCGTCCCGAGGCGCACAGTGGAGCCATGCGGGGGTGGTGGCGCGAGATCGCCGGGCTGGTGCTGCCGGTCGCCTGCGGAGGCTGCGGCAGACCACGCACGGAGTTGTGCCCTGCCTGCGCGGACGCGCTCGCCGGTTCGGCGCCGCGCAGGGTGCGGCCCTCGCCCGAGCCCGCCGGGCTGCCCGTGGTGCACGCCGCCGCGCCGTACGCCGAAGCTGTACGGGAGCTGCTCATCGCCCACAAGGAACGCGGCGCGCTCACGCTCGCCGGGCCCCTGGGCGGCGCCCTCGCCGGGGCCGTGGAGGCCGCTGCCGGGGCCGCGAAGGGGCCGGCGGACGGTCCACTGCTCCTCGTACCGGTGCCGTCCTCGCGGCGTTCCGTACGGGCGCGTGGCCATGATCCGACGCGGCGGATCGCGCTGGCGGCCGCGGCCCGGCTGCGGCGGGCGGGCCGGCCGGCGCGGGTCGTGCCCGTGCTGCGGCAGCGGCGTCACGTGGCGGACCAGGCGGGCCTCGGGGCGCGCGGGCGGCTCGCGAACCTGTCGGGGGCCCTGGAGGTCGTACCGGGCGGAGCACGGCTTCTGACGGCGGGAAGGGTGGTGCTCGTGGACGACCTGATGACCACGGGCGCCTCGCTCGCGGAGGCGGCGCGCGCCATCGGAGCCGTACACCTTCCGTTCATTCACGGAATACCGCACGGCTTACCGGCCGGTTCGGCGCAGCGCGGAATCGAACAGCGGGTGGCGGCTGTGATCGCATCCTCTCCCGCTTCGTTCGAAATAAACCGGAACTCGCCGGAAACTTGGATCGTTGCAGGTGGTGAGAGGTGAAAGCACTCGAACGGAGGTATGTCGCGGTAGCGGGTGCCGACACCCGTCCGAAGGGGCTATGTTCGGTTGTGAGGAATGGCGAATGCCATCGCCTCACCGAATACATGGTTGCGCCTACAGGACAGGAGTTCAGGGCGAATTAACCTCTTGTCGATGGGGTGGAGATCTTGTCGACTGGGGAGGAGGAGGTCGAAGTCGCCAAGTCCGAGCTCCGGTGACCACCGGAGCTGGTGCAAAGGGAGATGCCCGGCGGCCAAGGAGCCGACCAGGGCGATCCGGGAACGGAGTTCTGCGTGGACATCGTCGTCAAGGGCCGCAAGACCGAGGTGCCCGAGCGGTTCCGCAAGCACGTGGCCGAGAAGCTGAACCTGGAGAAGATCCAGAAGCTCGACGGCAAGGTGATCAGCCTCGACGTCGAGGTGTCCAAGGAGACCAACCCGCGGCAGGCCGACCGGTCCGACCGTGTGGAGATCACCGTCCATTCCCGAGGCCCGGTGATCCGGGCGGAAGCAGCGGCAGGCGACCCTTACGCAGCGCTCGACCTCGCCCACGGCAAGCTCGAGGCCCGACTGCGCAAGCAGCACGACAAGCGGTACACCCGCCGTGGCAGCGGCCGGCTGTCCGCGGCGGAGGTCGCGGACGTGGTGCCCGGCGCCGCCAAGTTCAACGGAAACGGCCAACTGGCCGTGGACGAGACCGAGACGGTCCCCACCACGATGATGGGCTCCATCGAGGTCCAGGGCGAAGGCCCGCTCGTGGTCCGCGAGAAGACCCACCGGGCCGCACCGATGACGCTCGACCAGGCGCTCTACGAGATGGAGCTGGTCGGGCACGACTTCTACCTCTTCGTCGACTCCGACACCAAGCAGCCCAGCGTCGTCTACCGGCGACACGCCTACGACTACGGCGTCATCCACCTGGAGAGCGACCCGCTCGCCGAGGGCGGCGGCGTCGGCGGTGCGCTCGGCGGCTGACCGGCCGCCCGTACCGCCTCCGAACTGAGGTGTCCCTCTCGGTGCCCCTGGAGCGCACTTCGCGCCCCCAGGGGCACCCCCGTGCGTCCGTGGATCGCCCCGTGGCCGCCCGGGCATGAAATCATGGCGTGCACGCCAACCGGTGCCGAGCGAGCACGGGTTGGAGGACCGGAAACGAATTCAGGCCACGGCCTTCAGGGGGAGGAACGATGGCGGACAGCTTCGGGCCGGTGCTCAGCGGGCGCGAGCACGGTGGCGCGGTCCCGGAGGGATCGGATTCGGACAGCGGAGCCTTCCGCAAGGAGCCGATCCGGGTCCTCGTCGTGGACGACCATGCCCTCTTCCGCCGGGGACTCGAGATCGTCCTCGCCCAGGAGGAGGACATCCAGGTGGTCGGCGAGGCCGGTGACGGTGCCGAGGCCGTCGACAAGGCCGCCGATCTGCTGCCGGACATCGTTCTGATGGACGTACGGATGCCACGGCGCGGCGGCATCGAGGCGTGCACCTCCATCAAGGAGGTGGCCCCAAGCGCGAAGATCATCATGCTGACGATCAGCGACGAGGAGGCCGACCTCTACGACGCGATCAAGGCGGGGGCCACCGGCTACCTCCTCAAGGAGATCTCCACCGACGAGGTGGCCACCGCGATCCGCGCGGTCGCCGACGGGCAGTCGCAGATCAGCCCCTCGATGGCGTCCAAGCTCCTCACCGAGTTCAAGTCGATGATCCAGCGCACCGACGAGCGCCGGCTCGTGCCCGCGCCCCGGCTGACGGACCGCGAGCTGGAGGTCCTCAAGCTCGTCGCGACCGGGATGAACAACCGGGACATCGCCAAGGAGCTGTTCATCTCCGAGAACACGGTGAAGAACCACGTCCGGAACATCCTGGAGAAGCTCCAGCTGCACTCCCGCATGGAGGCCGTGGTCTACGCGATGCGGGAGAAGATCCTCGAGATCCGCTGAGGCCCCACCACGAGGCGCTCCCTGCTGGGGGGCCGGGGGTCGTCCCCCGGGGGATGCAGTGCGATGCGGGAGAAGATCCTCGAGATCCGTTAGGGCCGCAGCACCGGGGCGCCCCTGTGAAGAGCCTCGAGATCCGCTGACCCTCAGGCGAGCGCCTTGAGCAGTTCGGGCAGCAGCTGCGGGTGGTCGAGACGCTCCACCGTCACCGCCTCGCAGCCCACCCATTCGGCCGCCTCGCGCAGTGCCTTCGCCACCGCCGGTACGGCCTTGGGGCCGTCGAGCGAGACCTGCTTCGCCACCAGCGTCCGGCCCTCCCGCGCCGGGTCCACCCGGCCGACCAGCCGGCCCCCGGCGAGCACCGGCATCGCGAAGTAGCCGTGGATCCGCTTCTGCTTCGGCACGTACGCCTCCAGGCGGTGCGTGAAGCCGAAGATCCGCTCCGTGCGGGGCCGCTCCCAGATCAGCGAGTCGAAGGGCGAGAGCAGCGTCGTGCGGTGCCGGCCGCGCGGCTCCGTGGCCAGCGCCGCCGGGTCCGCCCAGGCGGGCTTCCCCCAGCCCGCCACCGTCACCGGCACCAGACCCGAGGCCTCCACCACCGCGTCGAACTGCTCGGCCTTGATCCGGTGGTAGTCGGCGATGTCCGCGCGCGTGCCCACGCCGAGGGCCTCGCCCGCCTGCCGTACCAGCCGTCGCACGCACTCTGCGTCGTCCAGGTCGTCGTGGAGCAGCTCCTGCGGGATCGCCCGCTCGGCCAGGTCGTACACCCGCTTCCAGCCGCGCCGCTCCGTGACCACCACCTCGCCGTACATCAGGGCCCGCTCGACGGCGATCTTGCTGTCGGACCAGTCCCACCACTCGCCCTTGTTCTTCGCGCCGCCCAGCTCGGTCGCCGTCAGCGGGCCCTGGTCCCGCAACTGGTCGATCACCTTCCCGTACGCCCCGGGGGACAGCTCGTGGCCCCAGTGCGGGCGGTCGCGGTAGGCGCGCCGGCGGAAGGCGAAGTGCGGCCACTCCTCGACGGGCAGGACGCAGGCGGCGTGCGACCAGTACTCGAAGGCGTGCGCCCCGGTCCAGTACGCCCGCTCCACCGCCGGGCGGCCCACGGCGCCCAGGCGCGCGTACGGAATGAGCTCGTGCGAGCGGGCCAGGACCGAGATGGTGTCGAGCTGGACCTGGCCGAGCGACCGGAGCACCCCGCGCACCCCGGCCCTGCGGTCGGGCGCGCCCAGGAACCCCTGGGCGCGCAGGGCGATCCTGCGGGCTTCGTCGGCGGACAGTTCGGCGGCGGGTCGCGGCGCAGTCGTCATGGACCGCACCCTAGGCCCCGGCACTGACAGTGGCCCGTGCGCTCAGGCGGTACGGGCCGGGAGGTACGGCAGGGGGCTGGGCAGTCCGAAGTCGGAGGGGAGCAGGGCGCCGACCCAGGCGTCCCGGAGGGTGCCCTTGTTGGGCAGGCCGGCGCGCTGGACGCCCTCGACGACGAAGCCGACCCGCTCGGCCACCGCGCGCGAGCCGGCGTTGCCGACCTCGGCGCGCCAGATCAGGCGGGTGCAGCCGAGCCCGGTGAAGGCCCAGTGGGCGAGCGCCCGGACGATCTCGGTCATGTGGCCCGCGCCGCGGTGCTCCTTCGCCAGCCAGTAGCCGACCTCCCAGACGCCCCCGCCGCGACTGCTCAGGCTGGCCGCGGCGAGCAGCGGGCCGCCCTCCACGGGTTCGGCGGCGAAGGCGTACTCGGTGTCGTCGCGCCAGCCGTCCGGGACGAGGCGGTGGACGAACAGCTCGGCGTCCTCGCGCCGATAGGGGTCCGGGACCGTCGTCCAGCGGCGGATGTCGGGGTCCTGGCAGATCGCGTACACCGCGTCCACGTCCTCGGGGACGAAGTTCCGCAGACGCAGCCGGTCGGTCGTGAGGGTGATGGGATCCATGCCGGGATTGTGGTGACCACGCGGACCGGAAGCGAACACTTTTCGGATGGGGCGGCACCTTCCGCCCACCTCGTGCGTTCTCTTTACGGGCGGACGTACGGCTCCGGCACTGCGGGCCTCCCTCTGCACGGGCGGTCTCGCTTACGATGGCCGTTACGGTGGGGACCACCTGCCGTGCCCGCGCTCGCGTCCATCACAAGACCCAGTGCCAGGCCCGACCGGCAAGGAGACCAGCCTCAGTGTCCGTCTTCAACAAGCTCATGCGTGCAGGCGAAGGCAAGATCCTGCGCAAACTGCACCGCATCGCGGACCAGGTCAACTCCATCGAAGAGGACTTCGTCAACCTCTCCGACGCCGACCTGCGGGCGCTCACCGAGGAGTACAAGCAGCGGTACGCCGACGGCGAGAGCCTCGACGACCTGATGCCGGAGGCCTTCGCGACCGTCCGCGAGGCCGCCAAGCGCGTCCTCGGCCAGCGCCACTACGACGTCCAGCTGATGGGCGGCGCCGCCCTCCACCTCGGCCACGTCGCCGAGATGAAGACCGGTGAGGGCAAGACCCTCGTCGGTACCCTCCCGGCGTACCTCAACGCGCTCTCCGGCAAGGGCGTGCACCTGATCACGGTCAACGACTACCTGGCCGAGCGCGACTCCGAGATGATGGGTCGCGTCCACAAGTTCCTCGGTCTGACCGTCGGCTGCATCCTGGCCAACATGACGCCGGCCCAGCGCCGTGAGCAGTACGCCTGCGACATCACGTACGGCACGAACAACGAGTTCGGCTTCGACTACCTGCGCGACAACATGGCGTGGTCCAAGGACGAGCTCGTCCAGCGCGGCCACAACTACGCCTGTGTCGACGAGGTCGACTCCATCCTCGTCGACGAGGCCCGTACGCCGCTGATCATCTCCGGCCCGGCCGACCAGGCGACCAAGTGGTACGGCGACTTCGCCAAGCTGGTCACCCGGCTGAGCAAGGGCGAGCCCGGCAACCCGCTCAAGGGCATCGAGGAGACCGGCGACTACGAGGTCGACGAGAAGAAGCGCACCGTCGCCATCCACGAGGCGGGCGTCGCCAAGGTCGAGGACTGGCTGGGCATCGACAACCTCTACGAGTCGGTGAACACCCCGCTCGTCGGTTACCTGAACAACGCCATCAAGGCGAAGGAACTGTTCAAGAAGGACAAGGACTACGTCGTCATGGACGGCGAAGTCATGATCGTCGACGAGCACACCGGCCGTATCCTCGCCGGCCGCCGCTACAACGAGGGCATGCACCAGGCGATCGAGGCGAAGGAAGGGGTGCAGATCAAGGACGAGAACCAGACCCTCGCCACGATCACCCTCCAGAACTTCTTCCGCCTCTACGACAAGCTCTCCGGCATGACCGGTACGGCCATGACCGAGGCCGCCGAGTTCCACCAGATCTACAAGCTCGGCGTCGTCCCGATCCCGACGAACCGGCCGATGCAGCGCAAGGACCAGTCCGACCTGATCTACCGGACCGAGGTCGCCAAGTTCGCCGCCGTCGTCGACGACATCGCGGAGAAGCACGAGAAGGGCCAGCCGGTCCTCGTCGGCACGACCTCCGTCGAGAAGTCCGAGTACCTCTCGCAGCAGCTCGCCAAGCGCGGCATCCCGCACGAGGTCCTCAACGCCAAGCACCACGAGCGCGAGGCCACGATCGTCGCCCAGGCCGGCCGCCGCGGCGCCGTCACGGTCGCCACGAACATGGCCGGCCGTGGTACGGACATCAAGCTCGGCGGCAACCCGGACGACCTCGCCGAGGCCGAGCTGCGCCAGGCGGGCCTTGACCCGGTCGAGCACGTCGAGGAGTGGGCCGCGGCCCTGCCCGGCGCCCTGGAGCGGGCCGAGAAGGCCGTGAAGGCGGAGTTCGAGGAGGTCAAGGAGCTCGGCGGGCTGTACGTCCTCGGTACCGAGCGCCACGAGTCGCGCCGTATCGACAACCAGCTCCGCGGTCGTTCCGGCCGTCAGGGCGACCCCGGCGAGTCCCGCTTCTACCTCTCGCTCGGCGACGACCTGATGCGTCTGTTCAAGGCGCAGATGGTCGAGCGCGTGATGGCCATGGCCAACGTGCCGGACGACGTCCCGATCGAGAACAAGATGGTCACCCGCGCCATCGCCTCCGCCCAGTCGCAGGTCGAGACCCAGAACTTCGAGACCCGTAAGAACGTCCTGAAGTACGACGAGGTCCTCAACCGGCAGCGCGAGGTCATCTACGGCGAGCGCCGCCGCGTCCTGGAGGGCGAGGACCTGCACGAGCAGGTGCGCCACTTCATGGACGACACGATCGACGACTACATCCGCCAGGAGACCGCCGAGGGCTTCGCGGAGGAGTGGGACCTCGACCGTCTGTGGAACGCCTTCAAGCAGCTCTACCCGGTGAAGGTCACCGTGGAGGAGCTGGAGGACGCGGCCGGGGACCGGGCGGGCATCACCGCCGAGTTCATCGCCGAGTCCATCAAGGACGACATCCACGAGCAGTACGACGCCCGTGAGAAGCAGCTCGGCTCGGACATCATGCGCGAGCTGGAGCGTCGCGTGGTCCTCTCCGTCCTCGACCGCAAGTGGCGCGAGCACCTCTACGAGATGGACTACCTCCAGGAGGGCATCGGCCTGCGCGCGATGGCGCAGAAGGACCCGCTGGTCGAGTACCAGCGCGAGGGCTTCGACATGTTCACCGCCATGATGGAGGGCATCAAGGAGGAGTCCGTCGGCTACCTGTTCAACCTGGAGGTCCAGGTCGAGCAGCAGGTCGAGGAGGTCCCGGTGCAGGCGTCCGCTCCTTCGCTCACGAAGGAGGACGCGGTTCCGGCGGGTGCCGGGCGTCCGGAGATCCGCGCCAAGGGGCTCGACACCCCGCAGCGGCCGGACCGGCTGCACTTCTCCGCGCCGACCGTGGACGGGGACGGCGGTGTCGTCGAGGGCGACTTCGGCGCCGAGGACGCGGAGGGCGACGGGATGACCCGCGCGGAGCGCCGCAAGGCGCAGAAGAACGCGGGCGGCGGGCGTCGCCGCAAGAAGTGACGTTCTGAAGCTGTCGTAGGAGGGGTCGGTCGCCCGGGAGGGCGGCCGGCCCCTTCGTCATGGGTGGCGGGCGGCCACGCCGAGGCCGTCGAGCTCCACGGCGGCGCAGCGCCAGCGCTGGTCCTCGCCGCGCTCCAGGCGGAACGCCATGGCCCGTACGCGGGGGCCGGTCGCGATGGTCGCGAAGGCCTCGATCGCCGCCTGCGGCCGGTGGAGCTGGACCGAGCAGCGGCGCAGGACCGGGCGCGGGCCCAGCGAGCGCAGGGGCGTCTCCGGGGCCAGCCGGACGAGCTGCTCGTACGCGTCTCCGACGGTGTGGCCGAGCATCCAGTGGACGGGTCGCTCCCCGCTCAGCACGGCGAGCAGGCGCTCGGCGAAGACGGTGTGCGGGGGGAGCGTGCGGGGCGGGCCGGCCTGGGCGGGGGTGCGGGGGCGGGTCCCGGCGGAACCGCGCGGGCGCGTGCCGGCCGGGCCGCCCGGGGCCGTGCGGGAGCGGGAGCGGGGTCGGGGGAGCGGGGAGGGCGTGGTGGTGAGCGTGGCGTTCATGGCGATCCCCTGTCGTTGCGTAACCGAGTGGTACCAGTCGGTAACTTCCGTTGGGGATCTTGTACGGCTCGACTCCGAGGCCCCGCAAGGAGTCCGACGCGACGGATGGGCTTCGAAACCGGATCACCTATCCGGGTGACGCGCTCGAAAATCGGGTCTCCGGCGGCTCGGCGGGCGGCCCTCGGCGGTGGACGGACGGCAAGTCCGGCCCGCCGCCCCGAAGGGGGACTCCGCACGTATCCTGAGGGCCCTGCGTCTACGAAAGCGGCCTGCCATGCGCGTCTACGTCCCTCTGACCCTCCCCGGTCTCGCACAGGCGCACAAGGCGGGCGAGCTGGGTCCCGGTCCGCTGACCGCCTACGCCGTCACCCCCGCGCTGCGCGAGTGGTACGTCTCCGACGACATCGAGGAGCTGGAGTACGCGGCGCTCAACCGGGCCGCCTCCGCCTCCCTGCGGCTCCTCGCCGGCGACCCCGACGCGCCCCGGCGCCGGATCGTCGTCGCCGTCGACGTGGCCGACAAGGACGCGACCGTCGACCCCGACCGCGGCCTCGACTCCGGCTCCATCGGCGAGGTCCGCGTCGCCGGAGCCGTACCGCTGGCCAAGGCCGCGGCCGTGCACGCCGACGCGGACGACGCCGAGGCCGACGTCACGGCGGCGGCCGACGCGCTCGGCGCGGCGGACCAGGGCGACGACGACGCGCAGTTCGTCGTGGACGGGGCCGAGGACCACGAGCTGCTCTGGTTCGGGGTGCAGGAGATCCCCTCCCTGCTGGGCTGAGCCGCCGGGTACCGTCTCTCTCCATGGGGAAGCACGGAAAACACCTGGTCTGGGACTGGAACGGCACACTGCTCGACGACATCGGCGCGGTGATCGGCGCGACGAACGCGGCCTTCGCCGAACTCGGGCTCGAATCGATCACGCTGGAGCGGTACCGCGATCTGTACACGGTGCCGGTGCCGAAGTTCTACGAGCGGTTGATGGGGCGGCTGCCGACGGACGAGGAGTGGACCGTCATGGACGGGGCCTTCCATCGGCACTACTGGGAGCGGGCCGAGTCCTGCGGGCTCACCGCGGGGGCGGCGGAGCTGCTCCTGGCGCGGCAGGAGGCGGGGGCCACGCAGTCGCTGCTGTCCCTTGCGCCGCATGCCGACCTGATTCCGCTGGTGCGGAGGCATGGGATCGCGGAGCGGTTCGTCCGCGTGGACGGGCGCGTGGATGCGTCGACCGAGGGGAAGTCGGGGCACATGGTGCGGCACCTTGCCGCGCTGCGCGTTCCGGCCGAGCGGGTCGTCGTCATCGGCGATGCGGCGGATGACGCGATCGCTGCGGCACATGTGGGGGCTCGGGCGGTGCTTTACACCGGGGGGTCGCACAGTCGGGCGTCGCTGTCGCGGGTGGGGGTGCCGGTGGTCGACTCGCTGGAGGAGGCCGTCGCCGTGGCGGAGGAGCTGGTCTGACGGACGCTGTCCGGGTGGGCAGGCGGACCGGCCGGGTGCGGCCCGGTGGGTGGGTTGTGCCCACCTTTCCGCCCTGCGGAACGCCTGCCCACAACGGGGGTCCTAGCCCTTGGCGCGGAGGACCTTCAGGAATTCGCGCATCCAGGTGGGGTGGTCCGGCCAGGCCCGGGAGGAGACCAGGAGGCCGTCCACGACCGCCTCGCTGTCCTGGTAGGTCGCTCCCGCCGACTGCATGTCGAGTTCCAGGGCCGGGTAGGCCGTGACGCGGCGGCCCTCAAGGCTGCCGATCGCCGCCGTAAGGAGCGGGCCGTGGCAGATCTGGGCCACCGGCTTGTCGGCGTCGAAGAAGGCCTTGAGGATCTTCCGGAGCTCCGGATCGTTGCGCAGGTACTCGGGCGCCCGGCCGCCCGGGATCACCACCGCCACGTACGCGCCCGGGTCGACCTCCGAGAAGGCCAGGTCGGCGGGCCAGGTGTAGCCCGGCTTCTCCGTGTACGTGTCGTAGCCCGGTTCGAAGTCGTGGACGACGAAGCGGAGCGTCTTGCGGGCCGGGGCCGCGATGTCGACCTCGTAGCCCTCCTCCAGAAGCCGCTGGTAGGGGTACATCACCTCCAGGGACTCCGCTGCGTCCCCGGTCACGATCAGGATCTTCGCCATGGCTCTCCCAGATCACAGATGGTCGGTCTGTCGTGCTGTGTCCATGCTTGCGCACACGGTGCCTCCGGCGTGCGGGTTTGCCGAGGAGACACGTGTCGCTGTCCATATCGTCAAACTTCCCCCGCTCTTTTGTACGCATACGGCTCATGACGGTTCGGGGGTCGGGGGCGATAGGCTTTTGCCGTGATCAGCGCGATACGCCAGGGGGGCAGTGAAGCCCCCGGCTGCCGCCCGGACCGCAACAGCGGCCGGGCCGACCGTGCGTTCGCCGATCCTCTCCGTCCGGGCGTGCCGCTCTCCGTGGCCGGATTCGGCCCGGGCGTCTCTCATTCGGGCATAACGTCTCCTTCGACCGGAATCACCGCGTCGTGGCGTTGTGCCCTTTCTTCCACCGACGTCACGCAACGGCGCGCGACAGGAGTCAGAGGACATGCAGACCAAGCTGGACGAAGCAAAGGCCGAGCTGCTCGAGAGGGCCGCTCGCGTAGCTGAGCACAGCCCGGTCGGGGGGCGACTTCCGACGGGCCCGGAGGGCTCTGGGGAGCGTCCGGACCGGGACACCGTGCTCGATTACCTCCAGCGCTACTACCTGCACACCGCGCCCGAGGACCTCGCCGACCGCGACCCGGTCGACGTGTTCGGCGCCGCGCTCTCTCACTACCGCCTCGCGGAGAACCGCCCGCAGGGCACCGCGAACGTGCGCGTCCACACCCCGACGGTGGAGGAGAACGGCTGGACCAGCAGCCACTCCGTCGTCGAGGTCGTCACGGACGACATGCCGTTCCTCGTCGACTCGGTCACCAACGAGCTGTCCCGCCAGGGCCGCGGCATCCACGTCGTGATCCACCCGCAGGTCCTCGTCCGCCGTGACGTGGCCGGGAAGCTCATCGAGGTCCTGTCGGCGCAGATCCACGGCGAGCTGCCGCACGACGCGCTCACCGAGTCCTGGATCCACGTCGAGATCGACCGCGAGACCGACAAGGCCGACCTCAAGCAGATCACCAACGACCTGCTGCGCGTCCTGTCCGACGTCCGCGAGACCGTCGAGGACTGGGAGAAGATGCGCGATGCCGCCCTGCGCATCGCCGACGGCCTCCCCGGCGAGCCCACCGCCTCCGACCTGCGCCCGACCGAGGTGGAGGAGGCCCGCGAGCTGCTGCGCTGGCTCGCCGACGACCACTTCACCTTCCTCGGCTACCGCGAGTACGAGCTGGTCAACGGCGACGCCCTGTCCGCCGTTCCCGGCACGGGCCTCGGCATCCTGCGCTCCGACCCGCAGCACGGCGCCGACGACGAGGGCCACCACGCCCACCCCGTCTCGCCGTCCTTCAGCCGGCTGCCCGCCGACGCCCGCGCCAAGGCGCGCGAGCACAAGCTGCTGATCCTGACGAAGGCCAACAGCCGGGCGACCGTGCACCGCCCCTCGTACCTCGACTACGTCGGCGTGAAGAAGTTCGACGCCGAGGGCAACGTCATCGGCGAGCGCCGCTTCCTCGGCCTCTTCTCGTCCGCCGCCTACACCGAGTCCGTCCGCCGGGTCCCGGTCGTCAAGCGCAAGGTCCAGGAGGTCCTCGAGGGCGCCGGCTTCTCGCCGAACAGCCACGACGGCCGCGACCTCCTCCAGATCCTGGAGACCTACCCGCGCGACGAGCTCTTCCAGACCCCGTCCGACCAGCTGCAGTCCATCGTCACCAGCGTCCTGTACCTCCAGGAGCGGCGGCGGCTGCGGCTCTACCTGCGCCAGGACGAGTACGGCCGCTACTACTCGGCCCTCGTCTACCTGCCGCGCGACCGCTACACCACCCGCGTCCGGCTGCGGATCATCGACATCCTGAAGGAGGAGCTCGACGGCACCAGCGTCGACTTCACCGCCTGGAACACCGAGTCGATCCTCTCCCGGCTGCACTTCGTCGTCCGCGTCAAGCCCGGCACCGAGCTGGCGAAGCTCACCGACGCCGACGTCGACCGCATCGAGGCCCGGCTCGTCGACGCCGCCCGCTCCTGGGCCGACGGTTTCGGCGAGGCGCTCAACGCCGAGCTCGGCGAGGAGCGCGCCGCCGAACTCCTCCGCCGCTACGGCAACGCCTTCCCCGAGGGCTACAAGGCCGACCACTCGCCGCGCGCGGCCGTCTCCGACCTGGTCCACCTGGAGGCCCTCGCCAGCAGCGGCAAGGACTTCGCGCTCTCCCTGTACGAGCCCGTCGTCGCCGGCCCCGGCGAGCGCCGCTTCAAGATCTACAAGACGGGCGACCAGATCTCCCTCTCCGCCGTCCTGCCGGTCCTCAACCGGCTCGGCGTCGAGGTCACCGACGAGCGCCCGTACGAGCTGCGCTGCTCCGACCGCACCCACGCCTGGATCTACGACTTCGGCCTGCGGATGCCGGCCGCGACCGGCAACGGCGGCGACTACCTCGGCGACGACGCCCGCGAGCGCTTCCAGGAGGCCTTCGCCGCCACCTGGACCGGCGAGGCCGAGAACGACAATTTCAACTCCCTCGTCCTCTCCGCCGGGCTCACCTGGCGCGAGGCGATGGTGCTGCGCGCCTACGCCAAGTACCTGCGGCAGGCCGGCGCGACCTTCAGCCAGGACTACATGGAGGACACCCTCCGCAACAACGTCCACACCACCCGGCTGCTCGTCTCCCTCTTCGAGGCCCGGATGGCGCCCGAGCGCCAGCGCGCCGGCACCGAGCTGATCGACGCGCTCCTCGAAGAGCTCGACGCCGCCCTCGACCAGGTCGCGAGCCTGGACGAGGACCGGATCCTGCGGTCCTTCCTCACCGTCATCACGGCGACGCTGCGGACGAACTTCTTCCAGACCACGGCCGAGGGCAAGCCGCACGCCTACGTGTCGATGAAGTTCGACCCGCAGGCCATCCCGGACCTGCCGGCCCCGCGCCCCGCCTTCGAGATCTGGGTGTACTCCCCGCGCGTCGAGGGCGTCCACCTGCGCTTCGGCAAGGTCGCCCGAGGCGGTCTGCGCTGGTCCGACCGCCGTGAGGACTTCCGTACGGAGATCCTCGGCCTGGTCAAGGCGCAGATGGTGAAGAACACCGTCATCGTGCCCGTCGGCGCCAAGGGCGGCTTCGTCGCGAAGCAGCTCCCGGACCCGACCGTGGACCGCGACGCCTGGCTGGCCGAGGGCATCGCCTCGTACAAGACCTTCATCTCGGCCCTCCTCGACATCACCGACAACCTGGTCGCGGGCGAGGTCGTGCCGCCGGTCGACGTGGTCCGCCACGACGAGGACGACACGTACCTCGTGGTCGCCGCCGACAAGGGCACCGCGACCTTCTCCGACATCGCCAACGGCGTCGCGGAGTCGTACGGCTTCTGGCTCGGCGACGCCTTCGCCTCCGGCGGCTCCGCCGGCTACGACCACAAGGGCATGGGCATCACCGCCCGCGGCGCCTGGGAGTCCGTCAAGCGGCACTTCCGCGAGCTGGGCCACGACACCCAGACCGAGGACTTCACCGTCGTCGGCGTCGGCGACATGTCCGGCGACGTCTTCGGCAACGGCATGCTGCTCTCCGAGCACATCCGCCTGGTCGCCGCCTTCGACCACCGCCACATCTTCATCGACCCGACCCCGGACGCGGCCGTCTCGTACGCCGAGCGCCGCCGGCTCTTCGACCTGCCGCGCTCCTCGTGGGCGGACTACGACACCTCGCTGCTCTCGGCGGGCGGCGGCATCCACCCGCGCAGTGCCAAGTCCATCCCGGTCAACGCGCAGATGCGGGCCGCCCTCGGCATCGAGGACGGCGTCACCAAGATGACCCCGGCCGAGCTGATGAAGGCGATCCTCCAGTCGCCCGTCGACCTGCTGTGGAACGGCGGCATCGGCACGTACGTGAAGTCCTCCGCCGAGTCCAACGCCGACGTCGGCGACAAGGCCAACGACGCCATCCGCGTCGACGGCCAGGACGTCCGCGCCCAGGTCATCGGCGAGGGCGGCAACCTCGGCGCGACCCAGCTGGGCCGCATCGAGTTCGCCCGCAGCGGCGGACCCGAGGGCCAGGGCGGCAAGGTCAACACCGACGCCATCGACAACAGCGCCGGCGTCGACACCTCCGACCACGAGGTCAACATCAAGATCCTGCTCAACGGGCTCGTCGCCGAGGGCGACATGACCGTCAAGCAGCGCAACAAGATCCTCGCCGAGATGACGGACGAGGTCGGCCGGCTCGTCCTGCGCAACAACTACGCGCAGAACACCGCCCTGGCCAACGCCGTCGCCCAGTCGCCGTCCCTGCTCCACGCCCACCAGCGCTTCATGCGCCGCCTGGGCCGCGACGGGGCCCTCGACCGCTCCCTGGAGTTCCTGCCCAACGACCGGCAGATCCGCGAGCTCCTCAACAACGGCCGGGGCCTCAGCCAGCCCGAGCTCGCCGTCCTCCTCGCGTACACCAAGATCACGGTGGCCGACGAGCTGATCGGCACGGAGCTGCCGGACGACCCGTACCTGCGCGGGCTGCTCCACGCCTACTTCCCGACGCTGCTGCGCGAGAAGTTCGGCGAGGCCGTCGACAGCCACGCCCTGCGCCGCGAGATCATCACGACGGTCCTGGTCAACGACACCGTCAACACCGGTGGCTCGACCTTCCTGCACCGCCTCCGCGAGGAGACCGGCGCGTCCATCGAGGAGATCGTCCGCGCGCAGACCGCCGCCCGGGTCGTCTTCCGCCTCGGCCAGGTCTGGGACGCCGTCGAGGCCCTCGACAACGTGGTGCCGGCCGACGTCCAGACCCGGATGCGGCTGCACTCCCGCCGGCTCGTCGAGCGCGGCACCCGCTGGCTGCTCAACAACCGGCCGCAGCCGCTCCAGCTCACCGAGACCATCGAGTTCTTCGCCGACCGCGTCGAGGAGGTCTGGGCGCAGCTGCCGCAGCTGCTGCGCGGTGCGGACCTGGAGTGGTACCAGTCGATCCTGGACGAGCTGACCGAGGTCGGTGTGCCGGAGGAGCTCGCGCTGCGGGTCGCCGGCTTCTCCTCCGCCTTCCCGACGCTCGACATCGTCGCGATCGCGGACCGCACGGGCAAGGAGCCGCTGGCGGTCGCCGAGGTCTACTACGACCTGGCCGACCGGCTGCGGATCACCGACCTGATGGACCGGATCATCGAGCTGCCGCGCAACGACCGGTGGCAGTCGATGGCCCGGGCCTCGATCCGCGAGGACCTCTTCGCGGCGCACGCGGCGCTGACCGCCGACGTCCTGACGGTCGGCAACGGCACCACGAGCCCCGAGGAGCGGTTCAAGGCCTGGGAGGAGAAGAACGCGGCGATCCTGGGCCGCGCGCGGACGACCCTGGAGGAGATCCAGGGCTCGGACACCTTCGACCTGGCGAACCTGTCGGTGGCGATGCGGACGATGCGGACGCTGCTCCGTTCGCACAGCTGATCCCTGCATGAGGAAGGGCCCCGCCGGTGTTCCGGCGGGGCCCTTCCTCATGTGCCTTGTGCGCGGGTCCTCTAGGGCTTCCAGACGGTGAGCTCGGCGAAGTAGTCGGGCAGGTCGTTCTCGGCGTTCCGGGTGATCCTGGTGATCTCGAGGAGGGCGAGCCGGCCGTCGCTGGTCGTGCCGCACAGGAGGGTGCCCACGGGGATCTCCGTACGCAGGTCCTTGGCGTCGATCTTGTCGGGCAGGGCGTTGCTCCGGGCGCCTTCCAGGCACTCGCGGGCCGTCCTGCCGGTGCTCTTGCCCATGCCGTTGGGGAACTCCCAGCGGCCTCCGGAGATCTCGCTCATGACCAGCTCGGCCTCGGGAGTGTTGAACTTCGCGCTCGAATCGACCGCGGGGATGTCGAGGTCGGCCTTGGCGATTCCCGGGTCCGCCGGGGCGCGGAGAGCGAAGGGACGGTCCTTGAAGAGGAGGGTGCCTTCGTCGCCGCCGCTGGACGGGATGGTGGAGGGCTTGGCGGAGGGTGTGGTGGAGGCCGTGGGGGTGGGCTTGCGGCCTCCTCCTCGTGCGTCGTTCTCGTCGTCGCCGCCGGCGCCGAGGCTCTGGGCGAAGCCCCAGGCGCCGGCGACCGCGAGGACGGCCGCCGTCACGGTCAGCGCGATGCGGACCTGCCGCCGTCGGCTCGGTGCGGGGGCGGGTGCGGGGGCCGCGGTCGGCGGACCGAACCGTGGCGGTGGCGGCGGGGCCGGGGCGTCCACGGTCGGCGCGTAGGGGGTGCCGGTCGGAGGCGTGTCCGGGCGGGTCGGTTCGTGGGGCGGTGGGGGAGGCGTGTCCGGGCGGGTCGGTTCGTGGGGCGGTGGGGGAGGCGTGTCCGGGCGGGTCGGTTCGTGGGGCGGTGGGGGAGGAGTGTCTCCGGTCGCCGGCTGGGCGGCGGCCCGTACGCGACGGTCGACGGCCTCCGCCACGGGACCCGGCAGCCAGTCGCCGAGGGCGGTCAGCGGGCGGCCCGTGGCGCGCTCGCACCAGTCGGTCAGCTCGGCGGGGGTGATCCTGACCGCCGGGTCGGCGGCCAGGCAGCGCTCCAGGAGCGGGCGCAGCTCCGTCGGGTAGCCGTCGAGGTCCGGCGGCCGCAGGGCGGTGTTGGCGATCCGGGTGCCCACGGTGAAGGCCCCGCCGTCGCCGTAGGGGTGGCGTCCGGTGGCGGCGACCGCCGCGATCAGGCCGAGGGAGAAGACGTCGCCGGCCGGGGTGACCGGCTCGCCGAGGGCGTGCTCCGGCGACATGTACTGCGGGGTGCCGATGATCCGCCCGCTGCGGGTGATCTGGGTGGCGTCCGCGGCCCGGGCGATGCCGAAGTCGATGACGTACGGACCGGTGGGGGCGAGCATGACGTTGCTCGGCTTCAGGTCGCGGTGGACGACCCCGGCGGCGTGGATGGAGGTCAGGGCCCGGGCCGCGCAGCCGACGAGCGGGAAGACGGTCGTCAGCGGGAGGGCCCCGAAGGCGCCGAGCGCGTCGTGGAGCGCGATGCCCGGGACGAAGGCGGAGGCCAGCCACGGGGAGGTGCCCGAGGTGTCGTGGTCGACCACGGGCACGAGGTGGTAGCCCTGCACCCGGCGGGCGGCCTGCACCTCCTGCTCGAAGCGCTGCCGGAACTCGGGGTCCTGGCCGTACTCGCGCAGGATCAGCTTCAGGGCGACGGGCTGACCGCCCCGGGTGTGGGAGAGGTAGACGGTGCCCATGCCGCCCGCGCCGAGCCGGGCGACCAGCCGGTATCCGGCGACGTCCCGAGGATCGTCGGGGCCGAGGGGCGTGAGTATGTCGTCGACGCCGGTACCGATGAGAGCCTCCCCCGCTCCGGGTGTCGCCGCCGTGCACAGGCGCCGGCAGTGCTTGCCGGACGAGACTACGGCACGGTGGATCTTGTCGAACTCCCTTGTCGGCGGGGTGGGTTCACTCGGCGGGTGGCGCGCCGGCCGTCGAGGTCCACAGGCGACGGGCGGCGAGCAGGGCCGCGGCGAGGAGCAGGGCGTTGCGGAGCACCATGACGGCCACGCCGGTGGGGGTGCCCAGGACGACCTCGTCGTAGAGGACGGGGTACGCGAGGGAGCTCAGCGCGGCCGCCGGGAGGAGCAGCAGGGCGACCGGGCGCATCACGGTGTCGCGGGAGGTCAGGCAGACGGCGGCGAGGCCGAGGAGCCAGATCAGGTACTGGGGGCTGATCACCCGGCTGGTGACGGTGAAGAGCAGGACGGCGGCGAGGGTCGCGTCGAGCGGGGTGGCGGGGGTCCAGCGCCGGGCCTGGAGGCGCCACAGGAGCAGCCAGCCGAAGGCGATGACGGTGAGCAGCAGGGCGAGGTGTCCGAGGGTGGAGACGTACGGGCCGACGTACTCGAAGGCCCCGTAGCGGAACTCGACCCTGCCCGGCCAGACGGCGGTGGCGCGGGCGACCGCGAGGGCCGTGCCGCACAGGGACTCGATCTGGATGCCGCGGCTGCCCTGCTGGCGCAGGAAGCCCAGCGAGTCGGAGAAGAACAGCGCGAGGGTGGCGAGGAGCGCGAGCGCGGTGACCGCGGCGGCGGTCCAGGCCTCGCGGGTGGTACGGCCCCGGGGCGTGCCGATCAGGGCGAGCGCCGGCCACACCTTGACCATGGCGCCGATCCCGGCGAGCGCCCCGCCGAGCTGATGGCCCGCGGTGGAGCGGGCGCCCAGGGCGAGGAGGGCGAGCACGGCGAGGGCGGTGGCCTGGACGTCGTACCGGGCGAGCGGGAGGTGGAGGAGGAGCGGGAGGCCGCAGACCCAGATCCAGGCGCCGTGGGTGAGGCGGGCGCTGTCGGCGCGGGCGAGGGCGAGGGTGACGAGGACGTCGGCGAGGAGGGTGAGGGTGACGAAGGCCTGGAAGTAGCTGAGCCAGGGGAGGATGCCCGGCGACATGATCACGAGTCCCGCGCCGGGCGGGTACTGCCAGGTGACGTCGCCGGGCGGGAAGGTGCCGTCGGCGAACTTCCCGTACCAGTGCTGGTAGAGGGCGACCTCGCGGCCCACCCCGCCGATGCCGAGGTCGTCGCGGGCGAGGAGCAGGAGCATGCCGGCCCGGGTGAGGAGCCAGACGACGGCGAGGGCGAGGTGGGGGCCGCGGCCGACGGTGACGAAGGTGGCCGAGGTGAAGGTGTCCGAGTCGAAGGGGGACCCGGTGAGGGCGGGGGGTTCGCTTGCGGAGCGGGGCGGCGACGGCAGGGGATCCGGCTGCTGCTGATCGTTCGTCATCCCACCGCACTTTAGACCGCTATGTCTTATTTCTTGGCCTTCTGTGCGTCCGGTTTGGCCGTGAACTCCTCGTATGCCGCCACGACCTCCTTCGCCGGGCCGTCCATCCGCAGCGTGCCCGCCTCCAGCCACAGCGCCCGCTCGCAGGTCTCCGTGATCGTGGAGTTCGAGTGGCTGACCAGGAAGACCGTGCCCGCCTCCGCCCGCAGCTCGTCGATCCGCCGCTGGCTGCGGCGGCGGAAGCGCGCGTCGCCGGTCGACAGGGCCTCGTCGATGAGGAGGACGTCGTGGCTCTTGGCGGCGGCGATGGCGAAGCGCAGCCGGGCGCCCATCCCGGAGGAGTACGTCCGCATCGGGCGGGAGATCGCGTCGTCCTTCTCGTTGATGCCGGAGAAGTCGACGATCTCGTCGTAGCGCTCGCGGACCTCCGCGCGGCTCATGCCCATCGCGAGGCCGCCCAGGATCACGTTCCGCTCGCCGGTCAGATCGTTCATCAGGGCCGCGTTGACGCCGAGGAGGGAGGGCTGGCCGTGGGTGTGGATCGCTCCCCGGTCGACCGGCTGGAGGCCCGCGATCGCCTTCAGGAGGGTGGATTTCCCACTCCCGTTCGAACCGATCAGGCCAATCGCCTCGCCCCGGTACGCGACGAAGCTGACTCCCTTCACGGCGTGGACCCGGCGGCCGGCCGGAGCCGTGCCGCGCCGCATGATCCGGCCGAGCGCGGCGGTGGCGCCGCCCCGGCCGCCCGGGCCTCCGCCGTGCACGGTGTACGTGATGTGGACGCCGTCGGCGATGACGGTGGGGGTTCCCTGTGTCTGCTGGTGCGTGTCAGCCACGGCCGTACGTCTCCTCCGCCTTCCAGAACCAGATGAAACCGCCCACGAAGGCCAGCACGGCCCAGCCGACGGCGAGCCCCCACACGTGCGGCGGCAGCTGCGCCCGCGTGTAGCTCTCGATCAGCGCGAAGCGCATGAGGTCGATGTAGACCGCCGCCGGGTTGCACTGGAGCGCGAGGACCACGGCCTCCGGGAAGCGCCCGCTGCTCGCCAGGTTCTGGATCGACCACATCGCGCCCGAGGCGTACATCCAGGTCCGCAGCACGAACGGCATCAGCTGGCTGATGTCCGGGGTGCGGGCGGCGACCCGGGCCAGCGCGAGCGCCACGCCCGTGCTGAACAGCGCCTGGCAGAACAGGGCCGGGACGGCGAGCAGCCAGCTCCAGGTGGGGAACTGGCCGAAGCAGGCCAGCATCACGACCAGCGCGGCGAGCGAGAACAGCAGCTGCTGGAGCTGCTGGAGCGCGAGCGAGATCGGCAGGCTCGCGCGCGGGAAGTGCAGGGCGCGCACCAGGCCGAGGTTGCCGCTGATCGCCCGGGTGCCGGCCTGGGCCGTGTTGGCCGTGAAGGTCCACACGAAGATGCCGGTCATGAGGAACGGGACGTAGTCCGGCACGCCGCTCTTCGCGTTCATCAGGACGCCGAAGATCAGGTAGTACACGGCCGCGTTGAGGAGCGGGGTCGCCACCTGCCAGACCTGGCCGAGGCGCGCCTGGCTGAACTGGGCGGTGAGGCGGGCGGTGGCGAAGGCGGCGATGAAGTCACGGCGGGACCAGAGCTGCCGCACGTAGAGGGGGAGCGAGGGGCGGGCCCCGCTGACGCTCAGGCCGTGGCGGCGGGCGAGGGCGGCGAGGTCCTCCTGCTCCGCGGGGGCGGCCTGCTGCACGGGTGGGGCGAGGGTCGTGGTCACGGGCGGGCGCTTTCGACGAGGGGTGCGGGGGCGCGGGCGGTCCGGTCCCGGTGTGCGGGGATCGGGCGCGTGATGCCGTCGGCGATGGAACGGGTCCGTATCGTCGCTACGGGGACATTAGGACGCCCGCACGTCGGAACGCAACCGTCTCGTCGTAACGCTGCCGGGATGTCGCGGTTCGTTAGGATGCCGTCCATGACCGATCCGACCCCCCGCCGCGCCCCCGCCGGAGCCGCCGTACTCCGCGAGGACGTGACCGAGGCCATCCGCGCCGCCGTCTTCGAGGAGCTCGCGTCCGTCGGCTACGCCCGGATGTCCATCGAGGGCATCGCGCGCCGCGCGGGAGTCGGCAAGACCGCCGTCTACCGGCGCTGGAAGTCCAAGCTCGCCCTCGTCCTCGACCTCGTCGGCGCCTTCGCCGCCCAGGGCCTGCCGGCCCCCGCCACCGGCTCCCTGTACGGGGACGTGCGCGCCCTCCTCGAAGTGGCCTCGCACGCCCTGCGCCACCCGGTCGCCTCCCAGGTCATCCCCGACCTGCTCGTCGAGGCCGCCCGGCACCCCGAGATCGCCGAGACCGTCAAGGCCGTGCTGCTCGACGGGCAGCAGGGCGTCATGACCCAGATCGTCCGCGAGGCCGTCGCCCGCGGCGAACTCCCCGAGGGCACCGACCCGGGCAAGGCCCTCGACCTCGTCGTCGGCCCGCTCTACTGGCGCCTCGTCGTCGTCCGTACGCCCCTGCCGAAGGGGTACGCGGACGAGCTCGCGCGCGCGGCGGTCGCGGCGCTCAAGAGCTGAGGCCCTACTTCACCGCCCCCGCCATCACCCCGGACGCGAACTGCCGCTGGAACGCGAAGAACACCACCAGCGGCACCACCATCGACACGAACGCCCCGGGCGCGAGCACGTCCACGTTGTTGCCGAACTGGCGCACCTGCTGCTGGAGCGCCACCGTGATCGGCGGCGACTGCGAGTCCGCGAAGATCAGCGCGATCAGCATGTCGTTCCACACCCACAGGAACTGGAAGATCCCGAGCGAGGCGATCGCCGGACCGCCGAGCGGCAGCACCACGCGCGTGAAGAGCCGGATCTCGCCCGCCCCGTCGAGCCGCGCCGCCTCCAGGAGCTCGCGCGGGATCTCCGCGAAGAAGTTCCGCAGCAGGAAGATCGCGAACGGCAGGCCGAAGGCCGTGTGGAAGAGGACCACCCCGGCCGTCGTCTCGAAGAGCCCCACCGCGCCGAACAGCTTCGACACCGGGATCAGGGCCACCTGCACCGGGACCACCAGGAGGGCGACCACGCCCAGGAACCACCAGTCCCGGCCCGGGAACTCCAGCCACGCGAAGGCGTAACCGGCGAGCGAACCGATGAGGAGGACCAGGAGGGTCGCCGGGACGGTGATCAGGACGGTGGAGAGCAGCGAGCCGGTGATCGTGTCGTTCGCCAGGAGACGGCTGTAGTTCTCGGTGGTCAGCTCGGCCGGCGCCGTGAACACCCGCCACCAGCCGCTCGCCGCGATGTCGGACGGCGAGCGGAGCGAGGAGAGCAGCAGCCCGACCGTCGGCAGCAGCCAGAACAGGCCGGTGAGGAGGAGGAAGACCCGGACGGCGCCGCCCGCCGCACGGGCCGAGACCTTGGCCGCGAAGCTCTTCACCGGCGGGACTCCCTTCGGATGCGGCGGATGTTGACCACCATCACGGGCAGCACGAGAAGGAGCAGGACGACGGCGATGGCCGAGCCGACCCCGAGATCCGCGTCCGTGCCGAACGACGAGCGGTACAGCTGCAGCGCCAGCACGTTCGCGTCGTCCTGCGCGGAGCCCGGCGCGATGACGAAGACAAGGTCGAAGACCTTGAGCACGTTGATCATCAGCGTGACGAGGACGACCACGAGCACCGGTGCCAGGAGCGGCACCGTGATCCGCCGGAAGACCTGCCACTCGTTCGCCCCGTCCACCCGCGCCGCCTCCAGGAGCTCGCGCGGTACGGCCGCGAGCCCGGCGCCGATGAGGACCATGGCGAAGCCGGCCCACATCCACACGTACGAGCCGATCACCGCCGGGGTGACGAGCGAGGGGCCCAGCCACTCCACGCCGTTGTACTGCTCCCTGAAGTTGCTCGCGGGCAGCCGCAGTACGGCTCCGTCGGCGCGGTCCGCGGGCAGGGCGAAGCTGCCGTCGGCCGCCGCCGTGGCCGTGGCGACCACCTTCCCGTCCCGTACGGCCTCGATCCGCAGCCCCTTGAGGCCCAGCTCCTTCGGGTCGACCACGTTCGGCTTCCCGCCGCCGCCCCGGGTGAAGTCGAGCCAGGCCGTTCCCGTGATCTCGGTGTTCTTCGCCGTCGGCGCGTGCGCGGCGCGGGCGTCCTGCGGCATCCGCGCCGGAGCCACCCCGACCAGCGGCAGGAGGACGGGCACCCCGGCCCGTACCGGCGTCTTCGTCTCGTACGCGCCGCCGCCGGCCGCCTTCAGCGGGTGCACGGGCAGCGGCCGGGCCTTCGGGAAGCCGGAGGACTCGGCGAAGGTGTCGTGGACCCCGACCCAGACGGCGTTGGCGACCCCGCGGTCCGGGTCCTGCTCGTAGACCAGCCGGAAGATGATCCCGGCGGCCAGCATCGAGATCGCCATCGGCATGAAGACGACCAGCTTGAACGCCGTCCCCCAGCGGACGCGTTCGGTGAGCACGGCGAAGACCAGACCGAGGGCGGTGGCGACCGCAGGGGCCACGAGGAGCCAGATCAGGTTGTTGCGGACGGCGGTGCGGAGCGAGTCGTCGGTGACCAGCGCCAGGTAGTTGTCGAGGCCGACGAAGGACGAGTCCGAGCGGTCGAAGAGCGAACGCCGGACGGAGTACCCGATGGGGTAGACGACGAGCGCGCCGAGGAGGAGCAGGGCGGGCAGCAGGAAACCCGCCGCCACGGCCCTGCTCCTGTCGGGGATCCGCGGCATGGCCGGCCCCTCAGCCCTTGTACGCCTTCGCCGCGTCCGCCTCCAGGCGCGCCTGCGTCCCCGCGATGTCCTTCGGGTTCTTCAGGAAGTCCTGGAGCGCCTTCCACTCGCCCTTGCCCGGCGTCCCGCCGAAGGACTGGGGCATCTGGTCCGACATGTCGAAGCGGAAGTCGTCACCGGCGCCGATGAGCGCCTTGGCGATCTCCCGCTGGACGTCGTTCGGGTACGCCGCCGGGTCCAGGTTCTTGTTGGGGGAGAGGAAGCCGCCCTCGGCCGCCCAGATCTTCGCGGCGTCAGGGGAGGCGAGGAAGGCGAGCAGCGCCTGCGCGCCCTTGGTGTCCTTCAGCGCCACGGCCGCGTCGCCGGCCGTCACCACCGGCGCGGTGCCGGCGTCGCCGACCTTCGGGAACGGGAAGACCTTCGCGTCCTTCCCGATCTCCGCCTTGGTCTGGGCGATGTTGACGGCCGCGAAGTCGCCCTCGAAGACCATCGCCCCCTTGGGCTGGTCGCCGCCCGTGAAGGTCTGCGTGACCGAGGCCGGGTACTCCGTCTGCAGCGCGCCGGACGACCCGCCCGCGACCAGTGACGGCTTCCCGAAGAGTTCGGCGAGGGTCTTGAGGGCGGCGGCGACGGACGGGTCCGTCCACTTGATCTCGTGCTTCGCCAGCTGGTCGTACTTGGCCGGGCCCGCCTGCGAGAGGTAGACGTTCTCGAACCAGTCGGTCAGGGTCCAGCCGTCCGCGCCGCCGACCGAGACCGGGGTCACGCCGGAGGCCGAGATCGTCTCGGCGGTGGCCAGGAAGTCCTTCCAGGTCTTCGGCTCGGAGGCGCCCGCGTTCTCGAAGACGGCGTTGTTGTACCAGACCAGGGACTTGTTGGCGGCCTTGAAGTACACCCCGTACTGGGTGCCGTCCACCGCGCCCAGCTCCTGCCAGCCGCGCGAGTAGTTCGCCGCCAGCGCCGCCTTGGCGTCCGGGCCGACCGGCTTCAGCCACTTCTGGGCGGCGGCCTGCTGGATCGCGCCCACCTGAGGCAGCATCGCCACGTCGGGCGGCGAACCGCCGGCGATCTTCGTGCCGAGGAAGTTCACGATCGGGTCCTGCGCGGGCACGAAGGTGACGGTCGCGCCCGTGCGCCTCTCGAACTCCTTCAGGACCTTCGTGAAGTTCTCCTGCTCGGGCCCCGTCCACACGGCGGCGACCTCGATCTTCTCGCCCTTGAGGGAGAGTTCGCGGTCGGGCGCGGGCTGTGGGTCCTTCGCGGACTCGCCTCCGCAGCCCGCGAGGGCGACCGCGAGGACAGTCGCCGTTGCCATGACCAAGACCCTGCGTGGACCCGGCCGAAGAGTTGTACGCATCGCTGCCCCGTCTCTGCCGTGCGCTTCGCTGTCCGTCCGACAGGTCTACGCCGGGCCGCGGGGCCCCGCAATACCGCCTTCCGCGTCCCGGGCGGTCAAGTGTGCGATCGTGATGCCCTTGTGACGTACCGTCAGCCGTGCGTGGCCGGGGTGAGCGGGGGCACGGGCGTCGCCTCGACCGAGCGCGCGGCCCGGTCCAGCGCGCTCGCCAGGAGCGCCAGGTCCGTCGGTCCGTTGCCCAGCTCGCGGACCGGGCGACGGGTCGGCGGGTCGCCCATCCGCTCCCACTCCAGCGGGACCACCGTCGGGCGGAGCGTCGCCGTCCGGGGGATCCGGCCCGTCACGCGGCCCGCCTGGAACGGGGTCACCCGGCCGTCCGGGTGCCCGAGGCGGCCCCTCCCGGCCGCCGGCACGTCCGGGCCCGCCGTGACCGGGGGCGCGTCGAGCACGATCCGCAGCCGGGCCCCGTGGGCCAGCTCCGTGTCGGCGGTCCGGTCCGGGCGCGCGGAGGTCGCGACGAGGTGCACCCCGAGCCGCTCGCCGTGCCGCGCGACGGCCTCGAGGGCCCGCACGACGGACCCGGCGGCGGGCCGCCCGGGAGCGCCGAGCGCGGGCGCGACCAGGGCGTCGAAGTCGTCGACGAGCACGACGAGCCGCGGCAGGGCCCGCGCGGAAACCTGCTCCCCCGAGCCGGGTCGCGCAACCCGCCCGCCGGCGTCTTCGGAGGCGGGGCGGGGGATCCGGCCGCTGGTACGGGCGGTGGCGTCGTCGGTGTGGGGGTACGGAGTCCGGCCGCTGGTCCGGGTGGTGACGTCGTCCGCGCTCGGGTGCGGGACGCGGTTGCTGGTGCGGCTCGTGAGGTCGTCTCCGGCGGCGGGGTGGGGGATCCGGCCGCTGGGGCGGCTGGTGGCGTCGTCGGTGTGGGGGTACGGAGTCCGGCCGCTGGTCCGGGTGGTGACGTCGTCCGCGCTCGGGTAGGGGACGCGGCCGCTGGTGCGGCTGGTGACGTCGTCGGCGTTCGGGTGCGGGACGCGCCCGCTGGTCCGGCCCGTCACGTCGTCCGCCCCCGCCGCGCGCGGGACGCGGCCGCTGGGACGGTCCGAGAGGTCGCCGTCGCCCGTGCGGAGGGTGCGGCTGCTCGGGCGGTCGTCGAGGGCCCCGCCGTCCCGCCGGGGCAGCCGCCCGCTGGGCGTATCGGCGAGGTAGGCGTCCCCGCCGGACCGCGCCCGCGTGCCGGCCCGCTCGTCGAGCGACCCGTCCCCGGACCGGGGGACGCGCCCGCTGGACCGGTCGGTCAGCTCACCCGTCCGAGCGACGCGGCCGCTCGGACGGTCGGTCGGATCGCCGGAACGGACGACCCGCCCGCTCGGGTGATCCGTGAGATCACCGGCACCCGGGTGGGCGATCCGGCCGCCGGCCCGACCGGTGACGTCGTCGGCGCCGGGGTGCGGGACGCGCCCGCTGGTGCGGCTGTCGAGGTCGTCGGCGCCCGGGTACGGGACTCGGCCGCTGGTCCGGGCGGTGACGTCGTCCGCGCCCGGGTACGCGACGCGGCCACTGGCGCGGGTCGTGACGTCCTCCGCGCCCGGGTACGGCACCCGGCCGCTCGCGCGGGTCTGGACCTCGTCCGCGCCCGCGCGGTCGTCGGTCGTGCGCAGGGTGCGGCTGCTCGCGCGGGCGTCCGGGTCTGCCGTACCGGGGTACGGGACGCGGCCGCTCGAACGGCCCGGCACCTCGTCCGCGCCCTGGTACGGCGCCCGGGCGTTCGGGAGGGCGCCGATCGGGCCCTCGCCCGTGCGGAGCGTGCGGCCGCCCGTGCGGTCCGGCAGGTCGCCGGTGTCCGGGAGGCGGACCGTCGCGCGGGCGCCCTGCGGTACGGACTCCGCCGCGCTCGGGGTGCGCTGACCGATCAGCCGGTCGGCGGCGCGCGCCACCCCACGGCGGTCGGCGAAGTGCGCGTCGCCCAGCAGCTCCGCCCGGCGCTTCAGCTCGGCGCCGAGCGCCTGCGCGAACTCCCGCATGCGGACCGGGTCCGAGGCCACCAGGTGCTCGGTGACGTGCGGCAGCTCCGTACAGACCGCGAGGCCCTCGCCGCGCTCCCCGCCCGCGCCGTCCACGAGGAGCAGGCCGAGCCGGTCCGGGCGGCCGCCCGCCGCGAGGGAGGCGGCGATCGAGCGGAGGAGCTCCGTGCGCCCGCTGCCCGCGGGGCCCTCGATCAGGAGGTGCGGGCCCTCCGCCGTGAGGTCCACGGACAGGGGGCCGCGCGGGCCGGCGCCCAGGACCGCCGTGCCGTCGCCGGCCGAGGCCCAGCGGGCCATCAGGGAGGCGGGGGTGGCCCGGGCGAGCCCGAGTTCGTCGAGGAGCCGGGACGACGGGGGCAGCGCGGCGGCCCGGGAGCCGGGCGCCGCCGACGTCTCGGGACGCAGCGGGGCGAGGGCCCGGCCGAACCGCTCGGCCCAGGCGACGGAGACCGCGTCGACGACGCCGACGGTGCCGTGGCCCGCGAGCCGCCCGCCGGAGGTGCGGAGCAGCCGCAGCGCCGTCGCGACGTCGCCGCTGAGGAGCGCGGCGGCCCCGCACTCGCGGAAGGCGAGGGACGCGGCGCACGCGGCCTCGTACGTGGCGGCCACCGGCGAGTCCGGGGTCGCGGCGGGCGCCTCGGCGAGGCACAGGAGGTGGATGCCGGCCGCCGCGCCGACGCCCGCGAGGCGGGCGACCGTCTCGCGCAGCGCAGCCGAACCGGGGTCGCCGTCGACGATCACGACCGTCGTCGGCCCGTCGTGGCGGGCCGCGGCCTCGGCGACGGAGGCACGGTCGGCGCTGGGCCAGCCGGGGCCGAGCGGGCCGTCGTCGAGCCGCCGGGTCAGCTCGGCCGTCCGGGCCTGGGCCTGCTCACGGTCGTACGCCAGGAGCAGCCGGCAGTCCTGGCCGTGGGCCGGCCGGACGTGCGGGAGCCAGCCGAGCCAGCCCCAGGCGCGGCGCCGCGCCTCCAGGGGCCGGTTCCGGTCGGCGCTGATGAGCACGATCTCCAGGTCGGAGGGGGAGTGCAGGGCGGCGAGCTGGGCCACGACCGAGCGCGCGAGTCCGGTGAGCCGGTCGCCGGGGCCCGCCAGGCCGAGGGAACCGGCCTCGCGGAGGCCGACGGTGACGGGCACGCCGGAGAGTTCGGCACGGTCGGTGGTGCCGAGCCGGACCACCAGGGCCTCGGGGTGGTCCTGGGCCCGCTCCCAGAGCCGGGGGTCGGGGCCGAGGGCGGTGAGCAGGACGGTGGCCGGGTCGGGCCAGGTGTCGGCGAACGATACGGGGCCGGGGGCGGCGCCGCGCGCGCCGGGACCGGGCCGGGTGTGGGTGTGCGTGTCCGGTGAGGCGTGGGTGGCGCGGGCGTCGGTGGCGGGGGGCTCCTCGCGGCCGCCCGCGAGGCGCCGGGCCCAGGCGCCGAGCCCGCGCTTGCCGCCGCCGCGCGCGGACGCGGCGGGAGCCGTGGGCGCGTCTCCCCGGTCCCGGGTCCTGCCGCCGTCGTGGCTCGACGGCGCGTCGTGCTCGTCGTGCGGGTCCCTCGCGTGCGCGTGGCCTCCGTCGTAGACCTCGCCGTACGCGATGCCGCGCGCCCCGCCGTGGGTGGCGTCGTCCGTCCCGCCCGTCGGTTCGGGGCGGTCCGGCAGGTCCGTCGTGTGCGCGACGCGCAGGTGTCCCTCGCCGTCGGGGGCCGTCGCCACCGCGTCCGTGCCTCCGGGAGTACCGCCTCCGGGAGTACCGCCGGAGGCGCCGCCCCGGGGGCCCGTCAGGCGGAGGGCGGACTCTCCGAGGCGCAGCAGCGCGCCCGGGCGGAGCGGGACCGGCCGGTCGCCGACGGGCGCGCCGTCGAGCGTCGTCCCGTTCGTGGAGCCGTGGTCGGCGACCGTGACCCGGCCGTCCTCACCGACGGTCACCGTGCAGTGGGAGCGGGAGACGTCCGGGTCGTCCAGCGGCACGTCGGCGTCGACGGAACGGCCGATTCTGATCGCTCCGCCGTGCAGCAGGTGCACCCCGCCCGCGTCGGGGCCCGCAACCACGTGGAGCCGGGCCGCGGCCGTCTCGTCGGCCCGGTCGTCCGGACCCGGGACCTGGAGGGAGAGGACCGCTCCGTCGACCAGTGGGGGCTCGCCGAGCACGGCGCGCCGGTTGTCGAGCCGCTCCGCGCCCGCGTAGAGCACGGTGGTGCCCGAGGCGGAGGTGTCGGGGCCGGTGACGGCGGCGGCGAGGTTCGAGGCCACGGCGGCGAGGGCCGTCCCGGCGGGGGCCGTGACGAGCACGTCGCACGCGCGCCCGGCGCCGTGGCCGGCGTACGGCGCGAGGACGGTCAGCCGGATCTGCATCGCCGTCAGCGGTCCCTTCTGCGCGAGCTGGCCCGGCAGGAGGGAACCGCCTCGTGTCTCCCCCCACCCGGCACGGACGCGTCGCCCGGTACAGGTCGGCACGGCGCGGGGGCTCCCGACCCCGTCGACGCGACGTGCTGGAGGCATCCTCGCACCTGCCGCCGACAACACGCCCGCGGGTCGGCCACAAGTGATCTTGAATGGTCGGCCGTGGACGAGAAATAGCCCGGTTGGGCATGCCTTCGGAGCATGCGTGGCAACCGTCGCCCACCGTGGAGCGTCTTCTTCCGGACAAGTTCGGTTCGCCCGGCCCCCTCGGGGAGGCTCGGACACGGCATCGGAATCGGCCTGTGGACGACCGGCCTGTGACCCGTTCGGCGGCACTAAAGTGGGTCGGACACCCGGACGGGGTCACAACAGAGGACAGGAACCCCGGGGACAGCTCAGGAACCACCCCAGGACCACGATCAGCAGGGAGCGCGTGACGTGCGGCCTATCGGCAGCAAGTACCTGCTCGAGGAGCCGCTCGGCCGCGGCGCCACGGGCACCGTCTGGCGAGCCCGCCAGCGGGAGACGGCGGGCGCCGAGGCGGCCGTGCCCGGCGAGCCCGGCGAGACCGTCGCGATCAAGGTCCTCAAGGAGGAGCTGGCCAACGACGCGGACATCGTGATGCGCTTCCTGCGCGAGCGTTCCGTGCTGCTCCGGCTGACCCACCCGAACATCGTGCGCACCCGCGACCTGGTCGTCGAGGGCGATGTCCTCGCGCTCGTCATGGACCTCGTCGAGGGCCCCGACCTGCACCGGTACATCCGGGAGAGCGGCCCGCTCACCCCGGTCGCCGCCGCGCTCCTCACGGCCCAGATCGCCGACGCGCTCGCCGCGAGCCACGCCGACGGCGTCGTCCACCGCGACCTCAAGCCGGCCAACGTGCTGCTCGCCGAGCAGGGCGGCCAGATGCACCCGATGCTGACCGACTTCGGCATCGCGCGCCTCGCGGACTCCCCGGGCCTGACCCGCACCCACGAGTTCGTCGGCACGCCCGCGTACGTGGCGCCGGAGTCCGCCGAGGGCCGCCCGCAGACCTCCGCCGTCGACATCTACGGCGCGGGCATCCTCCTCTACGAGCTGGTCACCGGCCGGCCCCCGTTCGCGGGCGGCACCGCCCTCGAGGTCCTCCACCGGCACCTCAGCGAGGAGCCCCGCCGCCCCTCGACCGTGCCCGGACCGCTGTGGACGGTCATAGAGCGCTGCCTCAGCAAGGACCCGGACCGGCGGCCGAGCGCCGTGAACCTGGCCCGGGGCCTGCGCGCCGTCGCCGCCGGCATCGGCGTGCACGCCACGCCCGCCCAGATCGAGGCCGCGGAGGGCGTCGGGGCGCTCCTCGCCCCGGACCCCGCGCCCGCGCCGGTCCCGGGGACCCCGGAGGCGCAGACCCCGGGCGCCGCCGACCCCACCCAGGTGCTGCCGACCGGCGCCGCCGCGGCCGCTGCCGGGATGCCCCCGCAGTACGACCCCGCCGCCGCCACCAGCGTCATGCCGACCGGCGGACCGGCGGGCGCCGCCGACCCGACGGCCGTCATGCCCCCCGTACCGCAGAACCCGCCAGCCGAGGACCCGCACCCCTGGCAGAGCCAGCTCCGGCAGGTCCGCGACCGCAACGAGCAGACCCAGGTGCAGTACCTGGACCCGAACGACGACCCGCTGCGCCGCCGCCCGCAGCGTCAGCCGCAGCCCCAGCAGCCGCAGCAGCCCGGCGCGTACGGGCAGCAGGGCCGGCAGCCGTACCAGCAGCAGCGCCCCGCCCCGCAGCGGCCGCCGCAGCCCCAGCCGTACCAGCAGCAGCCCCAGCAGTACGCGCCGCCGCCCCCGCAGCAGCAGTACGCCGCGCCCCAGCAGCAGTACCAGCCGCCGCAGCCGCCGCCCCAGGCGCCCGCGCCGCGCGAACCGCGCCCCCCGCGTCAGCGCAGCGCGAACCCGGTGCACATCCCCGGCCTCGGCTGCCTCAAGGGCTGCCTGATCATGATCGTCCTGTTCGTGGTCGCCGGCTGGCTCGTCTGGGAGCTCACCCCGCTCCAGGACTGGGTCGCCCAGGGCAAGGGCTACTGGGAGGCCATCGGCGACGGCATCTCGACGGTCACCGACTGGATCTCCTCGATCGGCGAGGCCACCGGTTCCGGGGGTACTACCGGCGGTACGGGGCAGTAACACTGCCGATTTGTCGACTTCCGAGGGGTGAATTCCCCTCGGAGGTCGAGACCGGCGGCCGTGGACGCGTAGTTTTGTCGAGAACCGCAGCCGCTGAGGGAGCAGTCTTGGCACGGAACATCGGCAGCCGCTACACCGCCCACCAGATCCTCGGCCGGGGCAGCGCCGGAACGGTGTGGCTCGGCGAGGGACCCGAAGGGCCCGTCGCCGTCAAACTGCTGCGCGAGGACCTGGCCTCCGACCAGGAGCTCGTCGGCCGCTTCGTGCAGGAGCGGACCGCCCTGCTCGGCCTCGACCACCCGCGCGTGGTCAAGGTCCGCGACCTCGTCGTCGACGGCACGGACCTCGCCCTCGTCATGGACCTCGTCCGCGGCACCGACCTGCGCACCCGGCTCGACCGCGAGCGGCGCCTCGCGCCCGAGGCCGCCGTCGCGATCGTCAAGGACGTCGCCGAGGCCCTCGCCGCCGCCCACGCGGCCGGCGTCGTCCACCGGGACGTCAAGCCGGAGAACATCCTGCTCGACATGGAGGGCCCGCTCGGCCCCGGCGGCGCCCACCCCGCCCTCCTCACCGACTTCGGCGTCGCCAAGCTGATCGACACCCCCGGCCGCACCAAGGCCACCCGGATCATCGGCACCCCCGACTACCTCGCGCCCGAGATCGTCGAGGGCCTCCCGCCGCGCGCCGCCGTCGACATCTACGCCCTCGCGACCGTCCTGTACGAGCTGCTCGCCGGTTTCACCCCGTTCGGCGGCGGCCACCCCGGCGCGGTCCTGCGCCGCCACGTCACCGAGACCGTCGTCCCGCTGCCCGGCATCCCCGAGGAGCTGTGGCAGCTGATCGTCCAGTGCCTCGCCAAGGCCCCCGCCTCCCGGCTGCGCGCCTCCGAGCTCGCCGCCCGCCTGGGCGACGTCCTGCCGCTGCTCAAGGGCATCCCGCCGCTGGACGTCGACGAACCGGACGCGGAGCCGGCCCCGGAGCCGTACGAGGAGGACACGTACGCCACCGGTACGGGCGCGGGCGAGCCCGGCCCGCGCCGCGCCGCCGTCCCGCTCGTCCCCGGCGCCTCCGCCGACTCCAACCGCGACACCCACACCTCCATGCGTGTCCCGGCCCCCGACGAGCTCTCCGGCGGCCCCCTCGGCACCGCCCGCGCCCCGCGCCCCGCCGGGGCCCGCCGCCCCGGCTCGGCCCGCCACAAGGCGGGCACGGTCCGCAAGAGACGGATCACCCTCGCCGTGGCGGCGGTCGTGGTCGCCGGCGCGCTCGGCGCGGGCGGCTACCTGGCGGCCTCGGGGGACGCGGACACCCCGCCGCAGGACTCCAAGCAGTCCTCCCTGCCGTAGGACCGGCGGCGAGCCGTTACGCTGGACGCGTGGCAGTCGTCGATGTATCCGAAGAGCTGAAGTCCCTCTCCTCGACCATGGGGTCGATCGAGGCCGTCCTGGACCTCGAGAAGCTGAGGGCCGACATCGCCGTGCTCGAAGAGCAGGCCGCGGCCCCGTCCCTGTGGGACGACCCGGAGGCGGCGCAGAAGATCACGAGCAAGCTTTCGCACCTCCAGGCCGAGGTCCGCAAGGCCGAGAACCTGCGCGGCCGGATCGACGACCTCGGGGTGCTCTTCGAGCTCGCCGAGGAGATGGACGACCCGGACACGCTCGCCGAGGCCGAGACGGAGCTCGCTGCCGTCCGCAAGGCCCTCGACGAGATGGAGGTCCGCACCCTCCTCTCCGGCGAGTACGACGAGCGCGAGGCCCTGGTCAACATCCGGGCCGAGGCCGGTGGCGTCGACGCCTCCGACTTCGCCGAGCGCCTCCAGCGCATGTACCTGCGCTGGGCGGAGCGCCACGGCTACCCGACGGAGATCTACGAGACCTCGTACGCGGAAGAGGCCGGCATCAAGTCGACCACCTTCGTCGTGAAGTCGCCGTACGCCTACGGCACGCTCTCCGTCGAGCAGGGCACCCACCGCCTGGTCCGCATCTCGCCCTTCGACAACCAGGGCCGCCGCCAGACGTCCTTCGCGGGCGTCGAGGTCCTGCCGGTCGTCGAGTCCTCCGACCACGTCGAGATCGACGAGTCGGACCTCCGCGTCGACGTCTACCGCGCCTCCGGCCCCGGCGGCCAGGGCGTCAACACGACCGACTCGGCCGTGCGCATCACGCACCTTCCGACCGGCATCGTCGTCTCCTGCCAGAACGAGCGCTCGCAGATCCAGAACAAGGCGAGCGCCATGAACGTCCTCCAGGCCAAGCTCCTGGAGCGCCAGCGCCAGGAGGAGCGCGCCAAGATGGACGCCCTCAAGGACAGCGGCAGCTCCTGGGGCAACCAGATGCGTTCGTACGTGCTCCACCCGTACCAGATGGTCAAGGACCTCCGTACGGAGTTCGAGGTCGGCAACCCGCAGTCCGTCCTGGACGGCGAGATCGACGGCTTCCTGGAGGCGGGCATCCGCTGGCGCAAGCAGCAGGACAAGTAGTCCCCACGGTCGTACGAGCCCGGGCCCCGCACCTTCTGGTGCGGGGCCCGGTGCCGTTCCCGGGGCTCGCGTGCATTCGCTGACGCAAGCGGAACGGGGGCCGTCGGGGCGCTTTGTCGACAAGGGAACTGCCGTCGCCGGGCCCGGAGTTCCGGGTTTACGTCACAGTTGCATCGTCGCATCTCGGTCAGCTGGTGATCTTTCGGGCATCGCACGCGCAACGACCTTGACGCCTCATCGGAAACTCGGAAGGGTGGCGCAATGGCATGCGCTTCTCTGGGACGCGTGTGAACGGGGGCCGGTCCAGTGATTCCGTCGCCCCTGCTGCGCGGGGCCCGAGCGCTGCCCCATGACGAGATGAGCTACTGGGGGTAGCAGCCAGATGACCAACAAGACGCGAGTCCGCCTGGTGCGGGTCGCGGCCAGTGCCGTGATCATCGCCGGTGCGTCCCTGACGGCGGCCGGTGCCGCGCAGGCCGTCGGCGGATTCGGAACAGAGTCGACCCAGACCCAGGACGCGGGTCTCGGTATCCAGGACACCGAGGAAGACACCAACGGCATCATCGGCGGCGGCATCTCCGGCGGCGCGGCCGCCGACGGTGGTGCCGCTGCTGACGGTGGTGCGGCTGCCGATGGTGGTGCGGCTGCTGACGGTGGCGCGGCCGCTGACGGTGGTGCGGCTGCCGATGGTGGTGCGGCTGCTGACGGTGGCGCGGCCGCTGACGGTGGTGCGGCTGCCGATGGTGGTGCCGCTGCCGATGGTGGCGCGGCCGCTGACGGTGGTGCGGCTGCCGATGGTGGTGCCGCTGCTGACGGTGGCGCGGCCGCCGATGGTGGTGCGGCTGCCGATGGTGGTGCCGCTGCCGATGGTGGCGCGGCCGCTGACGGTGGTGCGGCCGCTGACGGTGGCGCGGCCGCCGATGGTGGTGCGGCCGCTGACGGCGGTGCCGCCGCCGACGGTGGTTCGTCGTCCAGCGCTGGTTCGTCCTCCAACGGGGGCTCCTCCTCCAACGGCGGTTCGTCCTCCAGCGGTGGCTCCTCCACCACGACCGGCGGTTCGTCCACCGACGGTGGTTCGACCTCCACCACCGGCGGCTCCACCACCACCGGTGGCGGCTCGACCACCGACGGTGGCGCCGGCACCTGCACCGTCGACCTCGACGGCGCCGAGTGCGTGGACACCCCGAACAACACCGACCCCAACCAGGGCGGCTCGCAGCCCGTCCAGCAGGGTGAGGCGAAGGAGGAGCTCGCCGAGACCGGTGCGGCCGAGACCTCGTTCCTGGTCATCGGTGCCGCGACCATGATCGCCGGCGGCATCGGCTTCCGTATGCTGCCGCGTCTCGTGGGCGGCGGTCGCGCCGCCGTCTGAGGCGCGTGACGCATGACGAAGGGCCGGGGAGTTCGCTCCCCGGCCCTTTCGCGTGGTTCCGGCTCGTGGGCGCCGCGCGCCCTTCCGTCAGGCCGCCTGCACCGCGGCGAGCAGCGCGATCGCCGCCAGCAGGGCGACCGCCAGTGTCAGCAGCATCGCGGGCGACAGACCCTGAGGGGTCAGACGCTCCCGGTTCGCGCGGCAGACGGGGCAGCGGCCCTCGGCGACCGGGGCCGCGCAGTTGGCGCACACCAGTCGGTCGTAGGTCATGCGCTCTCCTCCTCCCGCACTGGGGTACACACCAGGACAACGTCCGGAGGGATCCGGACGTTCCCCCTACCACTGTGCCAGCTCCCGGGCGTTTCGGCGCGCCCCGTCCGATCGGCCGCCTTCCGTCCGGAGGGGCGAAAAGGATAAACGTCGCAAGCCAGGACCGCGACTGCGCGGGCCATCCCCGTTCGCGTAAGGTCACGCACACCTACTCCCGGCCGACCGTGGTGCATCCGTGATCCGATTCGACAACGTCTCCAAGTCCTATCCGAAGCAGAGCCGCCCCGCCCTCCGGGATGTCTCCCTGGAGATCGAGAAGGGGGAGTTCGTCTTCCTCGTCGGTTCCTCCGGCTCCGGAAAGTCGACCTTCCTGCGACTGCTGCTGCGTGAGGAGCGCGCCAGCCAGGGCCAGGTGCACGTCCTCGGCAAGGACCTGGCCCGGCTCTCCAACTGGAAGGTGCCGCAGATGCGGCGCCAGCTGGGCACCGTCTTCCAGGACTTCCGCCTGCTGCCCAACAAGACCGTCGCCGAGAACGTGGCCTTCGCGCAGGAGGTCATCGGCAAGCCGCGCGGCGAGATCCGCAAGGCCGTGCCGCAGGTGCTCGACCTGGTCGGACTCGGCGGCAAGGAGGACCGGATGCCGGGCGAGCTCTCAGGTGGTGAGCAGCAGCGCGTCGCCATCGCCCGGGCCTTCGTCAACCGGCCGATGCTGCTGATCGCCGACGAGCCCACCGGCAACCTCGACCCGCAGACCTCCGTCGGCATCATGAAGCTGCTCGACCGGATCAACAGGACAGGGACCACCGTCGTCATGGCGACCCACGACCAGAACATCGTCGACCAGATGCGCAAGCGCGTCATCGAGCTCGAAAAGGGCCGCCTCGTCCGCGACCAGGCGCGCGGCGTCTACGGCTACCAGCACTGACGGCGGGGGATCCAGAACACCATGCGCGCTCAGTTCGTGCTCTCGGAGATCGGCGTCGGTCTCCGCCGCAACCTGACGATGACCTTCGCCGTCATCGTCTCCGTCGCCCTGTCCCTGGCCCTCTTCGGCGGCGCGCTGCTCATGCGCGAGCAGGTCAGCACGATGAAGGACTACTGGTACGACAAGGTCAACGTCTCCATCTTCCTCTGCAACAAGGCGGACGCGGCCACGGCGGCCAAGTGCGCCAAGGGCGCGGTCACGGGCCAGCAGAAGGAGCAGATCGAGGCCGATCTGAGGAAGATGGACATCGTCGAGTCCGTCCAGCACGAGTCGGCCGACGAGGCGTTCAAGCACTACAAGGAGCAGTACGGCGACACCGCCATCGCCTCCGTGGTGACGCCGGACCAGATGCAGGAGTCGTTCCGGGTCAAGCTCAAGGACCCGGAGAAGTACAAGGTCGTCGCCACGGCCTTCGCCGGCCGCGACGGCGTGGAGTCGGTGCAGGACCAGCGGAACATCCTGCAGAACCTGTTCGACCTGATGAACGGCATGAACATCGCCGCCCTCGGCGTCATGGGCCTGATGCTGATCATCGCGCTGATGCTGATCGTCAACACCGTCCGCGTCTCGGCGTTCAGCCGCCGCCGCGAGACCGGCATCATGCGACTGGTCGGCGCGTCCAGCTTCTACATCCAGATGCCGTTCATCATGGAGGCCGCGTTCGCCGGCCTCCTCGGCGGCGCCGTCGCCTGTGTGCTGCTGCTCGTCGGCCGGTACTTCCTGATCGACCACGGCATCGCGCTCGCCGAGAAGATGCAGCTGGTCAACTTCATCGGCTGGGACGCCGTCCTCGCGAAGCTGCCCCTGGTGATCGCCATCGGCCTGCTCATGCCGGCCGTGGCCGCCTTCGTCGCGCTGCGCAAGTACCTGAAGGTGTGACAAGACACTTCCGTCGGTGAATGGCGTCGTGCGGGCAAAGCCCGTGCGGCGCCATCGCCTTGTCCTAGAGTGGGCGGCATGCCGGCCGGGCCCGCACCCTTCTGTATCCGGCCCCGTGGAGTCGTCCGCGGGGCCGTTCTGACGTTGGTGTTCACCGGCGTCCTCGCCACGGCCGCGGCCACCGGTGTCCTGCCCCGGCAGGAGCCCGCGGGCGCGGAGCGGCGGGCCGCGCCGGCGCGTGCGGGGGACGGTGCGACCGTCGACAGTGCCGCGCTCAGCCGGGCCGCCGCCGCGGCCATGGCCGACGGGAAGTCGGGCAAGAAGGCCGCCGAGGAGTTCGTCAGCCGCAGCGGGGACCGCTGGGGCGCGGTCTACGACAAGAAGGAGTACGCCGAGTTCGAGCAGGCCCTCGACGGCTCCTACACCGGGGTCGGGCTCTCCGCCGGGCGGTCCGGGGACGGCGGGGTCCGGGTGACGCGCGTGCAGTCCGGGGGGCCCGCCGAGCGGGCCGGGCTGCGGGTCGGCGACCGGCTCGTCTCCGTCGACGGGCGGTCGGTGGACGGGCTCTCGGTTTCCGAGGTGGTGTCGCTGCTGCGGGGTGACGGGGTCGCCGGCTCGGCCGTCTCCCTCCGGGTCGAGCGCGGCCGTGCCCTGTGGACGCAGACGCTGCGCCGGGCCCGGCTCGTCACCGAGCCCGTCAGCGTCCGCCGCCTCGACGACGGGACCGTACTGATCCGGGTCGCCGCCTTCACCAAGGGCGCCGGCACGCGCGTGCGTGACGCGGTACGGTCCGCCCCGCCCGGTGCCGGGGTCCTCCTGGACCTGCGGGGCAACTCCGGCGGTCTGGTCGCGGAGGCCGCGGTCGCCGCCTCCGCCTTCCTCGACGGCGGTCTCGTCGCCACGTACGACGTGGAGGGCGAGCAGCGGGCCGTGTACGCGGAGGACGGCGGCGACACGGGCAGGCCTCTGGTCGCGCTGATCGACGGGGGCACCATGAGCGCGGCCGAGCTGCTCACCGGCGCCCTCCAGGACCGTGGCCGGGCGGTCACCGTCGGCTCGCGGACCTTCGGCAAGGGCTCGGTGCAGATGCCGAGCGCCCTGCCCGACGGCTCCGTCGCCGAGCTGACCGTCGGCCACTACCGCACCCCCGCCGGGCACGCGGTCGACGGGCGCGGCATCACGCCGGACCTGGCGGTGGGGGAGCGGGCCGAGGAGCGGGCGAGAACGGTATTGAGTGGCCTCGGAGGGGGCTCGTAGTGCGAAAATGGCCGCACTATGGCAAAGGGACTCGTGAACGTGCAGGGCAAGCCTGCGAAGAAGGCATCGGACAAGGCGCCTGAGCGCAAGCTCATCGCGCAGAACAAGAAGGCGCGGCACGACTACCACATCATCGACACCTACGAGTGCGGTGTGGTGCTCATGGGCACCGAGGTGAAGTCGCTGCGCATGGGCCGGGCCTCGCTGGTCGACGGCTTCGTCCAGATCGACGGCCACGAGGCGTGGCTGCACAACATCCACGTGCCCGAGTACATGCAGGGCAGCTGGACCAACCACCACGCGAAGCGGAAGCGGAAGCTGCTGCTGCACCGGGCCGAGATCGACAAGCTGGAGTCGAAGTCGCAGGAGACGGGTCACACGATCGTGCCCCTCTCGCTCTACTTCCTGAACGGCCGGGTGAAGTGCGAGATCGCGCTGGCCAAGGGCAAGAAGGAGTACGACAAGCGCCAGACCCTGCGGGAGAAGCAGGACACGCGCGAGACGAACCGGGCGATCGCTTCGGCCCGCCGGCGGCAGCGGGCGGCCCAGGCGGCCGAGCGCGGTTAATACGCTGGCAACCGGACCCGTCGGTCACGTACCATGGGACCTGCACCCCACCGAGGGTGCGACCTTTGAAAAAACAACATGGGGATGATCGGTTTCGACAGCGGATGTCGAAGCAGTGGGAAGCGTGTCGAGGAAGCGGCAATGATCTCGTAAACCATATGTCGCAACCAATAATCGCCAACACCAAGAGCGATAACTCCCGCTTCGCCCTCGCTGCCTAATTTTAGGTAACGAACAGAAGCCTCTGTGAGGAGCGTCAGCCCGGGGGTGGTCCCGACCCGGATCCTGGCGTCATTCAGGGATCTAAACCTCTCGCCCCGGTCACGGGGGTGGGAGGGAAATCAAACAGTGACTGAGCCCGTTCCGGACTTGTCTGGGTGATCCGGAGGGCCGAGAAACTCGTACCAGACTGCACACGGAGAAGCCCTGATTCCGCACCGTTGGACGCGGGTTCGATTCCCGCCATCTCCACTCATCCCATGTGGGCACAGGCCCGGTGGTCGCGCGAGCGACTGCCGGGCCTTTGTCATGTTCGCCGACATGCCCCCGCCCTCTTGTGGGCTTGGTCTGGACCTGACACTCTGCGGTCGCCGCCCCCCACGCCACGGCACTCCCGGAGGTACGTATGCGTCACAGACCCCTCGCGGTCCTGCTCATGCTCCTCGCCCTCCTCGTCCCCGCCACCCTGCCCGCCGGCGCCGCCACGCCCGCGCCCGTGCAGGTCTACGGCACCTGGCACTGCGGGGACGACTACTGCACCTGGTCCACCGTCCGCGACGTCGCCGAGTTCGACGCCAAGAACCACTGGCTGATCGACCGCGGCGACGGACGGCCCTCCGTCAACCTGGTCGTGCTCAGCTTCGTCGAGCCGCTCAAACTGCTCCACCGCACCACCGACGCGGGCACCGCGAACGGCGTCCCCGTCGGCATGAGCCGCGAGATCGTCCAGTACTTCACCTCGCGCGGGATCCGCGTGATGCTGTCCATCGGCGGGATCACATACACCGACGAGTGGGACGCCGCCCTCGCCGAGAACGCCACCCAGCTGGGGCTCAACGCCGCCGCCGTCGCCGCCGACCTCGGCGTCGGCATCGAGATCGACTACGAGCAGAACACCGACCCGAACCTCACCGGGCTCCAGGCCTTCATCGACGCCTACCGGTCCGTCCACCCCTACGACGCCTCCGGTACGCGGCCGGCCGCGCGGCTCACCATCGACACCGCCGCCGGTGACCGCTGGCTCATCGACATCAACCGCAAGGCCACCGCCGACTGGCTGCGCACCGACACCCCGGTGCTCGACTACGCCAACGCGATGGTGCCCGCCCGGCCCACCTCCGCGAGCTCGCACATCGCGAACTGGCAGGAGCACCTCGACGGCAAGCCCCAGTTCTCGCCGCCGGTCGCCCCGCTCGCCCCCGCGAAGCTCACGGCCGGTCTCTACCTGGCGTACGGCCGGAGCCCGCTGCCCGAGTGCGTCGACTTCGCGAACTCGCTCCAGAAGGCGACCGGCGACTGGGTGCGGAACGCGGCGCCCAACGGGGCCGGGACCACCCCGGGGCTCCTCGGCTACATGTTCTGGGCCGCCGAGAAGCCGTCCACCCGGGGCCTCGGCACCCAGGAGCCCGACGGGTGCGAGGGCGGCGCCGGGGCCGGCGCGACCGCGTACGGGGTGCAGCTGCCGATGGCGCCGCTCCGGCAGAGCTGAACCCCTCAGTCCCGTGTACGGCGGCCCACCCCGGTCGCCGTGCACAGGGTCAGGGCCAACGCCGCCGCCGTCACCGGGATCAGGAACCCGAAGGAGGCGAAGGGCGCGTGGTCGGCGGCCCAGCCGCCGGTGGCCGAGCCGGTCGCGATGCCCGCCAGGAGCGCGGTCACCGCGAGGGTCATGCCCTCGTTGAGCTGGGCCGCGGGCGTGAGGCGCTGGACCAGGCCCATGCCCGTGACCATCGTCGGGGCCGTCGCCATGCCCGCCAGGAGGAGGCCGGCGGCCAGGGCGGGCAGGAAGCCGGTCGAGGCGGCGAGCAGCGGCATCGCCATCAGGACGGTCATCGCGGCCAGGCAGGTGCGCAGCCGCGCCGTGCGACGGGCCCGGCCGTAGAGGAGGCCGGCCGCGCAGGAGCCGGCGGCCTGCAGGGCGAGGACCGGTCCCGCGACGGGGCCGTCCACGTACGCGAGGGTGACGACCTCCATGGAGCCGAAGACCGCTCCCGTGGCGAGGAAGACCGCGAGCAGCGGCGCCATGCCGGGGGCGCGCAGCGGGGAGCCCGCTGTGGTGCGGGGGGCGACCGGGGGCTCGGTGGAGCGCTGGGCGGCGAAGATCAGGACGCCGCCGAGGAAGAGGACGCCCGCGGTGAGCGTGCCCGCCTCCGGGAAGAGCGCGGAGCACAGGACGGCGGCGAGCACCGGGCCGAGCATGTAGCAGAGCTCGTCGGCGGCCTGCTCGAAGGCGTTCGCGGTGTGCAGCGCGTCCGGATCGTCCCGGAAGAGGTACGCCCAGCGGGCCCGGGACATGCCGCCCGTGTTCGGGGTGGTGGCGGTGACGGCCGTCGTGAGGAACAGCGCCCAGGCGGGAGCCTTCTCGTGCACGCAGAGCAGCAGGACCAGATGGCCCAGGACCGCGTAGGCGGTGGCCGGGACCGCGACCCTGGCCTGGCCGTACCGGTCGACCAGCCGGGCGATCAGCGGCCCGGTGACGGAGCCGACGGCGAGGCCGGTGGCGGTGACCGCGCCGGCCAGGGCGTAGGAGCCGTACGCCGCCGCGATCATGATCACGGCGCTGACGCCGAACATGCCCATGGGCAGCCGGGCGATCAGGTTCCCGGCGGTGAAGGCGCGGGTGCCGGGGTGGGTGAAGAGGCGGAGGTAGGGGCTGCGGGGGAGGGCGGCGGGCCGGTCGCGGTAGCGGGGGGCGAGGGCCGGGCCCGCGGGGGTGAGGGTGAGGTCCGGTTGCGGCATGGACCAAGGGTGGGTCGGCACGATCCCGGCGGTCCAACACCTAACCGGTGGTGATTGACGCGCCTGTGTTGTTAAATGCGGCGGTGTCCACCGACCCGCGTCTGCTGCGCGCCTTCACCGCCGTCGCCGAAGAGCTGCACTTCACCCGCGCCGCCGCCCGCCTCTACGTCGCCCAGCAGGCCCTCAGCCGCGACATCCGGCGCCTGGAGCGGGAGTTGGGCACCGAACTCTTCGTACGGACCACCCGGCAGGTCACCCTCACCCCCGACGGCGAACGCCTCCTCCCGTACGCCCGCCGGGTGTTGGCCGCCCACGACGAGCTCAGCGACGCCTTCCGCGCCGAACCCCGGCCGCTCCTCGTCGACCTCAACACCCCCGACCTCGTCCAGGAGCGGATCCTCCAGCGCGCCCGCGAACTCGCCCCGGAACAGGAGCTGATGGCCCGCTACGAGAGCGGACTCACCGGCGCGGCCCAGTCCATCCTCGCCGGCCGGCTCGACACCTCCTTCGGCCGGTACGGAGGACTCGACGCCCGGCTCAGGGCGCGGCTCGACTCCCAGTTCGTCCGGTACGAGCCGATGGCCGTGGTCCTGCGCGAGGACCACCCCCTCGCCGGCCTGCCCGAGGTGCCGCTCGCCCGCCTCGCCGGCCTGCGGATCTACGCCGGCGCCGGAAACGACCGCACGCCCGAGTGGACCGACCTCGCCACCCGCCTCTTCGCCGGCCGGGACATCGACGTCGCCCCGCCCGCACCGCTCGCCGTCGGCCACGAGGAGTTCCGCCGGCTCATGGCCAAGTACGGCGACCCCGTCCTCGCCGTCGTCGACTTCCCGCCCATGCCGAACTGCGTGATCCGGCCACTCGTCGACCCCGTCCCCCTCTCACCCGTGAGCCTCGTGTGGCGCAAGGGACTCCGCCACCCCGGCCTGGACGCCCTGCGCCGGGCCGCCGCCGAGCTGGGCGCCCGGGAAGGCTGGCTGAAGCGCCCGCCCGGCTCCTGGCTGCCCGACGGAGAGCCCGGGCTGCCGGCCTAGCACGGGGGCGCTCACAGGGCTCGTACGCGCCGGGTGAGAGCAAGGTTCCGTCACCGTCACCTCACGGCACCGGCCTGAAACGCGCCCTTCCTAGCGTCGGTCGCATCAGGGATCCGACTCCGTGGAGGTGCGAGATGGGTGGCCGCTGGATCGAACGCTGGGAACCGGAGGACGAGACCTTCTGGCGGGAGAAGGGCGAGAAGATCGCCCGGCGCAACCTGGCCTTCTCCGTGCTCTCCGAACACATCGGCTTCTCCGTCTGGAGCCTCTGGTCGGTCATGGTCCTCTTCATGGGCCCGCAGTACGGGGTCGACCCGGCCGGCAAGTTCTTCCTGATCGCCACCGCGACCTTCACCGGCGCGCTGATCCGGATCCCGTACACCTTCGCCGTCGCCCGCTTCGGCGGCCGGAACTGGACCGTCTTCAGCGCCCTGCTGCTCCTGCTGCCCACCGCCCTCGCCTTCACGGTGATGGAGCCCGGCACCTCGTACACCACCTTCGTCCTCGTGGCGGCGCTCACCGGTGTCGGCGGCGGCAACTTCGCCTCCTCCATGACCAACATCAACGCCTTCTTCCCGCTCCGGAAGAAGGGCTGGGCCCTCGGCCTCAACGCCGGCGGCGGCAACATCGGCGTCCCCGTCGTCCAGCTCGTCGGCCTCCTCGTCATCGGCACCGCCGGGGCACTGCACCCCCGGATCGTGCTCGGCGTCTACCTGCCGCTGATCGTCGTCGCCGCCGTCTGCGCCGCGCTCTTCATGGACAACCTCGCCCCCGTCAAGAACGACACCGGCGCCGCGAAGGAGGCCGTGAAGGCCCGGCACACCTGGATCATGGCCTTCCTCTACATCGGCACCTTCGGCTCCTTCATCGGCTACAGCTTCGCCTTCGGCCTCGTCCTCCAGACCCAGTTCGGCCGCACCCCGCTCCAGGCCGCCTCGCTCACCTTCATCGGCCCGCTGCTCGGCTCCCTCATCCGGCCCGTCGGCGGCACCCTCGCCGACCGGCACGGCGGCGCCCGCATCACCCTGTGGACCTTCGCCGCGATGGCCGCCGCCACCGCCGTCGTGATCTACGCCTCCGTGACCGAGTCCCTCGCCGTCTTCCTCGTCGGTTTCATCGGGCTCTTCGTCCTCAGCGGCCTCGGCAACGGCTCCACGTACAAGATGATCCCCGCGATCTTCCTCGCCCAGGGACACCGCAAGGGCCTCGCCGGCGAGGCCGCCGAAGCCTACGGACGACGGCTCTCCGGGGCCTCCATGGGCCTCATCGGCGCCGTCGGCGCGCTCGGCGGACTCGGCATCAACCTCGCCTTCCGCCAGTCCTTCCAGACCGCCGGCACCGGCACCGCCGCCTTCGTCGCCTTCCTCGCCTTCTACGCGGCCTGCATGGTCGTCACCTGGGCGGTATACCTTCGGGCCCCGGCCGCCGTCCCCGAGACCGCCGCCGCGGTCACGGAGCCGGAGCCCCGGTCCGGCTACGCCCGGGTGTGACCCCTCATGCCCGGCACGGACCGTAACGACCAGGAAATACGGGCGAACCGAGACCGTCACGCGTCCCCGTCAGGCTCAGGCCCCATGGACGAGCAAGAACACGGCCCCCTCGCAGGCTTCACCGTCGGCGTCACCGCGGCACGCCGCGCCGACGAGCTGATCGCGCTGCTGCGGCGGCGCGGTGCGGCCGTCGTCCACGGCCCCGCGCTGCGCATCGTCCCCCTCGCCGACGACACCGAACTCCTCGCCGCCACCAAGGAACTCATCGGCCACGCCCCGGACGTCGTCGTCGCCACCACGGCGATCGGCTTCCGGGGCTGGATCGAGGCGGCGGAGGGGTGGGGGTACGGGGAGGAGCTCATCGACGTGCTGCGCCGCGTCGAACTCCTCGCCCGCGGGCCCAAGGTCAAGGGGGCCGTACGGGCCGCGGGGCTCACCGAGTCCTGGTCGCCCTCCTCGGAGTCCATGGCCGAGGTCCTCGACCGGCTCCTCGCCGAAGGCGTGGCGGGGCGCCGGATCGCGCTCCAGCTGCACGGGGAGCCCCTGCCGGGCTTCGTGGAGGCCCTGACGGCCGGCGGCGCCGAGGTCGTCGGCGTCCCCGTCTACCGCTGGATGCCGCCCGAGGACCTCGGGCCGCTCGACCGGATCCTCGACGTGACGCTCGCGCGGGGCGTCGACGCGATGACCTTCACCAGTGCGCCGGCCGCCGCCTCGCTCTTCTCCCGGGCGGCGGAACGGGGGGTACGGGACCAGCTCGTCGCCGCGCTCCGGCACGACGTGCTCGCGGTGTGCGTGGGGCCCGTGACGGCGCTGCCGCTCCAGGCGGAGGGCATCGACACCTACCAGCCCGAGCGCTTCCGGCTGGGGCCGCTCGTCCAGCTCCTCTGCCGGGAGCTTCCCGGGCGGGCACGGGTCCTGCCGGTCGCCGGCCACCGCGTCGAGATCCGCGGGCAGGCGGTCCTCGTGGACGGCGCCCTGCGGCCCGTCCCGCCGGCCGGGATGGCCCTCCTCGGCCTCCTCGCCCGCCGGCCCGGCTGGGTGGTCTCCCGCGCCGACCTCCTCCGGGCGCTCCCGGGGGCGGGGCGGGACGAGCACGCCGTGGAGACGGCGATGGCGCGGCTGCGTACGGCCCTCGGGGCGCCGAAGCTGATCCAGACGGTGGTGAAAAGGGGCTATCGGCTGGCGCTGGACCCGTCAACGGAGAAGTACGACAGCTAGCCCCCCCGTTGTGGGCATGCGTTCCCGCTGGGGCGGAACGGGTGGGCACAACGGAACGGCGCCCATGCCGGCGCCAGAGGCTTACGCGCCCTGACCCGCACCCCGTGTGCACCGCCGCTCGGGGTGCGGGTCCAGGCTCGGAACGCGGAGGCGCCGCTGAGGGCGCCGTCCCGCGTGCCCACCCGTCCCTCCCCCTAGGACTTCGTCCTGGGGGGACCCCCATGCGGGACGATTGCCCACACGGCAGCGGGGCACCGCCCGCCCGGGCGCGGGCCTGCACACGGGGCGTGGGCTGGGGGGCCGTCCGCCTCGGTGTGGGTTCGCGCCTGACACGGTGCCCCCTCGTGGCGTACGCTCGACGGCTGCCCAGTGCACGTGAGAAGGGGGCCTTAGGTGGCCGCGCAGGAAGCCGTGGACACGGTCAGAGACCGTGAGATCGGTGTCGAGCAGGAACATCTGGATCAGGTCTACCGCCGTCTGGAGGAGAAGATCCACGAGGCGGAGTTCCTGATGAACGACGCCGCCCAGCGGGGCCAGGTCGGCACGCCCGGCGCCCTCGCCGAGCGTGACGCCCAGGTCTTCCGGGCCGGTATCCACCTCAACCGGCTCAACAACGAGTTCGAGGACTTCCTCTTCGGTCGCATCGACCTGCTGTACGGCAAGGACGGGAAGAAGGGACCGGACGGGGCGTACACGTCCGTCGAGCCCGCCGAGGACGCCGTCCGTCCCGACAACACCGCCGAGATCGGTGAGACCCTGCACATCGGGCGCATCGGCGTTCTCGACTCCGACTACGCGCCCCTCGTGATCGACTGGCGCGCGCCCGCCGCCGCGCCCTTCTACCGGTCCACCCCCGTCGACCCCGGCCGCGTCGTGCGCCGTCGCGTCATCCGCTCCAAGGGCCGCCAGGTCCTCGGCGTCGAGGACGACCTCATGCGTCCCGAGCTGCGCGCCACCCTCGACGGCCGCGAGCTGCCGGTGATCGGCGACGGCGCCCTGATGGCCGCCCTCGGCCAGGCCCGCAGCCACACCATGCGGGACATCGTCTCCAGCATCCAGGCCGAGCAGGACCTGGTCATCCGGGCGCCCGCCGCCTCCGTGACGTACGTCGAGGGCGGGCCGGGGACGGGGAAGACGGCGGTCGCGCTGCACCGGGCCGCCTACCTGCTCTACCAGGACCGGCGGCGCTACGCCGGCGGCATCCTCATCGTCTCCCCGACCCCGCTCCTCGTCTCGTACACCGAGGGCGTCCTGCCCTCCCTCGGCGAGGAGGGCCAGGTCGCGATCCGCGCCGTCGGCTCGCTCGTCGACGGCGCCGAGGCCACCGCCTACGACGAGCCCGCCGTCGCGCGCGTCAAGGGCTCCTCCCGCATGGTGCACGTGCTCCGGAAGGCGGCCAGGGGCGCCCTGGAGAGCCCGGACGCCCCGCAGCTCCTGCGCGTCGTCGCCTTCGGGCGCCGGCTCGAGCTCGAGGCCGACGAGCTCCGCCGCATCCGGCACAACGTCCTCGGCGGCACCGCCCCCGTCAACCTGCTGCGGCCCCGTGCCCGCAGGCTCCTCCTCGACGCGCTCTACGCCAAGTCCGGCGCCGCGGGCCGGCACAGCGACCCCGAGCTCGCCGCCGAACTGCGGTCCTCCTTCGACGAGGACGTGTCGACCGAGGACTCGTTCCTGGGCTTCCTCGACGCCTGGTGGCCCGAGCTCACCCCCCGCCAGGTCCTCGACGCCATGGCCGACGAACGGCGGCTCGGGCGCTGGGCCCGCCGGATCCTCAACCCGGGCGAGGTGCGGCGGCTCGCGCGTTCGCTGCGCCGCCGGGAGCTCTCCGTCCACGACGTCGCCCTCCTGGACGAGCTCAACACCCTGCTCGGCGCCCCGGCCCGGCCCCGGAAGAAGCGGGAGTACGACCCGCTGGACCAGCTCACGGGCCTGGAGGAGCTGATGCCCGTACGGGAGGAGACCCAGCGGGAGCGGGCCGAGCGGCTCGCCGCCGAGCGCACCGAGTACGCGCACGTGATCGTCGACGAGGCCCAGGACCTGACGCCCATGCAGTGGCGGATGGTCGGGCGGCGCGGCCGGCACGCCACCTGGACGGTCGTCGGCGACCCGGCGCAGTCCTCCTGGTCGGACCCGGACGAGGCAGCGGAGTCCCGCGACGAGGCCCTCGGCTCCCGGCCGCGGCGCCGCTTCGAGCTCACCGTGAACTACAGGAACCCGGCGGAGATCGCCGAGCTCGCCGCCAAGGTCCTCGCGCTCGCGATGCCGGGCAAGGAGTCGCCGCGCGCCGTCCGCTCCACGGGCGTCGAGCCCCGCTTCGTACCGGTGCCGGAGAAGGGTGATCTGGCCGAAACCGTACGTTTGGAAGCGGAGCGGCTCCTCACCCAGGTGGACGGAACCGTGGGTGTCGTCGTCGCCATGAACCGGCGCGAGGAGGCCGCGCGCTGGCTCGCCGGGCTCGGCGACCGGGTCGTGGCGCTCGGCTCCCTGGAGGCGAAGGGTCTCGAGTACGACGCGACGGTGGTCGTCTCGCCCGCCGAGATCGCGGACGAGTCCCCGGCCGGCCTGCGGGTGCTGTACGTGGCCCTCACCCGGTCGACGCAGGCGCTCACGGTCCTCGCGGGCGGCCGGGACATGCCGGACGAGGCGGGGGTGCCGGACCTGCTGCGGGACTGAGCGGGTCGACTCCCGGCCGGTCACGGCCGCCGATTTCAGGTCAACCTGTGGCGCTGGAATCACCAGGCAGGGTGGTTTGTTAGCCTTGTCGTGGCACCGGCTCGATCCAAGCCCCCGGGCCCAACCTTCGTCCCTCAGAGGGACCACTTGCCGCGAGGCGAGCATGGCGGGTCGGTGCCACTTAGACGTACGTACAAAGTTGAGGCCCCTGTCACCTCCGGTGACGGGGGTCTCTTCAGTTTTTCCGACAGTTCTCGTATGGTGGAAACTACTTTCCGAAAACAAAATGACCGCATTACCTGCTACCGGCAGGTAGGTGCGACCATCGGAGGGCGCCGCCAGGCAACCAGCCGGGGCGGCGTAGCAACGAAGCTCAGGGAAAGCAGAGGAACTCGGCCATGGCAACGGCGCCCAGCGTCTCGTACTCGATGACGGTCCGGCTGGAGGTTCCCGCCAGCGGAACCGCGGTCTCCCAGCTCACCACGGCGGTGGAGTCCCACGGCGGATCCGTCACCGGCCTCGACGTGACCGCCTCCGGCCACGAGAAGCTCCGCATCGACGTCACCATCGCCGCGACCTCCACCGCGCACGCCGACGAGATCGTCGAGCAGCTGCGCACCATCGAGGGCGTCGTCCTCGGCAAGGTCTCCGACCGTACGTTCCTGATGCACCTCGGCGGCAAGATCGAGATGGCGTCGAAGCACCCCATCCGCAACCGTGACGACCTCTCCATGATCTACACCCCGGGCGTCGCCCGCGTGTGCATGGCGATCGCCGAGAACCCCGAGGACGCCCGCCGCCTCACCATCAAGCGCAACTCCGTCGCGGTCGTCACCGACGGCTCCGCCGTCCTCGGCCTCGGCAACATCGGCCCGATGGCCTCGCTGCCCGTCATGGAGGGCAAGGCCGCCCTCTTCAAGCGCTTCGCCGGCATCGACGCCTGGCCGATCTGCCTCGACACCCAGGACACCGACGAGATCGTCGCGATCGTCAAGGCGATCGCCCCCGGCTTCGCGGGCATCAACCTGGAGGACATCTCCGCGCCCCGCTGCTTCGAGATCGAGGCCCGGCTGCGCGAGGCCCTCGACATCCCCGTCTTCCACGACGACCAGCACGGCACCGCCATCGTCGTCCTCGCCGCCCTCACCAACGCGCTGCGCGTGGTCGGCAAGGGCATCGGCGACGTACGGGTCGTCATGTCCGGTGCCGGCGCCGCCGGTACGGCCATCCTCAAGCTGCTGATCGCGGCGGGCGTGAAGCACGCCGTCGTCGCCGACATCCACGGCGTCGTGCACGCGGGCCGCGAGGACCTGGTCGACGCCGCCCCCGGCACGCCGCTGCGCTGGATCGCCGACAACACCAACCCCGAGGGCGTCACCGGCACCCTCAAGGAGGCCGTCGTCGGCGCGGACGTCTTCATCGGCGTCTCGGCCCCGAACCTGCTCGGCGCGGAGGACGTCGCCGCCATGGCGGAGGGCGCCATCGTGTTCGCGCTCGCGAACCCCGACCCGGAGGTCGACCCGGCCGCCGCGCGGCAGACCGCCGCCGTCGTCGCCACCGGCCGCTCGGACTTCCCGAACCAGATCAACAACGTGCTGGTCTTCCCGGGCGTCTTCCGCGGTCTGCTCGACGCCCAGTCCCGTACGGTCAACACGGAGATGATGCTGGCGGCGGCCACCGCCCTCGCCGACGTGGTCACCGAGGACGAGCTCAACCCGAACTACATCATCCCGTCGGTCTTCAACGACAAGGTCGCCGGCGCCGTCGCCGGAGCCGTCCGGAACGCGGCGAAGTCCACCGTCTGACGCGGCGAAGCCCCCGGCCCCGGGCGCGGCGCCCGGGCGCCGCTGACGGCGCGTCGCGATTCGCGGAGCCGTAAACCCGCCTTTAGGGTGGCGTTTCGGCTCCGCGCGGTTTTCGCGGCGTCGACAGAACGTCACCACCACGGGGCTCGGGCGCTTTTCGTGTGACCCGCGGGGGTGCCGGATTGGCGTTCCCGCCGCTGGTGGGGGCAGGATGCGTGTTTGGGCGCGAGGGTCTGTCGTCTGACCCGGGTCCGGGGACTGTCCGAGGGCCCTGGCAGCATCGGCTTCGCTGTACCCAATCGCGCGGCTTCCGCCGCGTGGCACGCCTCACAGGCAAGAAGAACACGGGAGTAACAACATGAACCGCAGTGAGCTGGTGGCCGCCCTGGCCGACCGCGCCGAGGTGACCCGCAAGGACGCCGACGCCGTGCTGGCCGCTCTCGCCGAGACCGTCGGTGAGGTCGTCGCCAAGGGTGACGAGAAGGTCACCATCCCCGGCTTCCTGACCTTCGAGCGCACCCACCGTGCCGCTCGCACCGCTCGTAACCCGCAGACCGGCGACCCGATCGACATCCCGGCCGGCTACAGCGTGAAGGTCTCCGCGGGCTCGAAGCTCAAGGAAGCCGCCAAGGGCAAGTAAGGCTGCCTAGAGGCGCAGAAAGGGCGGCCACCCTGTCAGGGGGTGGCCGCCCTTTCGTTCGTGCCTGTACGGGGCCGTGACGCCTTACGCGCCTGTACGGGCCCGTGGGCCTCGCCCGCCGGTGCGGGCCCGTGACGCCTCACAGGGCCCGGCGCCGGGCCCTGTGAGGCGGGTGGGGCCGGTCAGACCAGCGCGCTGCCCGGCAGCTCGACCTTCGCGCCCAGCTCGACGAGCTTCTCCATGAAGTTCTCGTAGCCGCGGTTGATCAGGTCGATGCCGTGGACCCGGCTCGTGCCCTGCGCCGCGAGGGCCGCGATCAGGTACGAGAAGCCGCCGCGCAGGTCGGGGATGACCAGGTCGGCGCCCTGGAGCCGGGTCGGGCCCGACACGACCGCCGAGTGCAGGAAGTTCCGCTGGCCGAAGCGGCAGTCGGAGCCGCCCAGGCACTCGCGGTACAGCTGGATGTGGGCACCCATCTGGTTCAGCGCGGAGGTGAAGCCGAGCCGGGACTCGTACACCGTCTCGTGGACGATGGAGAGGCCGGAGGCCTGCGTCAGGGCCACGACCAGCGGCTGCTGCCAGTCCGTCTGGAAGCCGGGGTGCACGTCCGTCTCCAGGTGGATCGCGTTGAGCGAGCCGCCCGGGTGCCAGAAGCGGATGCCCTCGTCGTCGATCTCGAAGGCGCCGCCGACCTTCCGGTACGTGTTGAGGAAGGTCATCATCGAGCGCTGCTGGGCGCCGCGCACGTAGATGTTGCCCTCGGTCGCCAGCGCCGCGGACGCCCAGGAGGCCGCCTCCAGGCGGTCCGGGAGCGCCCGGTGGGTGTAGCCGTCGAGGCGGTCGACACCGGTGATCCGGATGGTCCGGTCGGTGTCCATGGAGATGATCGCGCCCATTTTCTGCAGGACGCAGATCAGGTCCTCGATCTCGGGCTCCACGGCCGCGTTCGACAGCTCGGTGACGCCCTCGGCGAGGACGGCCGTGAGCAGCACCTGCTCGGTCGAGCCGACCGAGGGGTACGGCAGGCGGATCTTGCAACCGCGAAGGCGCTGCGGGGCCTCCAGGTACTGCCCGTCGGCGCGCTTCTCGATGGTCGCGCCGAACTGGCGGAGCACGTCGAAGTGGAAGTCGATGGGCCGGCCGCCGATGTCGCAGCCGCCCAGGCCCGGGATGAAGGCGTGGCCGAGGCGGTGCAGCAGCGGGCCGCAGAAGAGGATCGGGATGCGCGACGAGCCGGCGTGGGCATCGATGTCAGCGACGTTCGCGGACTCGACGTGCGTCGGGTCGAGGACGAGCTCGCCGGGCTCCTCGCCCGGGCGGACCGTCACTCCGTGCAGCTGGAGCAGCCCGCGGACGACGCGGACGTCACGGATGTCGGGAACGTTGCGCAGGCGGCTGGGGCCGCTGCCGAGCAGGGCGGCGACCATCGCCTTGGGCACGAGGTTCTTCGCGCCGCGGACGCGGATCTCGCCCTCCAGCGGGGTGCCGCCGTGGACAAGCAGGACATCGTCTGTGCCGGTCATGAATCTCGCGTTCCGAAAGTGGGGTCCGACGGGTGGCCAGTGAAAAGGGTAAGGGGCCATGAGACCCCGAACGGGTGCCTCATGGGGGCTGTCAGATGTAATGAATTCGGCACAACACCCTCTGTTCCCGTGATCTTGCGGAGCGTTACCGTCCGCTTGTCCCCGAGGGGCGGCCGGGCACCGCGGCCCCTCCGTCCCGGACCGCGGTGGTCCCCGCCTTCCCGCCATCACGTCCCACAACCCCCCGCGAACGCCGAAGATGCGGGATCATGTGTCGCATGACCGAGGTGTCCTCGCTCACAGGACGGCTGCTCGTGGCCACCCCCGCGCTGGCGGACCCGAATTTCGACCGCGCGGTGGTCCTGCTGCTCGACCACGACGACGAGGGCTCCCTCGGCGTGGTCCTCAACCGGCCCACGCCCGTCACCGTCGGCGACATCCTCGCCCCCTGGGCCGCCCTCGCCGGCGAACCCGGGGTCGTCTTCCAGGGCGGCCCGGTCTCGCTCGACGCGGCCCTCGGCGTCGCCGTCATCCCCGGCGACGAGGGCCCGCTCGGCTGGCGGCGGGTGTACGGCGCGATCGGCCTGGTCGACCTGGAGACCCCGCCCGAGCTGCTCGGACCCGCGCTCGGCTCGCTGCGGATCTTCGCCGGATACGCGGGCTGGGGCCCCGGCCAGCTGGAGTCGGAGCTCGGCGACGGAGCCTGGTACGTGGTCGAGTCGGAGCCCGGCGACGTCTCCTCGCCGCACCCCGAGACGCTCTGGCGGCAGGTGCTGCGACGGCAGCGCGGCGAGCTCGCGATGATCGCGACGTACCCGGACGACCCGTCCCTCAACTGAGGGCCACGGCTTTCAGTACCCTTGGCGGTTATGAGCACTCTCGAGCCCGAGCGCGGGGCAGGTACGGGAACCCTCGTCGAGCCGACGCCGCAGGTGTCCCACGGTGACGGCGACCACGAGCGCTACGCCCACTACGTCCAGAAGGACAAGATCATGGCGAGCGCCCTCGACGGCACGCCCGTCGTGGCGCTGTGCGGAAAGGTCTGGGTACCGGGGCGCGACCCCAAGAAGTACCCGGTCTGTCCGATGTGCAAGGAGATCTACGACTCCATGGGCGCGGGCGGCGGCGACAAGGACAAGGGCGGCAAGGACAAGTGACGCGGTCCTGACGCCGGGGGCGGCCCCCGTCGTGCGTACTCCGGTACGTGCGGCGGGGGCCGTTTCGCGTCTCCGGGCCGGTCGGTGCGGCCGGCGCGCTCGATCCGCTCCTTCTGGCCGATGTGGTTCAGACCTCTTGTGGGCCCGCCGGGGGCGCGCCTAACCTCTCGCGTGTTGTGCAGTGCGAAACGACCGTTGCGCATGTTGCAACGCACGCATTCGGAGGGGGTTCCGCATGACGTCCGAGCAGTCCGCCAGGAAGCTGCCGGCCCGCCTCACGGCCCCGGCCGCCACACCCCTGCTCGCCGGCCTCACCACCACCGCCTGCGCGCCCCGGACGTCCGGCGGCACCGCCACGGCCGACAGGAAGAGCGGAACCCTGCGCGTCTGGCTCTTCCGGGAGGTGGGCGACCAGCCCGAGGAGAAGGTCGTCCAGGAGGCCGTCGCCGCCTTCGAGAAGCGCCACGCGGGCGCGAAGGCCGAAGTCGAGTACATCCCCGTCGAGACCCGCGCCCAGCGCGTCAAAGCCGCCTTCGACGACCCCACGTCGGCGCCCGACCTCATCGAGTACGGCAACACCGACACCGCCGGATACGTCCACGACGGCGGACTCGCCGACATCAGCGCCGAGTTCGCCGCCTGGGACGAGGCCGGGGACACCGACCCCACCGCCAGGCAGTCCGTCACCGTCGGCGGCGAGGTCTACGGCGCCCTGCCCTTCGTCTGGGCCGCCGGCGGCGAACTCGCCACCGCGCAGGGCGACTCGTACGAGGCCGCCGTCGACAGCGAGGCCCCCCGCAGGGGCATCGCCACGTACACCTCGCTCTTCGGCGACGACAACTGCCCGGCCGTCAAGTGCGCGCAGATGGGCGGCATCGCCACCGTCACCGCCTTCGCCTCCGGCAACAAGATCGGCGTCCGACCTGGAACGGCTTCCTCTTCGCGAAGTCCTTCCTCATCGGCGACACCTCGCAGTCGACCCTGCCGATGGGCTGCTCGTCTTCTTCGAGCCCGACGAGAACGACTGGGGAGGAATCATGGCCGGGTCGACCGTGATGACGATCCCGGTGCTCGTCTTCTTCGTACTCGTACAGCGCCGCCTGGTCTCTGGACTGGGCGGGGCGGTGAAGGACTGACGCGATGACCCACCCCATGGACCTGATCCCCGCGCCCGTACGGGTCGAGGGGCCGTACCGCTGCGGCTTCGTCCTCGACTCCAGGACCACCCTGAGCGCCGCCCCCGGCACCGAGACCACCGAACGCTGGCTGCGCACCACCCTCGGCGCCGCCTTCGCGCTTCCGCTCCGGGCGACCGACGACGAGAACGCCACCCACAGCATCCGGCTGCGCATCGACGACACCCTCGCCCCCGAGGCGTACCGGGTCCACGTCGTGATCGACGAGGTCGTCGAGATCACCGGCGGCGGGCCCGCCGGAGTGTTCTGGGGCGCGCAGACCCTCCGGCAGCTCCTCGGTCCCGAGGCCTTCCGCAAGGCGCCCGTGAAGGCGAAGCCGACCGCCGTCCTGGTGGCGCAGACCATCGAGGACGCACCCCGCTTCGGCTGGCGCGGCCTCCTCCTCGACGTCTCCCGGCACTTCCTGCCCAAGGACGACGTCCTGCGCTACCTCGACCTCCTCGCCGCCCACAAGCTCAACGTCCTCCACCTCCACCTCACCGACGACCAGGGCTGGCGCATCGAGATCGAGCGCCGCCCGAAGCTCACCGAGGTCGGCTCCTGGCGGGCCCGTACCAAGTGGGGGCACCGGGCCTCGGAGCTCTGGACCGAGACCCCCCACGGCGGCTTCTACACCCAGGACGACATCCGCGAGATCGTCGCCTACGCCGCCGAGCGGCACATCACCGTCGTCCCCGAGATCGACCTCCCCGGCCATGCACAGGCCGCCATCGCCGCCCACCCCGAGCTCGGCAACACCGACGTCGTCGACACCGCCGCCCTCACCGTCTGGGACACCTGGGGCGTCAACCCCAACGTCCTCGCCCCGACCGAGGCCGTCCTCCGCTTCTACGAGGGCGTCTTCGAGGAGGTCCTCGACCTCTTCCCGTCCACCTTCGTCCACGTCGGCGGCGACGAGTGCCCCAAGGACCAGTGGAAGGCCTCCCCGGCCGCCCGGGCCCGCATCGAGGAGCTGGGCGTCGGCGACGAGGAAGGACTCCAGTCCTGGTTCATCCGCCACTTCGACCGCTGGCTCGCCGCCCGCGGAAGGCGCCTGATCGGCTGGGACGAGATCCTGGAGGGCGGCCTCGCCGAGGGCGCGGCCGTCTCCTCCTGGCGGGGGTACGCGGGCGGGATCGCCGCCGCCGAGGCCGGCCACGACGTCGTCATGTGCCCCGAACAGCACGTCTACCTCGACCACCGTCAGGCACCGGGCGAGGACGAGCCCATGCCCATCGGATACGTCCGCACCCTGGAGGACGTCTACCGCTTCGAGCCCGTCCCGCCGGGCCTCACGCCCGAGGCCGCCGCCCACATCCTGGGAACCCAGGCCAACGTCTGGACCGAGGTCATGGAGAACCGCGCCCGCGTCGACTACCAGGTCTTCCCGCGCCTCGCCGCCTTCGCCGAGGTCGCCTGGTCCGCGCTGCCCGCGCCGGAGGCGCGCGACCACGCCGACTTCGAGCGCCGCATGCACAGCCACTACCGGCGCCTGGACGCCCTCGGAGTCGACTACCGCCCGCCCGCCGGACCCCACCCGTGGCAGCGGCGCCCCGGGGTGGTCGGCCGGCCCCTGGAGGGCACGCCCCCGAACGTGTGAGAGACCCGACGTCACCCGGTCACCCAAGAGCGGCGAAAGGGAAGTTACCGTCGCTCACAGGGCGTCCCGGACGGAACAGTCCTTCGCGGACCCTCGCGCCGGACTCCTCGGAAGATGTGCCAGAGTTGCCACGTCCGGCCTGTGAGCACGTACGGTACGCCCACACGCAGGCGCGACGGCCGGGCACAGTCGGGGACCACCGGGACACCGGGAAGGGGCAGCGGGTTGACCACGCACGCACCACAGACGGCGCAGTCCGTGACGCTGCCCGCCTCGCTCGACGAGGCCGTGGCAGCGCTCACGGCCATGCCGGCCGCCGTCCCCGTCGCCGGCGGCACCGACCTCATGGCCGCCGTCAACAAAGGCCAGCTCCGCCCCGCCGGACTCGTCGGCCTGAGCCGCATCAACGAGATCCGCGGCTGGCAGTACCAGGACGGCCACGCGCTCCTCGGCGCGGGCCTCACCCACGCCCGGATGGGCCGCCCCGACTTCGCCGCCCTCATCCCGGCCCTCGCCGCCGCCTCCCGCGCGGCCGGGCCGCCCCAGATCCGCAACGCGGGCACCCTCGGCGGCAACATCGTCACCGCGGCGCCCACCGGCGACTCGCTGCCCGTCCTCGCCGCCCTGGAGGCCGACCTCGTCGTCCTCGGACCGCTCGGCAGCCGCGAGATCCCCGTCTCCCACCTCCTCGCGGGCCGCGACCTGCTCGCCCCCGGCGAGCTCGTCGGCTTCGTCCGCGTCCCGCTCCTGCACGCCCCCCAGGTCTTCCTCAAGGCCACCGGCCGCACCGGCCCGGCCCGCGCCACCGCCTCCGTCGCCGTCGTCCTCGACCCGGCCCGGCGGGGCGTGCGCTGCGCGGTCGGCGCCGTCGCGCCCATGCCGCTGCGGCCCCTGGAGGCCGAGCGCTGGATCGCCTCGCTGGTGGACTGGGACAACGAGCGCGGGCTGGCCCCGGAGGCGCTCGCGGCCTTCGGCGAGTACGTCGCCGCCGCCTGCATCCCGGACCCGCCGGGCGACGAACAGTTGCCCCCGGCCGTACTGCACCTGCGGCGCACGGTCGCCGCACTCGCCCGACGGGCACTGGGGAGGGCACTGGCATGAGCGACGAGCACACGGGTCAGACGGGCGGCTGGGAGCCGCTGCCGCAGAGCGAGGGCTACGACGGAGACGCGACCGCCTTCGTCCAGCTGCCGCCCGACTTCATGCTGGACGGCGTCCCCCTGGAGGCGCCGGGCCACGGCTACGTACCGCCGATGATCACCCCGCTCCAGCCGCTCACCCCGGCCGCGGCGACGGACCCGTCGGCGACGGGCTCGTGGACGGTGCACGTCCCGACGGAGGCGCAGCAGACGCAGTACTTCGAGGGCGGTGAGTACGGGGAGCAGGACGGAACCTTCCAGGGCGTCGAGCACTTCCATCCGCCCGCGTACGTCGAGCACGCCGTGGAGCACGTCGAGCACGTCGAGCACGTCGAGCACGTGGAGCACGTCGAGCACGTGGAGCACGTCGAGCACGTGGAGCACGTCGAGCACGTGGAGCACGTCGAGCACGTGGAGCACGTCGAGCACCTGGGCCACGCCGAGCCCGACCCGCACGCGACGGCCGAGTGGCGTTTCGAGGAGGCGGTGGCTCCGGCCGCGGACCCGGGGGCCACGGGGCAGTGGCAGATCCCGGCGGAGGCGGTGGCGGCGCAGCCGGAGGAGGCGTCGGCGCCTGGCATGCCCGCCTCGCCCGCCTCGTACCCCGAGGCTCCGGCGACGCTGCCGGGCGGTGCGGCGGCGCCGTGGGCGCTCCCGGAGGAGCCGGAGGCCGTATCGGAGCCCGTGCCGGAGGTCGTACCGGATCCGGTCCCGGATCGCGTCCCGGAGGCCGTACAGGAGTCGGCCCCCGCGGCGCCCGCGGACGCCCTGGAGGCCGTACCGGAGGCCGTACCGGAGGAGACTCCCGAGCCTTCCCCCGCCCCCGTGGTGGTGCCGCCCGTCGACGCGTCCACGGACAGCGACGAGCACCCGCACACCTCGTACACCCTGCGGGTCAACGGCACCGACCGGCCCGTGACCGGTTCCTGGATCGGCGAGTCGCTGCTCTACGTCCTGCGCGAGCGCCTCGGCCTCGCCGGGGCCAAGGACGGCTGCTCGCAGGGCGAGTGCGGCGCGTGCAACGTGCAGGTCGACGGCCGGCTGGTCGCCTCCTGCCTGGTGCCCGCGGCGACCACCGCCGGGAGCGAGGTGCGGACGGTCGAGGGCCTCGCGGTCGACGGCGAACCCTCGGACGTGCAGCGGGCGATGGCGAAGTGCGGCACCGTCCAGTGCGGCTTCTGCATCCCCGGCATGTGCATGACCGTGCACGACCTCCTGGAGGGCAACCACGCCCCCTCGGAGCTGGAGACCCGCCAGGCCCTCGCCGGCAACCTCTGCCGCTGCTCCGGCTACCGGGGCGTCCTCGACGCCGTCCGGGACGTCGTCGCCGAGCGGGAGGCGGCCGCCGCGGCCGCCGCGCCCGAGGCCGGCGACGAGGCCCGTGTCCCGCACCAGATTCCCCACCCGCACGACGGAGGCATGGCGTGAGCAGCGACGCGACCACCGCCGCTCTGGACACCCCCGGTCAGGAGCAGCCCGCGGCACACGGCCTCGGCACCTCGCTCCCGCAGGCCGAGGCGCGCGCGAAGACCGAGGGCACCTTCCCGTACGCCTCCGACCTGTGGGCCGAGGGGCTGCTCTGGGCCGCGATCCTCCGCTCGCCGCATCCGCACGCCCGGATCGTGTCGATCGACACGTCGGCGGCCGAGGCCATGCCGGGCGTACGGGCCGTGGTGACGGCCGCGGACGTGCCGGGCGCGGCGACGTACGGGCGCAGGGTCGCCGACCGGCCGGTCTTCGCGTCCGACCTGGTACGGCACCACGGCGAGGCCCTCGCGGCCATCGCCGCCGACCACCCGGACACGGCGCGGCTCGCGACGGCGGCGATCGCCGTCGAGTACGAGGTCCTCGAACCCGTCACGGACCCGGAGAAGGCGTTCGCGGCGGAGGCGCTGCACCCCGACGGGAACCTGATCCGGCACATCCCGCTGCGCTTCGGGGACCCGGAGGCGACGGGCGAGGTCGTCGTCGAGGGCCTGTACCGGATCGGCCGGCAGGACCCGGCGCCGATCGGCGCGGAGGCGGGCCTCGCCGTGCCGCGCCCCGACGGCGGCGTGGAGATCTACACGGCCTCCACCGACCCGCACACCGACCGCGACCTGGCGGCGGCCTGCTTCGGGCTCGCGCCGGAGCAGGTCAAGCTGGTCGTCACCGGCGTCCCGGGCGCGACGGGCGACCGCGAGGACCCGGGCTTCCAGATCCCGCTGGGGCTGCTCGCCCTGCGCACCGGCTGCCCGGTCAAGCTCACCGCCACGCGCGAGGAGTCCTTCCTCGGCCACGCCCACCGCCACCCGACCCTGCTGCGCTACCGCCACCACGCGGACGCGGAGGGCCGGTTGGTGAAGGTCGAGGCGCAGATCCTGCTCGACGCGGGCGCGTACGCGGACTCCTCGTCGGAGTCGCTCGCGGCGGCGGTGGCCTTCGCGTGCGGCCCGTACGTCGTTCCGCACGCCTTCGTGGAAGGCTGGGCGGTCCGCACCAACAACCCCCCTTCGGGCCATGTCCGGGGCGAGGGCGCGATGCAGGTGTGCGCGGCGTACGAGGCGCAGATGGACAAGCTGGCGGCGAAGCTGGGCGTGGACCCGGCGGAGCTGCGCATGCGGAACGTCATGGCGACGGGCGACATCCTGCCGACGGGCCAGACGGTGACCTGCCCGGCCCCGGTGGCGGAACTCCTCGCGGCGGTAAGGGACTTCCCGCTCCCCCCGCTCCCCAAGGACACCCCGGAAGGCGACTGGCTGCTGCCCGGCGGCCCGGAGGGCGCGGGCGAACCCGGCGCGGTGCGGCGGGGCGTGGGCTACGCGCTGGGCATGGTGCACATGCTGGGCGCGGAGGGCACCGACGAGGTCTCGACGGCGACCGTGCGGGTCATGGACGGGGTGGCGACGGTCATCTGCTCGGCCGTGGACACGGGTTCGGGCTTCTCCACGCTGGCCCGCCAGATCGTGCAGGAGACGCTGGGCATCGACGAGGTGCACGTGGCACCGGTCGACACGGACCAGCCCCCGGCGGGCCCGGCGGCCCACGGCCGCCACACGTGGGTCTCGGGCGGTGCGGTGGAACGCGCGGCGAAGATGGTCCGTACGCAACTGCTCCAGCCGCTGGCCCACAAGTTCGGCATGTCGACGGAGCTGCTCCAGATCACGGACGGCAAGATCACCTCGTACGACGGCGTCCTGTCGACGACGGTCACCGAAGCGATGGACGGCAAGGAACTCTGGGCCACGGCCCAGTGCCGCCCGCACCCGACGGAGCCGCTGGACGAGTCGGGCCAGGGCGACGCGTTCGTCGGCCTCGCCTTCTGCGCGATCCGCGCGGTGGTGGACGTGGACATCGAACTCGGCGCGGTACGCGTGGTGGAGATGGCCGTGGCCCAGGACGTGGGTCGCATCCTGAACCCCGCGCAGCTCGCCGCACGCATCGAGGCGGGCATCACCCAGGGCGTCGGCGCGGCCCTCACGGAGAACCTCCGCACGGCCCGCGGTCTGGTCCGGCACCCCGACTTCACGGGGTACGCACTCCCGACATCCCTGGATGCCCCGGACATTCGCATCGTGAAACTCGTCGAGGAACGCGACGTGGTGGCGCCCTTCGGCGCGAAGGCGGCGAGCGCGATCCCGGTGGTCACCGCACCGGCCGCGGTGGCCTCAGCGGTACGCGCGGCAACGGGCCGCCCGGTCAACCGCCTCCCGATCCGCCCCCAGGCGGCGGTCGCCGTGCCCAATTCGTAACCACCCGATGTCCGTTGCTTGTGCAACCCGGAGGTGCGTTCTGTCCGTCGTCTTGACTACGATGAAGTCCTGACTTGTCGAACGGGGAGGCGGCTATGGCGGAGGCGACGGACAGTGGTGGAGCGGTGAACGCGGCGCTCTCCCTCGTGCCCCTGATAGGCGGCGCTGTCGGTGCGGCCGCGAGCATGGCCGTGGAGGTGAACGAGCTGGCGCACCTCAAGGACCGCGTGGACGCGCTGCTCACAGGGTTCGAGGAGTCGAACGCCGGACCGGGCAAGATCGGCGACGACTGGCTGGAGGAGGCCGCCCTCGCGGGCCCGGGGTTCCACGAGGCGGGCTACCTCTTCTCCAGCTACGCCGTCGTACGGGATGAACTGCTCAAGTTCTCCAAGGTTCTGGGACTCCAGATGGAGAGCATGAAGATCGCGATCGACCTCTCCAAGAGCGGGTACGAGAACATCGACGACGACATCCGTGCGCGGATGAGGTCGCTCAACACACAGATCACCGATCTGCAGCGCTCCGGCGAGGAGAAGGGGAACGCCCAGCACACCATGGGCGGCACCTCTGCGGAGGCTCCGAGGGCCGACGTGCCCGCAGGGGGCGGCGACGCGCAGGGTGATTTCCAGTGAACCACCTGACGGACACGGGGGAAGAGTCGCATGGGTAACGGGCCCAAGAAGCCGGAGCCGAAGTCGACTTCGCTCGAAGGCATGTCGAACGAGCAGCTGCTGGCGATGCTCACTCCCATCCAGCACGACCGCGCCGAGGCGCTCTCGGGGAAGCTCAAGAGCGCGGCGGAGGAGATCACCAAGATCGCCGAATACCTGCGCAACCGCGCCCACGGCGGTCTCAGCTGGAAGGGCGTGGCGGCGGACTCGTTCGTCGAATGGACTTCGGCCACGGCGAGCGCGACGTTCCAGCTCGCCGACTACACGAGGCTGGCGGGCGATTGCCTGGCGGAGTCGGCTCAGGCCATGGCCACGGCGAAGAGCGGCGTGGACGAGATCGCCGAGACGAGCGCCTCGGCGAAGACGGACTACGCGAATGCCCAGCGCACGCTGAACGCGGCCCGCCACGACCCCGGCGCCGGCAAGACCGAGGTCAAGACGGCGACCGACGACATGAACGCGGCGGCGAGCGCGCGGGAGCAGGCGCGGATCGAGGCGCTGATGAAGCTCCGTTCGCTGGGGCAGACCTACACGTTCACGGGCGAGCGGGTGAACAGCGCGCCGCGGCCGGAGTTCCCGCCGCCGGCGGGGATGAACGAGGCCTGGATCTACGAGTCGGAGAACATCCAGGTGCCAGGGCGTTCGTCCGGGACCGGTACGTCCTCCACGACCGGTACGACCGGCACGTCCTCCACGCGGCAGACCCATGACGTCATCGGCGGGCGCACGGAGACCACGAGCGACGGGAGTGTCGTACACGGCTCGGACGGGAGGACGACGGACACGGGCGGCACGGTGCGACCCGGCCCCACGCACGTCACGCCCGATGCTCCCGTCGACCTGGGGATCGACAGCACTGACACCCTGCCGAAGCCGACCACGACCGGTCCGACGACGCCGGCCCCGGGAGGCCCACCGCCGATCGGCAAGCCGGACGGCGGCACACCCCCGTTCGTGACCACCGGCGTGCCTCCGCTGACCGTCAAGGGAGGCCCGGGCCCCTTCGGCCCCACGTCGCCCCTCACCGGCGGCACCGGCAACCCACGCAGTCCGCTGACCGGTGGCCTCCGCACCACGACGCCCAACATGCCCCGCGAGGGCATCAGCGGTGGCCGTCAGGTCCCCAGCACCACGGGCCGGCCCCAGACCGGCCTCCCGCGCAGCACCGTCATCGGCAACGAGCCCGCCGGCCAGGGCCGGACGGGCATGGGTCGGGGCATGGGCGGCGCGCACGGCATGGGTGGCCCCATGGGCGGTGCGGCCGGCCAGAACGGCATCAGCGGCGGCCGTCGCCTCGCCGGCGAGACCGGTGGAGTCGTCGGCGGCAGGGCGCAGCGCACCGGCGCCGCCGGTGGCGGGAAGCCCTTCACCGCCGGTGGGTCGGGCCTCGTACGCGGAAACGCCGCGAAGCCCGGTGAGCGCGAAGAACAGCACGGAGAACGTCCCGACTACCTGGTCGAGGACGAGGAGACCTGGCAGCAGGGCAGGCGACCGAGCGCTCCCCCGGTCGTCGACTGACCCCGTAGGCAGAAGGGCACGGAGAAGCAGATGCGAACCAGCGGTGGACGGGCCATGCGGTCCGGCTCCCTGACGGCGGCCGCCATGGCCCTGACACTGCTGGGCGTCGGTGCGACTCCGGCTCACGCCGAGTCGGTACGCGACATGCAGTGGCACCTGGATGCCATGGGCGCGGACAAGATGTGGAAAGTCAGTCAGGGCGAGGGTGTCGTCGTCGCGGTCCTCGACTCCGGCGTCGACGACACCGTCGCCGACCTTCGAGGCCAGGTGCTGCCGGGCAAGGACTTCTCCCGCTTGTCAGGAGACGAGAACAACGACATCGACGGTCACGGCACCGGCATCGCCGCGCTCATCGCGGGGACGGGCGCTCGCGGACCGGAGCAGGGATCCTTCGGGCTCGCACCGAAGGCCAAGATCCTTCCGATCAGGATCCCCTACAACCAGGAGCAGTTCCAGCAGAAGGGCCACGTCGACCCGTTCTCGGTGAACATGGCGAAAGCCATTCGCTTCGCCGCGGACTCCCAGGCCAAGGTCATCAACATCTCTGCGGCCCAACACGAGCAGAATCCTGATCCGCAGCTCGCGGAGGCAGTTCGGTACGCACTCTCCAAGAACAAGCTGATCTTCGCGGGCGTGGGAAACAGCGCCGACACGACCAACGACGTGATGTACCCCGCGGCGACGCCCGGTGTCGTCGGCGTGGGTGGCCTCAACAAGAAGGCGGCCTGGTGGCCCAAGTCCGAGACAGGTCCGCAGGTCGACCTCGCTGCCCCGGCTGAGGATGCCATCAGCGCATGCTCCAAGGGAACCCAGCTGTGCAAGGGCAGTGGTACGAGTGCCGCCACCGCCCTCGCCTCCGCCTCCGCCGCCCTGATCTGGTCCAAGCACCCCGACTGGACCAACAACCAGGTCCTGCGCGTCATGCTCAACACCGCCGGCAAGCCGAAGAGCGGGAAGGCGCGGACCGACTACCTCGGCTACGGCAGCATCCGCACCCTTCGCGCGCTGACCACCCCGGGCGACCCCGGTGCCCCCGACGTCTACCCGCTGCCGGACCTCGCCGCCGCCGAGGCGTCCGCGTCGCCCTCGCCGTCCGCGAGCGCGTCGTCCACTCCGGCCCCGGCGGAGCAGGGCAAGGGCAACGACAAGCCGGCCACCGCAGCCCCCGCCGCGGAGTCCGACAGTGGGAGCGACACCGGTCTCTGGATCGCCCTGGGCGTCGGTGCCGCCCTGCTGGTCGGCGGCGCGGCCGCGGTCGTGGTCGTCCGTTCCCGGCGCCGCGGCGCCGTTGTTCAGGCTCCGCCCCCGGCGATGCCTCAGTACGCACCGTACGGCGCCGCCCCGCAGCAGCCCGCCCCGTACCAGCAGAACGCGCAGTACGGCCCGCCTCCCGGACCGGGGCAGCACGGCTGAGCCCTCCAAGCTGCGGGCGTTGCAAGCAGATTCCGCATTGCGCTTGCACACGACCCCTGGGTCCCCGGTAGCGTTACCGCGAGCGGGAAGCTGACACATGAGAGTGCGACCAACGGGGGAGAGTGCATGGCTGGCGAAACGCAACCGCAAAGCCTGCAACAGTTGCTTCAGTTCGAGGGAGGCGACTCGTCGGCCGAGCAGGGGATGAGCCTTGCGGGCGTCGCGCCGGAGTCCGGGGGCGGAGGAGGCGCGGACGCGGATCTCAAGCACACCGAGGGGCCCTGGACGCACGCCGCGGGTGTGGTCGTGGAGCTGCAGGCCGACACCGACACAGGGCTTACTCAGCTGGAGACCGCGCACACCGGCGTCCAGGCCCATACCGAGGGCCTTGAGACGACGGCCGCGCTCAGCGCCGTGCTCTTCTCCTGGCAGGAGCGGCTGAAGAGCGTACGGGACGAGGCCGGGAGCCTGGAGGCACCGCTGCGGAAGGTCGCCCAGGACCACGGTGAGCTGGAGGCCGCCCAGAAGGCGATGTTCTCCCAGGTCGCACCCCTGCCCAAGCAGGGCAAGGGGGGTCGGTGACCGCCATGATGTCGATGCAGGAGCTCAAGGACCTCAAGCTCAACGAGCTCACGGAGGCCGCCAGGGGCTGGGGCGAAGTCAGCAAGCGGGCGTACCAGTCCCGCAAGCGGGTCGACGGCGACGTGGTGCCCAAACTGACGGACGTCACGAAGGGCATGGCCACCACCTCGGCGGCGTTCCGGCTGGGGCGGTTGAGCCGCAACTACCAGTACATCCACACCGAGTGCGGTCTGCTGCAGGTCTCCCTCGACGGACTCGCCGAGGAACTGGCCGTCCCCCAGCGCAACTTGCTCAACGCGCTGGCCGAAGCGCAGGCGCTCGGGTTCACGGTGCACCCCGACGGGTCCGTCAGCTACCCGGCCGCCGGTGACGAGGTCGACGGCCAGCAGCCGCAGGGTGACACCGTCCGGCGTGCCGACGGCCTCTTCGGGCGCATGGCCACCGACGTGTCCGCCCTGGCCAATCCCAATCCGAACGCCGCCAAGGCGCAGCACATCGCCGACGCGATCGGCAGCGCGCTCGTGGAGGCGCAGACGATCGACGGCGAGTACGCGGCCGCCGTGCGCAGACTCAAGGCCGAACAGGGCCTGGACGTCACGGAGAACAGCTGGGCCGACGTCAGCAAGGACGCGCAGGCGGTCCATGGGGCGGCGGACGACGTCTTCAAGGACGACATCCCGACGGGCGGGAGCCCCGCAGAACGCAAGGCGTGGTGGGACGGGCTCAGCGAGGAGGACCGGATCGCGTACATGGCCGCGTATCCGGACACCGTAGGCAACCTGGACGGGATCCCTTCGCTGGCCCGTGACGAGGCGAATCGCACGTACCTGCCTCAGCTCATGGGGAAGCTCGCCGACCAGGGCGACGAGGCGTCGATGACCAAGCTCGCCGGCCTGCAGGGTATTCAGGACAAGCTGAACACGGCCACCCAGCCGCCCATGCTTCTACTTGGCATCGGGGATGAGGGCAACGGGCGCGCCATCGTGGCCTTCGGTAATCCGGACACCTCCAAGAACGTCTCCGCCTATGTGCCCGGTCTTGGCACCAAACTCGATGCCGAGTTCGCGGGCGGAACAGTGAAGAGGGCTTTCGACACGGCGAAGGGCGCGCAGGAGATCGATCCGTCCAGCGCCTCCATCGTCTGGCTGGGTTACGACGCTCCGCAGGACATCGACGTCATGTCGGAGGGCGACGCCCAGCGCGGCGCTCCCGCGTACAACTCCTTCATGGAGGGGCTGTCGACGACGAATACCTTGGGCGACGACGCACACATCACCGCCATCGGTCATAGCTACGGCTCACTCACAGTCGGCCAGGCCACACAGATGCAGCCCGGCGGCATTCCAGGAGTCGACGACATCATCCTGGTCGGTAGCCCCGGTGTCGGCGTGGACAAGGCCACGGACCTGGGCGTCGACCCGGGCCATGTCTTCGTCGGCGCGGCCGACAACGACGTCGTCACGAAGCTCCCGAGCAAGGACGAAGGGAAGGCCACCGGAGGTGGAGCTGTGCTCGGCGGGATACTGGGTACGGTGACCGGGGGCCCAGTAGGTACGGTCACCGGTGCGATCTCGGGTGGACTCGCCGGATACGGCATCGGGGAGTCTTTCGACCGAGGCCACGACGACATCTACTTCGGCAAGGACCCGGCGAGCGAGGCATTCGGCGCCACCAGGTTCCGAGTCGACCCGGGCCCTGAACTGGTGGACGTGAAGTTCCCCGAATTCTGGGAGACCCGGCCCGACCTCAACGCGCACTCGAACTACTTCACACCTGAGAAGGACCAGATCTCCGCGAACAACATCGCGGCGATCGTCGCCGGCGAGCCCGGCAAAATCATCCCGGAGGCACGACGATGAAACTGCGCGCGCTGGCAACGACGAGCCTGGTCATCCTGCTCGCGGGTTGCGGCATGTCCGGCGGGACACAGACGGGTGGCAGGGGAACGATGGAGCCGAAGATGAACATGCAGCAGGCCGCGGAGCGGGCCGACCAGATCCTCGACGAGACGTTCGCCGCCATCGTCCCGCCGGTTCAGTGGACCCACGGGTCCGCCATGCCGGGAAACTGCTCGACGGACCGTAGGCGGACGGTCATGACGATCATCTCCGAGGAGCGCATGCCCGCGTTTCTCGGCCTCGTCGACCGATTCTGGAAGAGCAAGGGATTCACGTTCCGTGCCGCGAGCAAGGACAAGCAGGCCGCGTACTACGTGACGCCGGACGGCTTCCAGTTGAGCGTGTTGTTCGGCTGGAAGGGACAGGCCCACTTCGAGGTCACCACCCCCTGCGTGGAGAAGTCCGACGTGCTGCCCCCCACCACACCGCCGAACGGCCCCGACTACAGCAAACTGCCGCCCACCGCGCCGAACGTGACGTCGGATTTCTGGTCGGCGAAGAAGACCCCGGCCCCCAGCGCCTCGCCGAGCAGTTGAGGTCCCGCCGCGCCCGGCCGGGTGGCCGCCGGGGCTGACGGGGCGGTCGGCGTCGTGCTGGAATGCGATCGGCTGGTCCCCGTCCACGAGGGCATGCGCTGAACGGAGCCGAGACGAAAAGCCGTTACGGGGAGAGCATGGCGTTCGACGAAGGCCAGCGGAGCGGCCAAGGCGACGACGACGTGTGGTTCGGCAAGGACCCGGCGAGCGAGGAGTTCGGCGCGACCCGATTCAGGACGGAGAAGGCCCCAACGCCCTCACGGAGTTCACCCTCGAAGCACACTCCAACTGCTTCGACCCCCAGAAGGACCAGATGTCCGCTGACAGTATCGCCAACATCGTGGCCGGCAATCCCGGCGGCATCACCCCGGAGGCCAGGCGATGAGGGTACGGGCAGCCGCTGCGGTGGCCGCGCTGGCGGTGCTTCTCACCGCTTGCGGTCAGACGGGGAACTCGGGGAGCGCGAACGAAGGAAGGGCCCAGGACATGAACATGCAAGAGGCGGCGGAGAGGGCCGACGCGCTCCTGAACGACACCATCGCGGCAATCGAGCCAGCCGTGAAATGGGACCACGGGATTTCCACGGACGGCGGGTGCGAGGTCTCGCGACGCATCTCCGTCACGACGGTCATCTATCCGGAACGTGTGGGTAGTTTCCTGGGCGTTGTGGAGCGCCACTGGGAAAAGAGTGGCTTCACCCGTAGGGGAACCAACAAGAGTGAGAAGACTCCGGCGACGTACTTCGTGACGCCGGACGGATTCCAGATCAGGCTTCTTTTCGGGTACCAGAGGCAAGCACACTTCGAGGTCGCCACCCCTTGTGTGGAGAAGTCCGACGTCCAGCCCCCCAAGGCGGTGCCCGGCGGGCCCGCCTACGACGGCAACAAGCCGCCCCTGCCGGGCGAGCAGTCCGACTTCTGGTCCGCGCATACGCCGATCTCAGGGTCTTCGGCCACGCCTTCCTGACGACAAGACCGGGGAGCCGAAAGGGGCGGGGCGGCCGAGGCCTGCGGAGGACTCGACAAGGGTGCCCCACAGGAGCCCCGCTCAGGACCGTTGCGGACATCGAACTGGGCGCGGCCCTCACGGAGAACCTCCGCACGGCCCGCGGTCTGGTCCGGCACCCCGACTTCACGGGGTACGCACTCCCGACATCCCTGGATGCCCCGGACATTCGCATCGTGAAACTCGTCGAGGAACGCGACGTGGTGGCGCCCTTCGGCGCGAAGGCGGCGAGCGCGATCCCGGTGGTCACCGCACCGGCCGCGGTGGCCTCAGCGGTACGCGCGGCAACGGGCCGCCCGGTCAACCGCCTCCCGATCCGCTCCCAGGCGGCGGTCGCCGTGCCCAATTCGTAACCATGTGATGTCCGTTGCTTGTGCAACCGGGAGGTGCGGACTTTCGTCGTTCCTGACTACAGTGAACTTCTAGACTGGCCGTTGACGGCACGGTGGGTTCACGGGGGAGGAGCGCGGGCGTGCGCGCCGAGATGGAGGGCATGACGTCCGGGATGCGGACGCAGGCCGTCAAGTACAGCGCCGACTCCATGGACGAGTTCAAGAAGGATGTCGACAAGCTCATCGACAACGGGGCCTTCGGCCTGGCCCCGGGGGCCAAGGGGTCTCTCGTCTTCGCCTCCGTCGGGAACAGCGGCGACACGAGCAACGTGATCGAATACCCGGGGGCGACCCCCGGCGTGGTCGGCGTCGGCGCTGTCGACGACAAGGGCAAGCGCATCCCGGTGTCCGAGTACGGCCCCCAGGTCGACGTCGTCGCCCCTGGAAAAGACATGGTGCACGCCTGTGGTGGAGGAACCGGCCTCTGCAAGGGCACTGGTACCAATGACGCCGCCGCCATCGCCTCCGCGGCCGCCGCGCTGCTCTGGTCGAAGCACCCCGACTGGACCAACAACCAGGTCCTGAAGGTCATGCTCAACACCGTCGCCGGGCCCAGCGGGGGCGAGAAGCGCAGCAACCACGTCGGCTTCGGCGCCCTTCGCCCCCTTCGTACGCTGAAGACGCCCGGCGACCCCGGCCCGGCCGACGTCCGGCCCATTGACGACCTCACCGAGGCGCCGAAGGCGACTCCCACGCCCTCCGCCGACCCGTCCTCGGCGGCCCCGGCCCCTTCGGAGTCCACCGTCGCCCCCGCCCCGGCCCTCGCCGCCCAGGCCTCCAAGGACGGTAGCACCGCCCTCTGGATCGGCCTCGGGATCGGTGCTGCCGTGCTGATCGGTGCCGCCGTTGCCGTACCCGTACTCCGGTCCCGGCGGGGCTGAGCCCTACCCCTGCCATCGGCCGTCCGTAACTCACTCATGGGGAAGTAGATGTCGTTCGACGAAGAGTGGACACAAGTCCGCAGCGAGACCGCGGCGATGCGGCTCAACAGCGTGCCCATGGACCCCGGCGGCGGTGGCGGCGGGGCCAGTGACTACAAGGTGACCTCCGCCGACCTCAAGGCCATCGGCAACGAGGCCCAGGAGCTCTTCCACTGGTTCGAGCGGGACGCCTTCCATGCCGGCGCCCAGACCGACACCGCGGCCAAGAGCCTCGACGGCGACGGGTTCCTGACCGGCGCGGCGATGTGGACGATGTGGGACACCTGGCGCGGCCAGGCCGAGGCGCTCCTCAGCGCCTGCGCGCACATCCACAACCACCTGGAAGACACCGTCGTCAGCCATACCAACCACGAGGAATCGCTGATCACGAACTTCTCCATGTCCGAGATCGACAAGCACTTCAAATGAGCCGGGCCCGTAACAACGGCTGACGAGGGAAACAGATGCTGAAGTTCGACCAGGTCCTCCACGCCCACCTCGGAGGCCTCAAAGAGGCCGTCACCGTCTGGTCGGAGACGGTTTCCAAGCTGGAGAAGACCAAGGAGAAGGCCGAGACCGGCCTCCAGGGCAAGGCCGACAAGGCCGACTGGAAGGGCGAGAACGCCGGTGTGACGCAGGCGTTCGTCCGCAAGACCGCCAAGGAGTTCGGCGACGCGCTGACCGAGGCGAGCAGCATCCGCAACATCCTGCGGGACGCGGAGAGCGAGTTCCAGGCCGCCAAGTCCGAGCTGGAGAAGCTCGTCGCGGAGGCCCCGGGCAAGGGCATCCGCATCGACCAGGACGGTGTCGTCAGCTATCTGATCCACCCCGACCGCCGCGCCAAGGACTACGACGGGCCCAAGCCCGAGCAGGCCGACTTCGAGGCCATGCGTTCGGCGATCAAGGCCGCGATCGACAAGGCCAACAACGCCGACGACGTCGCCTCCCGCGCCCTGCGCGGACTCGTCGGCAGCGACAAGATGAACTTCTCCGGCACGAGCTACGACTCCCTCAAGGCCGCCTCGAAGGCACAGGACGCCGAGGACGCGCACGCCGCCTACGAGCTGTACAAGAAGGGCGACGACGCCACCCCCGAGGAGATCGACAAGCTCAACGCCCTCTTCAAGGCCAACCAGAAGGACCCGTACTTCGCCGAGAAGTTCGCCCTCGAGGTCGGTCCGAAGGGCAGCATGGAGTACTGGGCCGACATGGGCGACCCCAGCGACGGCTCCCGGCTCGGCGTCGACCACCGCGACAAGCTCAAGGAACTCCAGACGAACTGGAGTCTGACGCTCGCCACCGCGACCCATTCCACCAGCCCCGAGATGGAGCAGTGGAAGGCCGACGTCATCAAGGCCGGCGGCGAGCCGATCCAGACGCGCGGCACCAGCCCGTACGGCTTCCAGGTCATGTCCAACCTGATGCGCGTCGGCGACTACGACGACAAGTTCCTCAAGGACTACGGCAACGGACTCGTCATCACCGAGCGGAAGATGACCCACGACGGGGCGCTGCCCGCCGACCGCGCCTGGCGCCAGATGACCGGTATGCCGAGCCACCTGAACTGGATGGGCGGCGACCTCGGCAACGACCCCATGGTCGGCTTCATGGAGGGTCTCGGGCACAACCCCAAGGCCTCCACGGACTTCTTCAACGGCGACATCGACCTCACGCCCGAGAACACCAAGGACGACAAGAAGCTCGACCCGTTCGACTACTTCACCAAGGACCGCGAGTGGCCCGAGGAGATCAACGACAAGGGTGACCGCACCAAGGAGCCCGGCTACAACGCGCTCGGCCACGCCCTGGAGTCCGCGACCACCGGCCACCCGTACGACGCCGAGGCCGAGGGCCTCAAGGACGTACGGACCAAGGAGAACGCGGAGGTCATGCAGAAGGTCGTCGAGCGCTACGGCAGCGACCCCAAGTACATGCACGAGCAGCCGGGCATCGACGACAGCCTCGGCAAGATGGGCGCCGCGTACATCGACGAGCTGAACCGCTCCCTGGAGACGGACAGCGACACGACGATGGAGGAGAAGCGGAACTCCCCCTTCGGCTTCAACGACGGCAAGGGCGGCTCGCGGTTCGGCTCCGAGTTCGACACCGGCCTCCTCTGGAACCGCGGCGACGCCGTCAACTTCATGGGCATCGTGTCCCAGAGCGAGACCGGCCACTCCACCCTCTCGGCGGCCGAGTCGCTGTACACGACGAGCGTCCTCGACGAGGTCGGCCCCAAGCCCGGCTCCACCTTCGACGACCGCGACCTCACCGACGCGCGGACCACATTGCGCGTCGGGTCGGAGGCGCAGGGCATCCTCGACGAGTCCCGGATGGCGCAGATCGACAAGGACTACGAGAAGGACTCCGAGGAGCACAAGAAGGCCGTCGGCCGGACGACCGAATGGGTCAAGTTCGGTGTCGGCGCGGCGGCTGCGGGCGGCATCGCGGTCCTGACCGGCGGTGCGGGTGGCGTACTGGTACCGCTGGCCGCCGAGACGGTGGGCGGCGCGGTGACCACCGTCATCGGCATGGAGGCCGACGACATGGCGGAGAAGTACGAGAAGGACGAGCTGCTGAAGAAGAAGTCGGACGACCTGTCGGACGAGGCGCTGGCCATGGGCAAGGAGAACTCCCTCCGCCCCGGCATCGCCTACGCCAACGCCCCGGGCTGGAGCGAGAAGGACCGCAACTACCTCGACGAGGAGCTCGTCAAGTACGTCCGGGACTCGCGCATGCACGCCCGCGACAACTCGCTGCCCGACCCGTACGAGAAGAAGTGACGCACATGCGGTCTGTACTGACCGGGATCGGGGCGGCCGTCGCCATGGCCGCCCTCCTCACCGGATGCGGCGGCGACGGCGGGGACGCCACGGCGGGCCCGGAGGGCCTCACGGCGGCCGAGGCCTGCGGAGGCTTCGCCGAGGACGCGCCGGCCTCGACGGCGCTCAAGGCCGTCCTGGGCGGCGAGCGCTACGAGGACAACCTGTCGAAGCCGGAGAAGGCGCTCGACAGGCTGCGGGAGGACGCCGCCGCGAAGTGGGCCGACTCGTACCGGCCGCAGCCGGTGACGTACTGCGGCCTCCAGTCCGCCGAGGAGGTGTCGAGGAACCTCAAGATCGAGGTGAACGCGGTGGGCAAGGGCCCGTACCTGGGTCCGGAACTCGCCGAGAAGGTGACCTCGTACACCTCGGGGCTCGAGGCCTTCACCTCCTCCACGCTCGGCCACGTCTACTTCACCTGCCGTCTCAAGGCGCCCGCCCACGAGATCGTCGTCGAGACGACCATCTGGGGACCGGCGGGCGTCCCGGACACGGACACGGAGCAGCGGACCCGGCTGATCACCCTCGCCAACGCGGCGGCTCGCGACGTCTCGGCGAAGCTGGGCTGCCAGGGGGAGGACGGGCTGGCGGCCGGGGTGCCTGCGCGCGCTGCGGCGGCCTCCTGAGAGAGTCGTGCCATGCGCACCACCACCGTCCACAGGATCGTGCTTCCGGTCGCCGCCCTCGTGCTGGCGGCGACCGGCTGTACGCAGGGAACCGACGACGCCTCCGCGAAGGGGCAGGCCGCCTCGGAGGTCTGCGGTGCGTTCGCCAAGGAGCCGCGCGTGGCCTCGGCCCTCGAGGCCGTCGCGGGCAAGGGCGTCCGGCTGACGAGCGACCGGTCCGAGCCGGACAGGGTCGTCGGCGAGCTGCGGAAGGCCGCGCGGACGCCGCAGAGCGGCAAGAAGCGGATGCGGGGCATCCCGTTCTGCACGCTGGAGGCGGCGGAGGACGGGAAGAACGTCCTGAGCATCACCCTCCGGGAGGCCCTGGCCGTCCCTGGCAGCGACATCTCGAAGGGCTTCGTCACGGTCTACGCCACCGGGCGCCTCGCGACCTCGTCCGACCTCTACGCCGCGATCTACTTCACCTGCCGGATGCCGGCGCCGGCGCACACGATCGTCCTGGACGCGGAGCTGGAGCGGGCCGACGAGAACGAGGCGGATGGCCCCGGCATCCGGGACGAGCAGATCGTTCTCGCCAATGCGGCGGCTCGGCACCTTGCCGGTGAGCTGGGGTGTGCGGATACGGGGCTGGTCGAGGGTGTGCCGGCGAAGGCGCGGCCATGAGGCGACCTGCACCCCGGACACCGGCAGCGCCCCGATCCTGCCGTTCTCGGCGCGATCGTTCCGCCCGTGCAGTGGACGCATCGGCAGACCATGGCGGGCAACTGTTCCAGCGACCGCTCGCGCACGGTCATGACCATCATTTCCGAGGAGCGGAGGGGCGCCTTCCTCGGCTTGGTCGATCGGCACTGGAAGAGCAAGGGTTTCACTTTCCGCGCGACGAGCAAGAACAAGCTGGCCGCCTACTATGTGTCTCCGGACGGCTTCCAGGCCAAGGTGCTGATCGGCTGGAAGGGCCAGGCGCACTTCGAGGTGACCACCCCGTGCGTGGAGAAGTCCGACGTTGCTCCGCCCACCACACCGCCGAACGGCCCCGACTACAGCAAACTGCCAGCTACCGCACCGAACGTGACGTCCGACTTCTGGTCCGCGCATACGCCGATCTCAGCGTCTTCGGCCACGCCTTCCTGACGACAAGACCGTAGGTGTAGCGGGGGTTGGGACTGCTCGACCCCGACTCGTATGAGAAGAACGGACATGGGCAAGGTGCTGAAAAGGATCGGTGCGGTCGTGGTGCTGGCGGGGGCGTGGTTTCCGGAAGCCGGTACCGTGCCACCTGCCGTTGCTTCGTGACCGGCAGGGAGGCCCTGTCCTCGGATCGCCCTGCGAAAATCCTGTTCACGTGCCGCACGGCGGACTCGGCAGAAGACCGTATCGTCAGTGCCGAACTCGAGAGGCTGAACGAGAGCGCCGCGAGCGAGAAGACCTTCCTGGCCACCAGATGACGGTCCTCAACGCTGCCGTCCACACTGGCGCTACGAGGCTGGGCTGCGGGGACGCCAAGCTGGTTGACGGAGTTCCGGCTGAAGAACGCTCCTGACATCGCAGCCTGTACGGGCGAGGATCGTTACCTCACCGACAGCCGGGGGGGCTCTCCGTGTCGTGCCGGAATACGATCTCCTGGTCTCCGTCCACGAGGGCATGCAATGAACGGAGTCGAGACGATCAGCTGTTACGGGGAGAGCATGGCGTTCGACGAAGGCCGGCGGAGCGGCCGAGGTGACGACAGTCGCACCGGGGCGGCCGCGGCCCCCCGCCGGGTGTTCCGTCTCGTTGCGGGAGCGCTGGGGCTCGCGTTGTTCGGGATCGCCGCGACGCCGGCGCACGCCGACACGATCCGCTCCCGGCAGTGGCACCTCACAGCCATGGGCGCCGAGGAGATCTGGGGCATCAGCAGGGGTGAGGGCGTCACCATCGCCCTCATCGACACTGGCGTGGAGGAAGTCCCCGAGCTCAAGGGGCGGCTGGTCCCGGGCAAGGACTTCCCGGGCGCCGAAACGGCGAGCGACAAGGGTCGAGGGACGACGCCGGCTGCGATCATCGCCGGAACGGGCAGGGGCCCCGGAGGGCAGCAAAGCGCGTTCGGGCTGGCGCCCGGGGCGAAGGTCATGCCGCTCGACATCACCGACGGCTACACCGGCAAGGGGAGCCTGGCGGATCAGGAGAAAGCGGTCTACGCGGGTCTGGCGCCTGCCCTTCGTTATGCGGCGAACTCCCAGGCGAAGATCATCTCCGTCTCCGTCTCCCTTCCCGTCGACGAGGGGTCCGTCGAGGTGAGTGATGCCGTGAGCTATGCCCTGTCGAAGGGAAAGCTCATCTTTGCGGGCGTCGGGGACGCCGACTACGACGACTCTCCCCTGGTGGGGTACCCGGCGGTGCTCCCGGGTGTGGTCGGCGTCGGGGCCGTCGACAAGAAGGTCACTTGGGTCAAGGGGTCCGCGGTCGGACCCGAGGTCGACGTCGCCGCTCCGGGAGCCGAGGTCATCAGCGCGTGCGCCGGAGGCACCGGACTGTGCAGGTCCAAGGGAACGCGCGTCGCGTCCGCGGTGGCGTCCGCGGCTGCCGCGCTCGTCTGGGCCAAACATCCCGAGTGGACGCGCAACCAGGTTCTGCGCGTGCTGCTCAACACGATCAGCGCACCCGCGGGCGGGGAAGTGCGCAGCGATTACATCGGCTACGGAGCCCTCCGGCCGCTGCGCGCCCTCAAGACTCCGGGCGACCCGGGCGATCCGGACACGTTCCCCCTGCCCGATCTCGCCAACGCGACGCCCACTCCCACGCCGTCGACGGCCACCCCTGCCCCGACCCCCTCCGCCTCGCAAGCCGTGGTCGAGGTGGCCACCCCCGCCGAGGACGGTCACAGCGCGGGCTTCTGGATCGCGCTGGGTGTGGCGGCGGCCGGCCTGCTCTGTGTCGGTGTCGGCACCCCGCTCCTGGTGGCCGAGCGCCGCCGGGGCCTGATCTAGTCGTCCTTCTGGGCGAAGGCAGCCACGCCGCCACCGACGGCGAAAACAGCACCGCCCGACACCAGAGTGGTGAGGAAACGGCGTCGCGCGGGCGAGGAGGGCACGACGGTCGCGGAGCCCGACGAGGTGTGAGCGGCGCCGTTCTCCCGGTGCTTGATGTCGGCGGCGAGGGGGCCCTTGCGCCAGGCGCGGTCTGCGCCCTTCGCAGGGGGGAAGGCCGCGCTGATCTGCGCGGGTACGGGCCGCAGCGCAGGGTCCTTGGCCAGGCAGGGGCCGATCAGCTGCTGGAGGGCCGGAGGGACCATGCTCAAGTCCGGGGTGCCGTGGACGACTTCGTACTGGACGGCCGCCACGTGTGTCGCGTCGAAGGCCCGCCGGCCGCTCGCCGCGTAGACCAGGACCGCGCCGAGCGAGAAGACGTCCGAAGCCGGGCCCACCCGGTGGCCCAGGACCTGTTCCGGGGCACCGTACCCCGGTGTCACCGGGATCTGGCCCGTCGTCGTCAGCGTCAGGCCGTGTTCGGGGCGGGCGATGCCGAAGTCGATGACCCGCGGACCCGACGAGGTCAGCACGATGTTCGCCGGCTTCAGATCGCGGTGGACGAGGCCCGCCGCATGGATGTCGTGCAGGGTGCGGGAGAGGAAATGGGCCAGGGCGCGGACCGTGGGCTCGTCCATCGGGCCGTAGGTACGGACGGCCTCGTCGAGCGTCGGGCCGGCGAGGAACTCGGCGGCGATCCACGGCCGTCCGCCCTCGGTCTGCGCGCCCAGGACCCGGGCCACGCCCTTGCTGGTGACGGCCCGCGCCATCTCGGCCTCGCGGACGAAGCGCTGGGAGAGGTGGTGGTCGTGGGCGAGTTCGGGGCGCAGGACCTTCACGGCGGCGAGAAGCCCGGCCCCGTCCTGGCCGAAGTAGACCTTGCCCATGCCGCCTTCGCCCAGGACGCCGTGCAGGCGGTACGGGCCGAGCCGGAGGGGGTCGCCGGTGGAGAGGGGGCTCATGGGGCTCACAGGTCGTCTCCCGCCACGTCGAACTCCTTCAGGTATCCGTCACCGACGCCGTAGAACCACTTGTCCCCGACGGCCGTCAGCCGGGCGGTTCCGGCTCCCAGCGTCTGCACATAGCGATGCGCGGTCAGGTCGACGACGCCGACACCGCGGGCGTTCACCAGACACAGGACGGTGGCGCCCGCGACAGGCGGTACTGCGAGGCTGGGCACGCCGCCCGCCGTCACCGGGGCCTCCCACACGATCTCGCCGCGCTGGGAGTCCAGCGCGACCAGGGTACGGGTCCCCTCCACCGCGTAGACCACGCCGCCGCGTACCATCGGGGCGCCGTAGTGGCGCTCGACCGGACGGAGATCGGCGTAGTCGCGGCCGTGTCCGAACTTCCAGATCTCCCTTCCGTCGGACAGCCGGATAGCGGACACGAACTCGGCCCCGACGTAGACGTGCACACCGTCCTCCGCCACCTGGCCCCCACTGGTGGGAATGTCGACGAAGGGCGTGGCGGCCCGGGGCACGACCGTGCGCCACAGCACCTTGCCGGAACGGGTGTCGTAGGCGGTCAGCGTCATGTCGATGGTCGACTGCCCGACGAGGAGCCTGTTGCCCACTGCCTTCGCGAACCTGACATTGAAGCCGTGGCCCGGCTCGGATTCCTTGATCGGAGTACGCCAGAGCTCTTTGCCCGACGCGACGTCGAGAGCGATCAGGACCCAGTCGTACGTACCCGCGACGGCGTTCGGCTTGGTCCGGTCGACGGCCAGGTAGAGCGCGCCGTCGCTCACGTACAGCATCTTGGCGAGGCCGGTGATCCACTTGTGCTTGAACTCGGGGAGGACGGCGAGCTTGCGCTCCCGCTCGCCGCTGTTGGCGTCGATGGCGACGATCGTCAGTCCGTTGATCTCGTCCGCGATCAGTCCGTAGACGTTCTTCTTGTCCGCGAGGACCTGGTCGTCGTGAGTGAGCTGCGGGTCCGTCCACATGGGCTCGCCGCGCGTCGCCCTCAGGGCCTTCAGCCCGTTCTCGGACATGGTGATGACCGCGGAGTCGAGGAGGACCGGAGGGGCGGAGCCGACGGCACCCGCCGCCTCCGCGCTCCACTCGGTCCGCAGCGGACCTTCCTCCGCGGCGGGAGTCTCTGTGGGCGCGGCCGTGACCTGAGGCTTGCCGTCGCCCTTGTCGCCAGAGTTGTCGCCAGGCCCCAGCCACGCCCACACCGCGGCCCCCACCCCTGCAAGACCCAGCAGCGAACCTCCGCCCGCCGCAAGGACCTTGCGGCGCGAGGGGCGCGCGGAAGGAGGGGGCATCGTCTGCGCGTACGGGTCGACCGCCGGTGCCGGCAGGCGATGCGGCGTGTGCAGCCAGACGTCCGTCGCGCGGCGGGCGATGTCGGCCAGGAGCAGCGGCGGCAGGTGGTCCGCGAACTCGCCGTGGCCGTCGTGGAGGTGGTCCGTCAGGGTGCCCGTGGTGGGGCGGGACGTCGGGTCCTTGGACAGGCAGGCCGTCAGGAGGGGGAGGAGGGGGGCCGGTACTCCCGTCAGGTCGGGTTCGGCATAGCGCACGCGGTAGAGGAGGTCCGCCGGGGAGCCCTTGCCGAAGGGGCCGTGGCCCGTCGCCGCGAAGACGAGGACGCCCGCCAGGGCGAACACGTCGCCCGCCGGGGTGTGTTCCTCGCCGCTCGCCTGCTCCGGCGACATGAAGGCGGGCGTGCCGGCCGCCGCTCCCGTACGGGTGAGGTGGTCGTCGCCGGCCGCGCGGGCGATGCCGAAGTCGATGATCTTCGGTCCGTACGCGGTCACCAGGACGTTCGAGGGCTTCAGGTCGCGGTGGACCACGTCCGAGGAGTGCAGCTGCGCGAGGGCCCCGGCGAGGGCGGCGCCGAGGGCGCGGACCGTCGGTTCCGGGAGCGGGCCGCCGAGGGCGACGGCGTCGTCGAGCGGCGGGCCGAGGACGTACTCGGTGGCCAGCCAGGGCGTCTCGGCCAGCGGGTCCGCGTCGACGACCGCCGCGCCGTGCCGCGCGCCGATGATCCGCGCCGCGTCCGTCTCCAGGCGGAAGCGGCTGCGGAAGGCCGGGTCCGTGGCGAGCCGGGCGTGCACCGTCTTCAGGGCGACCGTGCGGCCACCGGGCGTCCGCGCCAGGTACACCGTGCCCATGCCGCCGGAGCCGAGGCGGGCGAGCAGGCGGTACGTGGCGACGGTGGCCGGGTCGTCGTGGGTGAGGGGCGACAGCATGAGGTCAGGTCCGTGAGGTGGTGTCGGTGGGGAGTTCGGCGGCCAGGAGTTCCGAGGACTGGCGGGCCAGCGCCGCGACCACCCTCCCCGGCAGCCAGCCGGGGGTGAGCAGCGCGCCGGCCGAGTTCAGGACCGTCCGGTGCGGGGTCGGCGGTGCCAGGGCCGCCATCAGCGCGGCGGCGGTCGGGCGGTCCGCCGGGTCGCGGGCCAGGCAGGAGGAGACGACCGGGCGCAGGGCGGGCGGGAGTTCGTCACGTTCGGGCACGGTGTGGCCCGTGGCGGCGTACGCCAGGACCGCGCCGAGCGCGAAGACGTCGCCCGGCGGGCGCGGCCGTCCGCCCGACGCCTGCTCGGGGGCGAGCGCGCCGGGGTCGAGGCCCGGCAGGCCGGTGCGCGCCTCCCCGTCGGCCGAGGCGGCCCGTACCGCGCCGAAGCAGGTCAGCCGGGGGCCGCCGGCCGTGAGCAGGACCGCGGCGGGGGAGACCCCGGCGTGGGTGAGGCCCTGTCCGTGCGCGGCGGCGAGCGCCTCGGCGAGGGCGGTGCCCACGGCCCGTACGGCCGTCTCAGGCAGGGGCCCGCCGTGGACGGCGAGGGCCACGGGGAGGGGGAGGGCGGGGACGTACGGGGTCGCGTACCAGGGGGTCTCACCCGGTGCCGCGACGTCCGTCACCGGGGCGATCCACGGGCCCAGGAGGCGGCGGGCCGCGTCGGCCTCCGTGGCGAAGCGGGCCGGGTCGGTGCCGGGCAGCGGGGCGTTCAGCAGGACCGTACGCTCGCCGTCCTGCGTACGGGCCACGAAGCGGCGGCAGGGAATCGCCGGGCCCGGCGGGTCGAGGCGGGTGATCAGCCGGTACGGGCCGATCCGGCGCGCGGAGTCCTCCCGCGTGCGCGACTGCTCCACGTGTACGTCCCCCCGTCGTTCCGGCGCCCCGTGACGACGGGGGCGGGACGAGCCTATCGAGGCGGGGGAGCGGGGCCGTGCGCGGGAGCGGTCCCCGGTGGCCGGTCCGGGCGGGTCCGGACGGAGAACGTCCGGGGTGCCCGAGTTGCGAAGGCGAAGTGCGGGGCGCGGACGGTGTGATGACCTTGTGCGCCCGCCTTTTCCGGGCAGGGAGGGGGTCGAACGGGTGCACGGCGGCTAGGGTGGCGATGCTTCCCCCGGTGCCGAACTTGCTGGGGCGAAGCCGGAAGGTCACCGCCGTACGGTCGGCGGTCACGGGAGCAGCGGGGGAGAGCATGTCGTTCGACGCGGGCCTTCCCGGGAACCCGGTTCTTACGGAGAAGAAGTGGCGCAGAGAGCAGTAGTGGTCGTGGGCGGAGTCCTGCTGCTCGCCGCGACCGCCTGTGCCGGTGGCGGGGAGGAGGGGGGCGGAATGGGTGCCGTGTCCCCGGCCGGGCTCGTGACCTGCCGGCAGGTCTTCGGGGCCAGGAACGTTGGCGCTCTGCGGGTCGATCTGGGCGACGCCTTCCGCCCGCACGACCGCTCGCTCACCGACATGAAGGAGCGGATGCTCACGGAGGCGCGGGAGTGGGATCCCGTCGTGGACAAGCTCGCGCGGACGACCTTCCGGCCCTGCCAGGTCGAGGGACGGGTGGACGGGAAGGAAGCCTGGGTCACCGCCACCGTCGGCTGGTCGAGGTACGACGTGACCTTCGTGACCGAGGGGAAGCACGCGCGCGAGTTCCGCGAGGTGGCGAAGGGGGCCTATCTCGACCGCCGCGACGGGCTCGACGGCCGTCCCCTCATCATGCCGTGCACGGTCCCCGGCACCCGGGCCGGGCAGGGCGGGAAGCTGCCGCTCCAGGTCTCCGTGGCCGATACGGACCGCATCGCCCGGTCCGTGTCCACGGATCAGTTGCTGAAGGCGCTCGCCGTGAGCACCCGGGAGCTGCTCGGGTGCGTCGAGAGGGTGTCGGTTCCGGAGGGGCTGTTGTCGTGAAGGGCCGGCCCGTCAGTCCTCGGCCATCTCGACGGCCGGGCCCAGCTGGGACAGGAGCAGGAGCGTCGCGCGGGTGATCAGGGCCGCCAGGAGGATCGTCGCGAGGCCGTCCACGTGGAGGTACGCGATCTTCGGGCCCAGCCAGGACAGCAGCCACCAGATCAGGGCGTCCTGGATGAAGCCGGCGAGGCCGAAGACCGCGAGGGCCGGGAGCGGGACGCGGCCCGAGGGGCCGATGAAGATCACCTGGGTGAGGACCGTCATGACGACGGCCGCCATCAGGACGGAGAGGGCGATGTCGACGGTCTCCGACCCGCGCAGGGTGATGCCGGGCAGCAGTCCGCAGGCGAGGCCCACGCCTATGAGGACGCCGAGTCTGCGTCCGCCTTGAGCGTTCATGGCCGGACTGTCGCACACCCCGCGAGGTGTTGTGAAGATCCCGTAAGGAAGATCGCTTGGAGACCGTGGCGGGATTCGAACCCACGTAACTCGCTTTGCAGGCGAGCCCCTCAACCACTCGGGCACACGGTCGTGTTGTGCACGAGTACGACCGTAGGGCGGGGGCCGGAAGGGGCTCAAGGGTTTCCGGGGGCATGCCATGCGACTGCCACACGGCCGCAACATTCCGTTCGTGGTCGTACGTCCATCGGCCGAGGCCGACCGGGACTCCTGACAGGAGCCAACCCGGCGATCGCCTCTTACTCTGGGGGAATGAGCGCCCTCGAACCCCGCGACGCCGACGTCGCCCCCGCCCCCGGACCCCCCGCCGCCGCTCCCGGCGACAGCAAGGGGTCCGTCCTCGACCCGGACCACCGGGCGCTCAGTATCGGCATCGTCTCCGTCGTCCTGCTCATCGCCTTCGAGGCGACCGCCGTCGGCACCGCCATGCCCGTCGCCGCCCGCGAGCTCGACGGCATCCCCCTCTACGCCTTCGCCTTCTCCGCGTACTTCACCACCAGCCTCTTCGGCATGGTCCTGGCCGGCCAGTGGTCCGACCGCAGCGGCCCCCTCGCGCCCCTGACCAGCGGCATCAGCGCCTTCGCCGCCGGACTGCTGCTCTCCGGGACCGCCGGCGCGATGTGGCAGTTCATCCTCGGCCGCGCCGTGCAGGGCCTCGGCGGCGGACTCGTGATCGTCGCGCTGTACGTGATCGTCAGCCGCGCCTACTCCGAACACCTCAGGCCCGCGATCATGGCGGCCTTCGCCGCCGCCTGGGTCGTCCCCTCCGTCGTCGGACCCCTCGCCTCAGGAACCGTCACCGAGCACCTCGGCTGGCGCTGGGTCTTCCTCGGCATCCCCGCCCTCGTCGTCTTCCCGCTGGCCCTCGCCCTCCCGGCCATCCGCCGCACCGCCTCCGGCCCCGCCGACCCGGCCGCGCCCCTCGCCCCCTGGGACCGGCGCCGGATCCTGCTCGCCCTGTCCATCTCGGCGGGCGCCGCGCTCCTCCAGTACGCCGGACAGGAACTGCGCTGGCTCTCCCTCCTGCCCGCCGCCGCCGGCCTCGCGCTCCTCGTGCCCGCCGTCCGCGGGCTGCTGCCGCGCGGCACCTACCGGGCCGCCCGCGGACTGCCGTCCGTCATCCTGCTCCGCGGCATCGCCGCCGGGTCCTTCATCGCCGCCGAGTCCTTCGTCCCGCTGATGCTGGTCTCGCAGCGCGGCCTCAGCCCCACCCTGGCCGGCCTCTCCCTGGCCGTCGGCGGCCTCACCTGGGCGCTCGGCTCCTGGATCCAGTCCCGGCCGTGGACGGAGCCGTACCGCGAGCGGCTCGTCGTCCTCGGCATGCTCCTCGTCGCCCTCGCGATCGCCGCCGCGCCCAGCGTCCTGATCGCGTCCGTGCCCGTGTGGGTCGTCGCGGTCGCCTGGGCCTTCGGCTGCCTCGGCATGGGCGCCGTGATCGCCTCGACGAGCGTGCTCCTCATGAAGCTCTCCGCCCCCGAGGAGGTCGGCGCGAACTCGGCCGCGCTCCAGATCTCCGACGGCCTCTCCAACGTCCTGCTGCTCGCCGTCGGCGGCGCGGCCTTCGCGGCCCTCGGCGGCGGCGCGGTGGGCCACGCGATGGACGCGGGCACCACCACCGGCTCCCACCCGGCGGCCTTCGCGGCCGTCTTCCTGCCGATGGCGGGGGTGGCGGCGGTGGGCGGCTGGGTCGCGACGCGGCTGCACGCGGCGTCGGGCGACTCCTAGGCAGTCCAGTACCAGATTGACCCCATGGTGGTACCGTTCTGGTATGGCTATGAACCTGCGTCTCCGCGACGACCAGACCGAGGCCCTCAAGCAGCGGGCCGAGCAGGAGGGCACCAGCATGCACGCCATACTCCTCAGGGCGGTCGACGACTACCTGGCGCGCACCGCCCAGGAGGCCATCGTGCGCAAGACGGCCATGGAGCAGGCGGCCAAGTGGCATGAGCTGATGGAGCGGCTCAAGTGACCTGCGTCTACCTCTCGACGGAGGACGTTCTGGTCGTCGCCGAACACGCGGTCGACGACCAGAAGGTCGTCGTCCGGGACGCCGGGCTGCTCGACTCGGCGGTACACCGTCCGTCGGCCGCCATGTTCGGCGAAGAGGCCTATCCCGACCTCGTGACCAAGGCCGCCGCCCTCCTGCAGTCCCTCGCGATCAACCACCCCTTCGTCGACGGGAACAAGCGCACGGCCTGGCTCTCCTGCGTCACCTTCCTCGCCATGAACGGCATCCAGCTCCGCCCCGACATCGACGCCGCGGAACGCCTGGTCATCGCTGTGGCCACCGGTGAGATCGACGAGGTCCGGGCCATCGGGGAGGGCCTCCGGACGCTGATCGACACGGACGTGAGCTGAATCGCAACCGCCTCGTCCCCACCCCGTTTCGTACGAGCTTCCGGCCGGGCCGCCGGTAAGGTGGCCCGGTTGTCATATCTGGACTGTCATTTCGTGACGAGCGTCGAACCCGGAGATCGTGACTACCACCGCCACCTCCTCCCATCACCTTTCTCCCGCCTTCCCAGGACGGGCCCCGTGGGGTACCGCCAACAAGCTGCGAGCCTGGCAGCAGGGCGCGATGGAGAAGTACATCCAGGAGCAGCCCCGTGACTTCCTCGCGGTCGCCACGCCCGGCGCCGGCAAGACCACCTTCGCCCTGACCCTCGCCTCATGGCTGCTGCACCACCACGTCGTGCAGCAGATCACCGTGGTCGCCCCCACCGAGCACCTCAAGAAGCAGTGGGCGGCCGCGGCGGCGCGGATAGGGATCAAGCTGGACCCGGACTACAGCGCGGGACCGCTGAGCAAGGAGTACGACGGGATCGCGATCACGTACGCCGGCGTCGGCGTGCGCCCCATGCTCCACCGCAACCGTTCCGAACAGCGCAAGACCCTCGTCATCCTCGACGAGATCCACCACGCCGGAGACTCCAAGTCCTGGGGCGAGGCCTGCCTGGAGGCCTTCGAGCCCGCCACCCGGCGCCTCGCCCTCACCGGCACGCCCTTCCGCTCGGACACCAACCCGATCCCCTTCGTCACGTACGAGGAGGGGAACGACGGCATCCGGCGGTCCTCCGCCGACTACACCTACGGCTACGGCAACGCCCTCGGCGACGGAGTCGTCCGCCCGGTCATCTTCCTCTCCTACAGCGGCAACATGCGCTGGCGCACCAAGGCCGGCGACGAGATCGCCGCCCGCCTCGGCGAGCCCATGACCAAGGACGCCATCTCGCAGGCCTGGCGCACCGCCCTGGACGCCAAGGGCGACTGGATGCCGAACGTGCTGCGCGCCGCCGACCAGCGGCTGACGGAGGTCAGGAAGTCCATTCCCGACGCCGGCGGCCTCGTCATCGCCTCCGACCAGGACTCGGCCCGCTCGTACGCCAAGCTGATCCGCGAGATCACCGGGACCAAGGCCACCGTCGTCCTCTCCGACGACACCGGCGCCTCCAGCCGCATCGACGAGTTCAGCGAGAACACCGACCGCTGGATGGTCGCCGTCCGCATGGTGTCCGAGGGCGTCGACGTCCCCCGCCTCGCCGTTGGCGTGTACGCGACGACCATCTCGACCCCGCTGTTCTTCGCCCAGGCCGTCGGCCGCTTCGTGCGATCGCGCAGGCGCGGCGAGACCGCGTCCGTGTTCCTTCCGACGATCCCCAGCCTCCTCGGATTCGCCAACGAGATGGAGGTCGAGCGCGACCACGTCCTCGACCGCCCGAAGAAGGCAGGCGAGGACGAGGACCCGTACGCCGAGTCCGAGAAGGAGATGGCCGAGGCCGAGCGCCAGCAGGACGAGGACACCGGCGAGCAGGACATGCTGCCCTTCGAGGCGCTGGAGTCCGACGCCGTCTTCGACCGCGTCCTCTACAACAGCGCCGAGTTCGGCATGCAGGCCCACCCCGGCAGCGAGGAGGAGCAGGACTACCTCGGCATCCCCGGCCTCCTCGAACCGGACCAGGTCCAGCTGCTCCTCCAGAAGCGCCAGGCCCGGCAGATCGCGCACAGCCGCAAGAAGCCGGACACCGAGGCGGACCTCCTGGAGCTTCCGGCGGAACGGCGGCCCGTCGTTTCCCACAAGGAGCTCCTCGAGCTGAGGAAACAGCTCAACACGATGGTCGGTGCGTACGTTCACCAGAGCGGCAAGCCGCACGGCGTCATCCACACCGAGCTGCGCCGGGTCTGCGGCGGGCCGCCCAGCGCCGAGGCGACCGCGGGACAGATCCGGGAACGGATCAAGAAGGTCCAGGAGTGGGCCACCCGGATGCGCTGACCGCCGTCCGGAACATGATCGAGGCCCGTACGCCGGGGGGTGCGTACGGGCCTCGGGCGTCCCGCGGGGGCGGGAGCGGACCCGGAGACCGGCCCCCACGGTCGGCCTCCGGCCGCCTCCACGCTACGGGCACGACATAGCCGATCTTGTCCGCCAAAGTCCCACGTCCGACCGACGAAGGTCCCGAACCGTCGTGATCCGCCCGCCTGCGCCCGGATTCTGGACGAGGTCTTCCGCTGAGCGGAGCGCGCCGCTACTGTCCCGGCTCACAAGCAATCGCCCCGTGGCAGCGCCGCCGCGGAGCGCAGCCGGTGTACCCCTTCCTGCCGGCGGCCTCTGACGTGCGTCGCCGCGGGACCGGCGCCGCAACTCCGTGAGAGATCCGCCGCCACTCACCTCGAAGGAGAGGGCGTCGTGACCGCGGAGACCTCCCAGACGCTCGACCGGGGACTCAGAGTCCTCAAACTGCTCGCCGACACCGACCACGGCCTGACGGTCACCGAGTTGTCCAACAAACTCGGCGTCAACCGGACCGTGGTCTACCGGCTGCTCGCCACGCTCGAGCAGCACGCCCTCGTCCGCCGCGACCTCGGCGGGCGGGCCCGCGTCGGCCTCGGCGTGCTGCGGCTCGGCCGGCAGGTCCACCCGCTCGTACGGGAGGCCGCGCTGCCCGCGCTGCGCTCGCTCGCGGAGGACATAGGGGCGACGGCCCATCTGACGCTCGTCGACGGGGCGGAGGCGCTCGCCGTCGCCGTCGTCGAACCGACCTGGACCGACTACCACGTCGCCTACCGGGCCGGCTTCCGGCACCCGCTCGACCGGGGCGCCGCCGGCCGCGCGATCCTCGCCGCCCGCCAGGGCGGCCTCACCGAACCCGGCTTCACCCTCACCCACGGCGAACTGGAGGCCGGCGCGAGCGGCGCGGCCGCGCCCCTGGTCGGCGTCACGGGCGTCGAGGGCAGCGTCGGCGTCGTCATGCTGGCGGACGCGGTGCCGGAGCGGGTGGGGCCGCGGGTGGTGGACGCGGCGCGAGAGGTGGCGGACGCGCTGCGCTAGAGCGCGCGGCAACGAGACCCTGGCGACGGGACCCGCGTGGGGCGGCGCGGCGCCAGCCGGGGGCTCCGCCCCGCCCGGCGTGCGCCCGGCGGCGCGGCGCCCAATCGGGGCTTCACCCCGCCCCGCGCGCGCCCGCGTCCTCCTGGGCGGTGCCCGGGTCCGCCCCCCTGTGGGGCCCGCGCCCGCTGCCCTGGGGCGGGACGGGCGGGCACACGGGACGGCGCCCTGAGCGGCGCCTCCGCGTTCCGGGCCTGGACCCGCACCACGAGCGCGCCGCCTCTACGGGTGCGGGTTCAGGCTCGGGAGCCTCTGGCGCCGGCATGGGCGCCGTTCCGTTGTGCCCACCCTCCCCCAAGCTCTCGGCTTCGCTCGAGCAGGGGGGACCCCCATCGCCCTGGGGGAACCTCCCGGACGAAGTCTGGGGGAGGAACGCATGCCCACAACGGCGGGGTGCAGGACCGCAACGCACCCCGGGTTACCGCGTCAGTAGGTGGCCCAGGGGCGTGGGGGCGTGGTGGACCGATTTGCCCGTGCGCGTCGTCGTCAGGAGCCCCGCCGCCCGCAGAGCCCCCGCATGCGCCGACGCCGTCGCGTTGCTGACGCCGAGCCGCCGGGCCAGTTCCGTCGTCGTGCGCGGTGACGTGAGCGCGCGGAGCAGTTCGGCACGGGTCCGGCCCAGAACCCCCGCGAGCGCGTCCTCGCCGGCCGCGACCGGCACGCCCGGCGGCAGCCCCCCGCCCGCCGCGTACGTCAGGACCACCGGCGCACCCGGCACGTCCTGCACCAGCGGCCCGCCCCGCCAGTGGAAGGTCGGCAGGAGGATCAGCCCCCGCCCCGCCAGACGGACGTCACGCGGCGCGCCGGGCCACTCCCAGACGCCGCCCTCCCGCAGCCCCGGCGACAGGGCCTCCAGCGCCGCCCCCACGCCCCGCTCCGCCACCATCAGCGCGTGCCGGGTGAACTCCGCCCGGTGCAGGTCCTGGACCAGCGGCCACACGGGCGCCAGGACCGTCTCGTACGCCGCCCGCTGCGCCCGTTCCAGGACCCGCCACGCCTCCGGGCTCCCCGCGTGCAGGCCCCGGATCCAGGGCGGCACGGCGCCCTGCCCCGCGTACACCCGCTCCAGCTCCGACCGTACGAACTCCGGCCGCGCCGACCGGATCAGCGCGAGGCCCTCCTCCCGCGTCTCGCCGAGGACGTCGAGGAAGTACGGCGCCACCCCGCCCGGCACCAGGTCGGCGAGCGGCTCGGCGGCCCCCGGCAGGGCGCGCAGCAGCCTGCCCCGCCACCGCCCGAAGAGCAGCTCCTCGTGCGGGGCGCCCAGCATCATCAGCGCGGCGTGCAGCTCGGGCACGGGCGACGGCCGGGGCGCGAACCTCACCCGCGTGAAGTCCTCCGCCGTGAAGTGGATGCGTAGCAACCCCCAGAACCTCCCCCGTGTGCCAGCCTTTCGGGTACGGCCTGAACCTTCGCGGTCCTGCCCGCCCCGAACCAGCATGCCGTGCATGACATCCCCTTCCGCACCCAGCCGCCGTACCGTCGCCAAGGGCGCCCTCCTCGGCGCCGCCGCCGTCCTCCTCGGCGCCCCCACCGCCCGGGCGGCGCAGGGACCGGCCGCGCTCACGCTGCCCGCGCCCACCGGCCCCCACCCCGTGGGCCTGCGCACCTTCGCCCTCACCGACCCCGGACGCGACGACCCCTGGCAGCCCGGCCCCCGCGAGCTGATGATCAGCGTCCTGTACCCCGCCCGTACCGTCCGCGACCACCCCCGCGCCCCGCAGCTCACCCCCGCCGAGGCCGGTGTCTTCGCCGAGCTCGCCCCGCTCGTGCACCCCGGCCTGCCCGCCGCCGGCGTCGACTGGGGCGCGGTCCTCACCCACGGGCACCTGGACGCGCCCCCGCTCCCGGGCCGCCGCCCGGTGCTGCTGTACACCCCCGGCGGCGGCGACTCCCGCACGCTCGGTACGACCCTCGCCGAGGACCTCGCGAGCCACGGCCACGTGGTGGTCCTCGTCGACCACCCCGGTGACGCCAGCCAGGTCGAGCTGCCGAGCGGGATGCGCGTCACCGTCCTGCGCGGCGACCCCGACCCGGCGACCTTCCGCACCATGATCGACACCCGGGTCGCCGACCTCCGCCTCGTCCTCGACCGGCTCGGCGACCTGCCCCTCGCCCCCGTCGTGGACCCGCGCCGGATCGGCGTGTACGGGCACTCGGCGGGCGGCACCGCCGCCGTCCACGCCCTGGCCGGCGACGACCGGATCACCGCCGGCGTCAACCTGGAGGGGTACCTCGACCTCGACCCGGCGCTCATGGCGGGCCTCCACCGGCCCCTGCTCATGTGCCGCACGGACGGTTTCGCGGGCTCCGCGCGCCTCGAAGCCTCCTGGGCAGGCATCCCCGCCCGCCGCGTCCTGCTGCACGACGCCGGCCACTGGGTCTTCGGCGACTACGCCCACCTCGTCCCGCAGCTCCAGGCCGCCGGGCTCGTCACCGCCGACGCGCGGGCCGCGCTCGTGGGGGCCGGGGACACGCGGGCCGCGACGGCGGTCGTACGACGGGCGGTACGGTCCTTCTTCGCCCGCCGTCTCCGGCTGCCCGCGCCCCCGGCCGGGCCCCGCCGCCCGCCCCAGTAGATTGGGGGCGTGCTCTCCAGCCTCTCCCGTCCCCGCGCCCTCGCTCTGTGCGCCCTGCCCGTCGCCGCGCTCTTCGCCGTCGTCGGGCTCGCGCCGCTGCCGTACGCGATCGCGCAGCCCGGCACGACCGCCGACGTGCTCGGCAAGGACCAGGGCAAGGAGGTCATCACCATCACCGGCGCCCCGGTGCATCCGACCACGGGGCAGCTGCGGATGACGACGATCCTCGCGACCGGGCCGTCCACGGAGGTGGACCTCGCGGACGTCACCGACGCCTGGTTCCGTACCGACCGGGCCGTCCTGCCGCACGACTCCGTCTACCCGTCGGGCCAGTCCGACGAGGAGATCGAGAAGCACAACCTCGGGCAGATGAAGGAGTCGCAGGACGCCGCCACCCTCGCGGCCCTCGGGTACCTGAAGCTGGACCCCGAGAAGGTGAAGGTCACCCTGCACCTCGCCGACGTCGGCGGGCCCAGTGCCGGGCTGCTCTTCTCCCTCGGCATCGTCGACAAGCTCGACGGCGACGGGAACGGCGGCGACCTCACCGGCGGCCGGATCGTCGCCGGTACGGGCACGATCGATCCGGACGGCACCGTCGGCGCGGTCGGCGGGGTCTCCCTCAAGACGCAGGCCGCCGCCCGGGACGGGGCCACCGTCTTCCTCGTACCGAAGAACGAGTGCTCGGACGCCCGGGCCGAGCGGCCGAAGGGCCTGCGGCTCGTGCCCGTGACCGCGCTCAGCGACGCGGTGGCGTCCCTGCGGGCCCTGGAGCAGGGGCAGGAGTCGAAGGTTCCGTCCTGCTGACGTCCTCGGCGGACCGGGTCTTCGGATGCGCGTCCATGCCGCGCCAGGCCGGGAAGAGCATCGGCGAGAGCGTCACGAGGAAGTAGAGCGTCCCGATTCCGAGCAGCGTCGCCGTCAGTCCGGCCCGCTCGACCAGGAGACCCGCCACGAGCCCGCCCAGCGGATTCGTGAGCAGCACTCCGGCCGTACTCGCGCCCATGACCCGGCTGCGCAGTTCGTCGGGCACCTGCTCGTAGGCGACGGTGGTCAGGATCGGGTTGAGGACCCCGACCCCGAGCCCCGAGGCCGCGAGCGTCACCAGGAGCGGTGCGGTGGTGTCGGTGAGGGCGGCCACCACGTACGGCGGGGCGCCGCCGATCAGGAAGCCCGCCGTGAACACGGCGCGGCGCGGGAAGCGTTCCCCGATCGCCCCGTAGAGCAGGGCGCCCGCCAGGGCGCAGCCGGCGAAGACGGAGACGAGCAGGCCCTGTGCGGCGGGCCCGCCGAGATTCTCCCGGCTGTGGACCGGCAGCAGCACCGAACTCCAGCTCTGGCTGAGGCCGTTGGTCACCATCACCATGACCGTGATCCCGAGCATCAGCCGGACGCGGAACAGGAAGGCGTACCCCTCGCGCAGATCGGCGCGGTAGCGGGCGACGGAGAGGCGCTCCGCGTCGCGCAGCGGCTCAGCCGACGGCACCCCGCGCAGGGTCGCCGTGACGAGCAGCGCGGAGACGGCGAAGGTGGCGGCGTCGACGTACAGCACGGTGCCGGGGCCCATGAACGCGACGAGCAGTCCGGCGATCGCGGCGCCCGTCATCCGGGCCCCGCGCGCCACCGCGTCGTACAGGCTGGCGGCCCGGGTGAGCGAGGTCCCGGCACGCCCGGCCAGGTCGGGCACGAGCACGTGCCGGGCCATCTCGCCGGGCGCGTGGAACAGGCCGGTGACCGCCATCAGCGCGCACAGCATCCAGAACCGGAGGACGCCGGTCTGGTTCAGGAGCGGGATCGCGGTGAGCGCGAGTCCGCAGACCAGGTCGGACGTGATGCTGACCCGACGGCGCCCGAGGCGGTCGATGACCGGGCCGCCGGCGACGGCGGAGAGCACGACGGGGACGGCCGCGCAGAAGGCGACAAGACCCGCCTTGCCGGGGCTTCCCGTGGTCTCGAGCGCGAACCACGGGACGCCGATGAGCGTGAGTGAATTGCCGGTCACCGACACGGCGTTGGCGGCCAGGACGCCCGTCAGCGGTGTGCGGCTGTGCTGCGTTGTCGTCGTCACTTCGTGCCCCCCCGATGCGGTCAAACGGCCAGAGTGGCCGGGCGGTGGGCGGGTGTGGCCAGGCGCAGGCCCAACTCGACGAGCGTCCAGCCCAGTCGGGCGCGGAGGACGGGGACGCGCGGGGCGGCGTCCGGCCGGACGGCGGCGGCCTCGCGCCGGAGCTCCGTGGCCGTCAGCGCGTGCAGCTGGAGGTGGATGTCGGCATGCATGATGCGGGGTTCCTTCCGTGGGTGCGGGCGACGGCGGTGCGGGCGGTGCGGCGGCAACTCGGTGGGTACGGCGGGTCCTTGGGCGGTACGGAGGGGGCTCGGGCGGTCAGTCGTTGCGCTGTGGGAACGCGTGCAGGTGCATCCGTACGGTGGTGGCGCCCGGCGCGTCGGGGTCGGCGGTCTCGCTGTACTCGTTGATCAGTGCGTGGATCCGCCCGTTGAGCTCGCGCAGCCGCTCGGGCGGGAGGCTCAGCCGGAAGTCGCTGAAGTCCGAGGCGCCGGCCCAGGCCTCGTCCCAGGTGTGGCGGGTGGCGACCCAGGTCGACAGCTCCTGGGTGTGGATGGTCGCGATCTCGTGCAGGAGGACGTCGAGGGCGCCCTGGACCTCGGGGTCGGGGTTCCTGTGGAGCGCCTCGTCGAAGGTCGTCCCCCGGTGGGCCGCCTTCCACCAGCGCTCCCGGCCCTTGCCGCGCGTCGGGTCGTCCACGATGAAGCCGTGGGCGGCGAGCTGGCGCAGGTGGTAGCTGGTGGCGCCGCTGGACTCGCCGAGGCGGTCGGCGAGCTGGGATGCGGTGGCGGGTCCGTAGCGGCGCAGGGCGCGCAGCAGCTGGATGCGCAACGGGTGGGCGATGGCCCGGAGGGAGCGGGGGTCGAGCGTGCGGTTCAGGAGCTCGTCGGCCTGTACCGCGCCGTTCTGTGCGTCGGCCTGCGCGGGGAGCTCCGCCGGGGAGTGGTCTTCGGGCTCGGGCATGGCTCGACTCTAGAGTTGCAAAGAAGTACTTGCAAGGGTTTATTTGCAAGTACTTCTTTGCAGAGCTCTCTTTGCGTCTCTGTGTCTCTGCGTCTCTGCGTCTCCCTGGTCCCGCGTCTCCGCGTCGGGTGCCGGTCGCCTACTCCTGCGCCGCCTGCTCCACCAGCGGGATGATCCGCAGCGGCACCGGGTTCTCCATCACGATGGCGGTGGACGCCCGCACGATCCCCTCGAAGGCCACCACCTTGTCGATCACCCGCTGCAGGTCCGCATTCGAGCGGGCGACCAGCCGGCAGAGCATGTCGCCGTGGCCCGTCGTCGTGTGCAGTTCGAGCACCTCCGGCACCGTAGCCAGATGGCCCCGCACGTCCGCGCCCTGCCCCTGCTTGATCTCCAGCGTCGCGAAGGCCGTCACCGGATAGCCGAGCGCCGCCGGGTCCACCTGCGGGCCGAAGCCGCGGATCACCCCGCTCGCCTGGAGCCGGTCCAGCCGCGCCTGCACCGTCCCGCGCGCCACCCCCAGACGCCGCGAGGCCTCCAGGACCCCGATGCGCGGCTCGCGCGCCAGGAGCGCGATCAGCCGGCCATCCAAATGATCGATCGCCACAGCGGCCTCCTCATGGTCAGGATGTACAAGTCGCACGGCCATACTCGCCGGTCGCTGTGCACATTGACCAGGGGATCAGCAAACTCTTGCGCACCTTGCCGAACGGCGGGACATTGCTGCCATGGCAGATACCTCGATGACTATCGATCCCAACCCTTCCACCGCGCGTGAGGCCGATCCCTTCCCGGTCAAGGGAATGGACGCGGTCGTCTTCGCCGTCGGCAACGCCAAGCAGGCCGCGCACTACTACTCCACGGCCTTCGGCATGAAGCTGGTCGCCTACTCCGGACCGGAGAACGGCAGCCGCGAGACCGCCAGCTACGTCCTCACCAACGGCTCCGCCCGTTTCGTGTTCACCTCCGTCATCAAGGTCGCGACCGACTGGGGCCGCTTCCTCGCCGAGCACGTCGCCGAGCACGGCGACGGCGTCGTCGACCTGGCGATCGAGGTGCCGGACGCGCGCGCCGCGTACGCCTACGCCGTCGCGCACGGCGCGACCGGCATCACCGAGCCGTACGAGCTCAAGGACGAGAACGGCACGGTCGTCCTCGCCGCCATCGCCACGTACGGCCAGACCCGTCACACCCTCGTCGAGCGCTCCGGCTACGACGGCCCCTACCTGCCGGGCTTCGTCTCCGCCAACCCCATCGTCGAGCCCCCGGCCAAGCGGACCTTCCAGGCCATCGACCACTGCGTCGGCAACGTCGAGCTCGGCAAGATGAACGACTGGGTCGGCTTCTACAACAAGGTCATGGGCTTCACGAACATGAAGGAGTTCGTGGGCGACGACATCGCGACCGAGTACTCGGCGCTGATGTCGAAGGTCGTCGCGGACGGCACCCTCAAGGTGAAGTTCCCGATCAACGAGCCGGCGATCGCGAAGAAGAAGTCGCAGATCGACGAGTACCTGGAGTTCTACGGCGGCGCGGGCGTCCAGCACATCGCGCTGGCCACCAACGACATCGTCGCGACCGTCCGCTCCATGCGCGCGGCGGGCGTCCAGTTCCTCGACACCCCCGACTCGTACTACGACACGCTCGGCGAGTGGGCCGGCGAGACGCGCGTGCCCGTCGAGACGCTGCGCGAGCTGAAGATCCTCGTCGACCGCGACGAGGACGGCTACCTGCTGCAGATCTTCACCAAGCCGGTCCAGGACCGTCCGACCGTCTTCTTCGAGATGATCGAGCGTCACGGGTCGATGGGCTTCGGCAAGGGCAACTTCAAGGCGCTCTTCGAAGCGATCGAGCGCGAACAGGCCAAGCGCGGCAACCTGTAACGGCTCTTTGCAACGGGCCCACCTTCCGCCCCGTTGTGGGCATGCGTTCCTCCCCCAGACTTCGTCCGGGAGGTGCCCCCAGGGCGGAACGGGTGGGCACAACGGAACGGCGCCCTTGCCGGCG